>NZ_CP015029.1:1525931-1831117 GCF_011455495.1 Frederiksenia canicola
AGTCGATAATAGTACACTAATTGTGGCACCAACAGAACCAACACATCGTTCAGGTAGCATTTTAGACTATGCAGTGATTCATAATGCGGATCAGGCACCACAACATCAAACGACCAATGTGAGTGCGAGTATTATGTTTAATCAGATGCGTTCCCAAATTGCCTCAGATCACTTTCCGGTTAGCTTTGTAAAAGATCGTTAGGAGAAAAAATGAAAACATGGATAAAAATAATTGGAATATTCACCACAATATTTAGCTTACAGGGATTTTCGGTACCATTAGGCCCCGATCCGACAAGTTATCCGGATGTAAAAGTAACTCCACCACCAGTGCTAACGTTACGGAGTTTATTGACAGGTGCACCACTAGAGAACCAACAATATGGAGAACATTCAGAGAAAAATCTACATTGGGAACTCATTGATATTACCGTGAGTAATATGAATGTAGTTCAATTTAGAGTCCCAAATACGCAAAAATGTTTTACTGGAGGATTGGTACAAGATTGTGAGGATACCGCATTAACTGCTTTTGTTCTGGTTCCAACGGATACTGGGGCATTCATTATTCAGCAAGCCTTCTCTGGAGGTGCATGCCTTGCTAGCCGAGGTTTTGGCGATTTACGGTTTGAACAGTGTTTACGTGGGCAAATTAAGTCTCAAGATTTACCATTTTTATGGGCACTTATGCCGCCATTTGGAGATGGAAAATTACTTAAAATGCCTTCGAAATAGGGACAAGCGGTCACTTTAGACAAATATTTTGCGAATGTAGTGAAGGTGTTATGCAATCTCAGATTGAGAAAGGAAAATATTTTACATAATGAAAAAAGGGCGTTTCCGCCCTTATTTTATTAGAAGTTTGCATTACGTGGTGCACGAGGGAATGGGATCACTTCACGAATATTTTGCAATCCAGTGACATACACGATCAAACGCTCGAAGCCCAAACCAAAACCTGCGTGCGGCACGGTGCCGTATTTACGCAAATCGCGATACCACCAGTAATCTTCAGGGTTTAAACCCATTTCTACCATGCGTTTATCTAACACGTCTAAACGCTCTTCACGTTGTGATCCGCCGATGATTTCACCGATTCCTGGGGCAAGAACATCCATTGCTGCCACAGTTTTACCATCATCATTTAAACGCATGTAGAACGCTTTGATGTCTTTCGGATAGTTTTTCACCACCACTGGCGATTTGAAATGTTCTTCCGCTAAGTAACGCTCATGCTCAGACGATAAGTCGATCCCCCATTCCACAGGGAATTCAAACGCTTTTCCTGATTTCAACAAGACGTCAATCGCATCGGTATAGTCGATTTGAGCGAATGGTGAATTGATGAAATGTTCTAAACGACTGATCACATTGCTGTCGACGTGTTTGGCGAAGAATGCCATGTCGTCTTTACGTTCTTCAAGCACCGCACGGAACACATATTTGAGCATATCTTCAGCAAGTTTGGCATTGTCAGCTAAGTCAGCAAAGGCAATTTCAGGCTCAACCATCCAGAACTCAGCTAAGTGGCGAGTCGTGTTGGAGTTTTCCGCACGGAAAGTTGGACCGAAAGTATAGATTTTGCTCAATGCACAGGCGTAAGTTTCGCCGTTCAACTGACCAGAAACGGTTAAGAATGCTTCTTTACCGAAGAAATCTTGGCTGAAATCGACTTTGCCGTTTTCGCCACGTGGTAAATTTTCTAAATCTAACGTTGAAACACGGAACATTTCACCCGCACCTTCAGTATCAGAAGCCGTGATAAGCGGAGTAGCAACCCAGTAGAAACCCTGTTCGTGGAAGAAGCGGTGAATCGCTTGAGCCAAGCAGTGACGTACACGAGCTACTGCACCGATTAAGTTTGTGCGTGGACGAAGGTGAGCCACTTCACGCAAATATTCGATAGAGTGGCGTTTTGCCGCCATTGGATACGTATCAGGATCTTCCACCCAGCCGACCACTTCAACGTGGCTTGCTTGTAATTCAACGGATTGTCCTTCTGCTGGCGATTCGACGATTTTACCTGTCACCACCACTGAGCAACCTGCGGTTAAACGCAACACGTCATCTTGATAATTTGGCAAATCGTTATTGATGATCGCTTGAATTGGGTCGAAACAAGAACCGTCATAAACGGCTAAAAATGATAAACCAGCTTTGGAATCGCGGCGGGTACGAACCCAACCACGCACGGAAACGTCACTACCCACGGCAACTTTGCCGCTGAGAATTTCCGAAATTGTAGGGAATTGAGACATAGTTTTTCCTTTGAAACTGTAAAAAATTCGGTCGTTTTCAATGTATCACGCAAATTGAAAAGGCTAAGAATTATAAGGAAAATTCGGGGGGAATGCTAGGAAACAAGCGGTCAGTTTCGCAAAAAGTTTTGCAAATCTAACCGCTTGTGATCAGAAATTAAAGCACTTTGACGATCGATTCGCACAAGCGGTCGATGTTGTCATCGGTGATACCTGCCACGTTGATACGGCCTGAACGTACGGCGTAAATCGCAAATTCATCTTTTAAGCGATCTACTTGTTCAGGGCTTAAACCGCTGAACGAGAACATGCCGTTTTGGGTGATAATGAAATCAAAGTCTTGTGTTGCCCCTTTCTCTTTGAGCAGTTGCACGAACTTAGCACGCATTGCTTTGATACGGTTACGCATTTCTGCAAGTTCAGCAATCCAGTCGGCTTTTAATGTTGCATCAGATAAGACTAATGCCACTGCACTTGCCCCGTGTGAAGATGGGTTAGAGTAGAGTACGCGAATGATAGATTTCACTTGGCTGAAGGCGTTGTTTGCAACTTCAGCATTGTCTGCGACCAACGTGAATGCACCCACACGCTCATTATATAAACCGAAGTTTTTGGAGAATGAGCTGGCGACCAATACCTCGCGATTGTTCTTCACGAAGGCGCGCAAGCCAAACGCATCTTCTTCTAAGCCATTCGCAAAGCCTTGGTAAGCAAAGTCGAATAAGGGTAACCAGCCTTTTTCAGCAGACATATTCGCAAGGGTTTGCCACTGTTCTGGCGTTGGGTCAATACCGGTTGGATTATGACAGCAACCATGGAGTAAGACCACATCGCCAGCTTCTGCTTGGCTGAGATCGGCGAGTAAATTATCCCAATCTAATGCTTTGGTTTCTTTGTTGTAGTAACGGTATTCTTTGATGTTGATGCCAACTGCGTTGAAAATGGCATTATGGTTTGGCCAAGTTGGGGTTGAAATCCACACATTTTTTGCATTAGTTTGGCGTTTGATAAATTCTGCCGCAATGCGTAATGCACCTGTTCCACCAAGGCTTTGTGCGGTTTTGGCACGACCTGATGTAATCACTTCTGCATTTTCGCCAAATAATAGGGCTTGAGTTTGTTGGTTGAAATTGGCGATGCCGTCGATGGTGAGATAATTTTTGGTATTTTCGTTGGCAAGCAAGCGAGTTTCCGCTTCTTTGACTGCTTTGACAATGGGGGTTTGTCCGTTTTCGTCTTTATATACGCCGATACCTAAGTTGATTTTTTCGGCACGAGAATCTGCTTTGAATGCTTCCCCTAAACCTAAAATAGGGTCAGCAGGAGCTGCTTGAATGTGGTTAAACATAGCCATTGATTTTTCCTCTGAAATGATGTTTGCAAAACGGGAGATTTATACGGTGAAATGAGATTTTTAGCAAGTGCAATCGGTCATTTTTGGTAAAAATTTTGCAAATTTGCTAGCTATTTCACAGAAATCCAGGTCAAACCTTTTTATATAGTAATTTTCAATCATTTATGGTCTAATACGCACAATTTTCTCAACACAAAAGTAGGTGAAAAATGAGTTGGATTGAAAAAATTTTAGGAAGAACCTCATCATCAAATGGTACAAAATCAAAAATTCCAGAAGGGGTTTGGACAAAATGTACGAGTTGCGAGCAAGTGTTGTATAGCGAAGAGCTTAAACGCAATATGCAAGTTTGCCCGAAATGTGATCACCATATGCGAATCGATGCTCGCACCCGTTTATTAGAGTTACTTGATACCGATTCTGCCGAAGAACTTGCTGCAGAACTTGAGCCGCAAGATGTTTTAAAATTCAAAGATTTAAAAAAATATAAAGATCGTTTAACTGCGGCACAAAAACAGACTGGCGAGAAAGATTCATTTATCGTGATGTACGGCAAATTGTACGACATGCCTGTGGTAGTTGCGTCGTTCAACTTCGAATTTATGGGTGGCTCGATGGGGTCAGTTGTCGGGGCGAAATTTGTGAAAGCCGCAGAACGTGCCTTAGCTGACAAAATTCCATTTATCTGTTTCTCTGCATCGGGCGGAGCAAGAATGCAAGAAGCGTTGTTCTCGTTAATGCAAATGGCAAAAACCAGTGCGATTTTAGCCAAAATGAAAGAGCAGGGTGTGCCGTTTATTTCGGTGTTAACCGACCCAACTTTAGGCGGAGTGTCAGCGAGTTTGGCGATGTTAGGCGACATCAACATTGCGGAACCAAAAGCATTAATCGGCTTTGCAGGCCCACGTGTTATCGAGCAAACCGTGCGTGAGAAATTGCCAGAAGGCTTCCAACGTAGTGAGTTTTTACTTGAAAAAGGGGCGATTGATATGATCGTACATCGCAAGCAGATGCGTGATACCCTTTCTCGCTTGGTGGCAAAACTCACCAACCAACCGACGCCATTTAAAACGGGCGAATTGATTGAAACAGAAGCAGAGGCGGAAGTTGTAAACGAATAATGACTGATTTAATCATCCCAAAAGCCACGGATTCTTTGGAAACGTGGCTTTCCTATTTGGAAAAATCCCATTTCAAACCGATTGATATGGGCTTAGACCGCATTCGAGCTGTCGCAGAAACGCTCAATTTACTTAACCCCGCCCCTTATGTAATCACTGTGGCTGGCACCAACGGCAAAGGCTCGACCTGCAAACTGCTGGAAACGGTGTTGCTGGGAAAAGGCTTGAAAGTGGGCGTCTATTCCTCGCCGCATCTGATTCACTATAACGAACGTGTGCGTGTGCAAGGCAAAATGGTCAGTGATACAGATCTCATTCAAACCTTTGATTTCATTGAGCAACATAAATCACAGTCACTGACTTATTTTGAATTTGGTACTTTGGCAGCATTAGATATTTTCCGTCGCCAACAAGTTGATGTCGCCATTTTAGAAGTCGGTTTAGGTGGGCGGTTAGATGCGACCAATATCGTTGATCCTAATTTGGCGGTGATTACCTCAATTGATATTGATCATGTTGAATTTTTAGGTGATAACCGTGAGGTGATCGGGCGAGAGAAAGCGGGCATTTTCCGAGCAAATATCCCCGTGGTGATTGGCGAGCCTGATTGCCCGCAGAGCATATTAGATTATGCTGAAGAGCTGAATTGTCAGGTTTATCGACGTGATGTGGATTGGCAATTTTCGCTCAAAAACGACTGCTTGTTATGGCAAACCCAAACCGAAAATCTCGAATTTCCGCTGCCAAAAATCCCTGTACCGAATGCCGCAACAGCGATTGCAGTGTTAAAAATCTTGCCATTTGAGATTAGCGATGAACTGATTTCTCAAGGCATTGCAGATGCACAAATGACGGGGCGTTTTCAGCAACTCACCGAATCCGATTTGCAAAACGTTGCGGGAAACCGACCGCTTGCATCTGTGATTGTCGATGTCGGACACAACCCGCACGCCGCACGTTATCTTGCCGAGCGTTTGCAGGCAATGAAATCACCTTCGCAAAAAATATATGCGGTGTTTAGTGTGTTGGTCGATAAAGATCTCTCCGGCATCGTGGAACCTTTGGCAGAGGTAATTGATGAATGGCATTGTGCAGGGCTGCACGGTTTTCGTGGGCAATCGGCAGAGCAAGTCTCTGCGAAATTGTTGCAGGTTTTACCAACCGCAAACGCTCAAACCTATGAAGATGTGCCTGCTGCAAGCCAAAATGTATTCCAACTTGCCACAGTGCAAGATTTGATTATTGTGTTTGGTTCTTTCCATACTGTTGCGGATTTTATGCTGTTTTTGCAAAAAAACGGAGAAAAGTGACCGCTTGTTAAGAACATATATGCTTGAAACGAAAAAGCCAGTTTGTTTCCAAACTGGCTTTTGTATTTACATAAGATTAGAAACGATATTCTAATTTACCACCAAACTGGGTTTGTTTAAGTTTTGCAGTAGATAATGCATGACGATGCTCAATACGTAAACCGAAAGTGAGATGTTTTGCGAGAGTGAAATCACTGTTCACTTTAAAGAGTAGAGCATTACCATGACGACCTGTTGCAAACTCTGCATACTGACCATTTGCAGCAATACTCACCGCTTTCGGCTGCCCATTGCTATTTTCATAGAATGCACCTGCACTTAAACGAACGACATCATTTCTCCAACTAATGTTTGTCCCTAGTTGTTGATTGAATACATTGTATGGTTTGAGTGCAATGTTCCAACGATCTTGCGTATCTTCTACATCTGTTTTTAGTTGTTGGTAACTTAAACCCAACATTGGTGTTACTGCGAACTGACCAACAGGAATTTCATAACCAACTTCTCCAGCAAATTGCATTTGTGAACCATCAATACGACCAATGTTTTTCTGTTCACTCGTTGAGACTTTACCGCGATGGGAATGATAGCCAAACGTTGTGTTAAGAATCACATTATCCCATTTGTTGTGTAAACCAACTAAGAATGATGTGGATTTATAACGTGTTTCACTTGAGCCATCGACAGCTTGAGGTTTTACTGTCTGTTTACTAAAACCAATTGCAGCATGTAACTCAGTATTGTCGCTTAATGGTGCGAAGCCACCAAATAATGTACTACTTTGATTTGCTTTGTAACCATAACCATAATTCGTGAAGCCAAGGTTAGATGTATATTGTGAATGACCATTTTGTTGGTTCACATAGAATCCTTTCTTATCACCAGACCAAATGTTGTCCATAAATTGGCGGTGTACACTTTCTCCTTGGTTTAACATCGCAGTGTTTGCTACAAGATATGATGGTACTTTGTGATGTAAGGCAGCACGATATTGTCTTGCTGAGTTTGCCATTTCCTGCTGCTTTTTCGCTATCTCAGCAGCTTTTTCTGCCTGCTGTGTTCTGAGAGCTTCTTCCGCCAGAGCTTTTTCAGCAGCCGCTTGCCGTGCTTTTTGCTCAGCAATTGCTTTTTCAGCAGCTGCTTGCTGTGCTTGTTGTTCAGCGGTTGCTTTTTCAGCAGCGGCTTGTTGTGCTTGTTGTTCAGCAATTGCTTTTTCAGCAGCAGCTTGTTGTGCCTTTTGTTCGGCGGCAACTTTTTCAGCGGTAGATCTTTGAGAGTCTTGCTCCGCGGCTTGTTTTTCTGCTTTTGCACGTTCTAATTCAGCAGTTTTCTCTGCAAGCTCTTGTTGTTTTTGCTCTAGCACTAAATTAGCAATTTCAAGTTCGCTGAGCTCTGGTTTATCTTGAGTGGCAATCGATGAACCTGTTTTTTTAATACTACGAATAACAGGTTCTGGGCTATTTCCCTGCTCATCCACTAATCGAGTCTGTAAACGATAATCAAAGAATTTTTTATTTGGATCTGTACGTTGAGCAATAGATTCATCTACGCTAACAAGAGCATATTGGAATAGACTATTACCAGATCTTGCACGAGTATTATGGTTGTTAAGAACAAACTGTTGTAGCTTGTTAGATTCAGCGGCAACCTTGATAAGAGAAATACCCTCATCAACATCGTATTTACCATTCTGGTTTTTATCTGAATTTCCTTGGTGGTTACCGATCATTTGAACATCAACGGGAATCGGGGTTTCTGATTGTACTTGGCCATTTACAATAAGTTGGTCATATTGCCAATTACTGATATTTTCAACGGTATTATTAACGCGAAGTAAAACCCGAGCCCCTTCATTGATTACATTCGCAAATTGCATTACTTGGGCACCAAAGTTTTGAGTATCTTGGTTAAATCCAGGGGCAATGAGACTACCTTGCTTCCAAAGTGAATCTCCATTGATATTTGCGTTTCCACCAAAAGTAGTACCCTTTTCTAATACTAGACGGCCATTGTTTAAAGTACCATTGAATTCAAGGCTACCTCCACTAAGTGTAGTTAAACCATGATGGGCAATGTTACCATTTAATTTTAATAATCCATTTCCAGATTTATTAAAATTACCTTCGCCAGATGAATTTGTTGAGAATTCAGTAACGTTATTTTCACTAGTAACAAAATTTACAGCGCTGTTTTTCCCTGAAAGCTTTGTTTGGACAATGTTTGCAGTGTTATTATCACCAATAGCAAAGATGGCATTATCAGCAATATTTAGCTTTTGGGCTACATGTCTTGTATTTACTTCATAGCTCAATGTTCCTGATTTTACATCGACTACGTTTAATACAGTATTTCCTTTAACTAGAAGATTAGAATTTTCAGCGTTTGGTTTGTACGTTAAATTTAAATCTCCTAGAGTATTTCCTAAATTGCCCGTAATAGACTTATTACCAGTTAAGGTATAAGTTAAGGTTGCTGATGCAGAGTTGTTCTCATTTACAATGTTTCCTAGGATTTCATTTATATTTTGATCACTTACTGCAGTTTTTAGCTGGTTCTCCATACTAACAGATATATCATTACCATTAAGATCTAGCGTACCATTATTAAGATAAATTTTATCCAGTGGCATTTGATCAGAAGTTCCAAGGCGTAAAGTTGTATTTTCTTTGACTAATACTGTCTCGTAAGCTTGTTTCTTATTCTCAGAGTCTGCAGTTTGGTTTAATAATGTCGATCCTTCTTCAATAACTAGATGGGCTGGGTTAGCACCCTTCCCCAGTTTAACCATTTCACCATCACCAATTTTGTAGAATGTTTCAGAAAATAGTGAATCAAGTGAAACTTTTTGGCGATCTTTATCGGTGTCTCTACGATCACGATAAATTAAATTATCGTGCCAAACAAGCTCTTGTAGATTTAATGAAATAAAGCGGATTTTGTGATCATGATTTGTACTACCATCATCTTCATACAATAAACCAATATCTCCGTTTGGTAGTTCTGCTAAGCTGTTGTAGGTATAGTCGCCGGTTGTAATTGTAGTATTATATTTCCACTCAATAGAACCGTCGTTTTGTACTTCTCCCAGCCACACTTTACCATTTGTACGTTTACCCCAGGCTGTACCTGATCCAGGATCAGAATGTGGATTAGCAAAAATCACCATTTCTTTGCCGTTGATTCTCTTAGAATATTTAATCACGGAAAGCTGTGAATAAGGCTCCAATAATACATCATCGATGTGGTGGCTATTTATCCATGTGTAACCACCGTCTCTACTGGTAGAAATCAGGACCCTGTTACTCATACGGTTACGAGAGAACATTTTTAGATCGCCATTATCTAATTCAATTAATTGAGATTCAGTAATTTCTTTAGAACCATGGCTCAACTCGCGACTGCCTCCATTATGAAATTCCCAGCGATCGATGGGTGACTCACCTCGCTCCCAAGTTACCCCGCCGTCTTTACTAATAATGACTGCTGCAGCTTGAGAATTCGCTTTTCCATTAGTGTAATAAACTGGCATGACAAGATTACCATTTTTTAGCTGAATTCCTGTACCTGGACCCACACCAAGGAAGCGCATCCAGTCGGCTTTGACTTGTGGGGTAATATCAACAGGCGTTGACCATGTTTGACCATCATCATCACTGTGAGTTAGCCATAAATATGCAGTTTTCACAGCACTTAATGGGGCACTGTCATGATCATTATGCATACTATTTAAGAAAATATTACCAACTCGAGTTTCGTTTTCATATAAATCGCCTAGATTTCTGAAACCAATTTCTCTGTTACCCTCAATTTCAACACGATAATTTGTTTGTTCATTATTATCGTCATAAACAATACCATTTTCACGAACGGTATAAAGGTTATTAGTGTTATCTGTTAAAATACGATAGTGTTTTCCATCAATCAATTTATAACCAGACCCCGAACCTGCTACATTATTGACACTGAAGAACCCTCTAGTTTCAGGAAACATATCAAGTAGCATAAATACTCTACCATTACGTTTATCTTCAACCATCAAAGGGTCAATTAAAAATGCAGAGTTGTGATATTGTTTATTTCCTCTGTGTTCTCCGTGGTAATCAATATCATACGGTTGTTTAGCTAAATCGATAATGACTTGATCTTCTTTCCAAGTTTTGCCGCCATCAGTACTACGACGAATAGCTGTATCAATGTTTCCCCAGTCAGAGTGATGCTGATTACGTTTATCTATGGCTGCAATTAGGACACCATTTTTTGTGGTAAGTAAGGATGGAATACGATAGGAGACTGAATTTTCTTGCCCTGGCATGAAAATATCCTGAGGTTGATTTTTAACAGCACCAAGGGGGGCTCTTCTTGATAAAGAGTACTCGTGAAATTTACTAAGGTAAGAATGTTTCTCATGAATTTCTTCTTCAGTAAGCACTTTTTTATCTAAGTCAGCATGAAAAACATCACCACTAAAACGCCAGCGGCTATATGGTTTATTTTTATAAGAAGTTGGTCTATGAGTCTCACCCAAATAAGCATTTCCTAAAGTTGTGATATTGGCAAAAAATTTAGAGTCTGTATGGGTTTTAACAAGTGTACCATCAATATAAATTTTAATTTGATTGTTATCTTTATCAAATGTATAAGTGATATTTCTAAATTTCGAATTATTCTCAATATTTGCTCTAATATCACTATTACTAATTAAATTAACATTATTGCTTTTAATTTCAATGCCAAATGTATCAGTATTGTTGTTCTGTCTATGAGAATAAAATGACAGGAAATCAAGAGGAGAGTTTGGATTTGCAACACCAAACACAGAACTAAAACCGCCACCAGATTTGATTCTAAATGTCAAAGAGCCACTTTCGAGTCTAAACGCATCATTTTCAACAAATTTCTCGGTTAAATTGAGCGGTTTAAAAAGATCTTTTGTGCTACTGTAATTAAATACGTAGCTATCATCAGTCTGCGCTAATGCGATATTTGCTGAGATAGTAGCTACAAAAAGTGCCAAAGCCGTTTTTTTTCATAAATGTTCTCCAAAAATAATTGAAAAATGCACAATGAGATTATCGGCAGAAAAAATGGAGTAAAATAAAGGATTTCAAAAGTATGACAGCGATCACATAAATTGTGTATTTTTGTTTGTTTTTTAATCTAATTTTGGGGCGTTATTTCAAAATATTAAAGTTTTTTTGGAGTTTTTTTATCTTTCTGCAAAATGTTGATAAAAAGTTAATCATTTCTTGCTACATTTGATATTTACTTTTCATTAAAAAGAATTATAGACTCTAATTTATTAGAAAGCAGTGATTGATAGAGTAAGGTGCGGCCAGTTGTTGTAAATTTTTTAGGTGATCTGACCGCTTGTAAGACTCTCATTACTCAGGTCTCACCCCAAGCGTATGGCAAATTGCATAGCTTAATTCAGAGCGGTTGAGTGTGTAGAAGTGGAAATCTTTTACCCCTTCTTTTGAAAGAATTTTTACCATATCCATTGCGATGCTTGCACCCACAAGATTGCGAGTGGTTTGGTCGTCGTCTAAGCCTTGGTACATTTTACTCATCCAACTTGGGATTTTTACGTTAGTGATTTTTGCCATTTTTTCGAGCTGTTTAAAGTTTGAAACAGGTAAGATCCCCGGCACAATTTCCACATCAATGCCAACGGTTGCACAGCGATCGCGGAAACGTAAGTAGCTGTCAATATCAAAGAAAAATTGAGTAATTGCCCGACTTGCTCCCGCATTTATTTTCTGTTTGAGATAGAGCAGATCCGATTGTGCTGATTTCGCTTCTGGATGCACTTCAGGGTATGCCGCCACTGAAATTTCAAAATCGGCCACGTCTTTTAACAACGCAACTAAATCCGAAGCGTAAAACGGTTTTTTGGCGTAGCCTGCAGGTTCATCACCACGCAAGGCAACAATGTGGCGAATGCCACTATCCCAATAATCTTTTGCAATTGCTCTCAACTCATCAGGTGTTGCATCAATTCCAGTTAAATGTGGTGCAGCAACAATTCCCGTTTCTTGTTGGATACTTTTTACAATAGTATGTGTGCGGTTTCGTTCACCCGAATTTGCACCATAAGTCACCGACACAAATTTGGGTTTTAACACTTTTAAGCGGTGAATAGAGTCCCATAACAATGTTTCCATTTTTTCATTTTTCGGTGGGAAAAATTCAAAAGAGACGTTAATTTTGCCATTTAAGTCGGCAACGCTTTGATTTAGCAAGTCAATTTCTTTTGCATAACTCATTGGAAACTCCTATGTTTCGGGATTTTTATTGTTGTATAAGGTTTAGTTTGCATACTGTTCGGCATTTGCAAAACTTTCTCAAAATCTGACCGCTTGTGCAAGCGGTAAGTTTTGTGTGATTTTTTGCAATCATCGATTTTGATCTATTCTTATATTTTCGAAGTCTAGCCGTTTAGATGGCTAAACTTTAAAAGAATGGTACTATGATGTCAATTCTATTCTTTTCATTTTTAGATGAATGAAATTCATGTTAGAAGAAATTTTATTGAAATTGAGATCTAGCTCACATTTAAAATGTAAAAACTTTGTAAAAAAAGCATGGATAGATTATGCTATTTGACCGTTATAAGTCCTAAAAACAGTCAAGTTGGAGAGTTTCTATGCAGAGTCAAGTGCAAAAACCTACAGAAGGTCAAGCGATTAGCTTAAATTCAGATGGATCACTAAATGTGCCAAATAATCCGATTATTCCGTTTATTGAAGGTGATGGCATTGGCGTCGATGTTACCCCTGCGATGCGGACGGTAGTTGATGCGGCAGTCGAAAAAGCTTATGGCGGTGAGCGTAAAATTGTGTGGTTAGAGATTTACGCTGGCGAAAAAGCGAACCAAGTTTATGGCGAAAATACGTGGTTACCTGATGAAACCTTGGAATTGATTAAAGCTTATCATGTTGCCATCAAAGGTCCTTTGATGACTCCAGTCGGTGGTGGTATTCGTTCGTTAAATGTAGCAATGCGTCAAGGGTTAGATCTTTACAACTGTTTGCGTCCAATTCGCTACTATGAAGGTACGCCAAGCCCAGTTAAACACCCTGAATTAGTCGATATGGTGATTTTCCGTGAAAATTCCGAAGATATTTACGCTGGTGTGGAATGGGTTGCGGGTTCTGATGAGGCAAACAAAGTTATTGCATTCTTAAAAGATGAAATGGGCGTGAAAAAAATCCGCTTTACTGAAGATTGTGGAATAGGGATTAAACCTGTGTCAAAACAAGGCACTCAACGTTTAGTACGTGCAGCATTGCAATATGTGATCGATAATGATCGTGACTCGCTCACTTTAGTCCATAAAGGTAATATTATGAAATTTACCGAAGGGGCATTCAAAGAGTGGGGCTATCAAGTGGCGAAAGAGTTTGGGGCAGAACCAATTGATAATGGCCCTTGGCATAAGCTGAAAAACCCAAAAACAGGCAAAGAAATCATCATTAAGGACAGTATTGCTGATGCGTTTTTGCAGGAAATTTTATTGCACCCAACGGATTATGATGTGATTGCGACGCTGAATTTAAACGGTGATTACATTTCTGATGCACTGGCGGCACAAGTTGGCGGTATTGGGATTTCCCCAGGGGCGAATATTGGTTTTGAAGCAGCGATTTTTGAAGCAACCCACGGAACCGCCCCAAAAATTGCAGGGCAGAACAAAGCTAACCCTGGTTCGATTATTTTAAGTGGCGAGATGATGCTCCGTCATTTAGGCTGGTTAGAAGCAGCAGATTTAGTTGTCAATGCAGTGTCAAAAACCATTGCTAACAAAACTGTCACAGTTGATTTTGCTGAAACATTGGAAGGGGCGACTTTGCGTTCAACTTCAGAGTTTGCTCAAGACATTGTTAATAATATGTAATTTCACCTTGATGTAAATCAACCAAAAGCAACTTAATTTATCCAAATTAAGTTGCTTTTTTGTTCTAATGAACTGCAATTTTGTGAAGTTGTTATCAAATTGTAAAAATAATTAAGGTGAATCCTTGTTATTTTTATTCCTTTGGCTATTATTAGCCCGTTTCTCATTTATACCTTTTTCTTTTTGAGTGGAGAACATGTTATATGTCTTTTCTAACTGATTACCAAAAACACATTGAAGAACGTGCTGCACAGGGTGTCGCCCCTTTACCGCTGAATGCGGAACAAACAGCACAACTCGTAGAATTACTTAAACAGCCTGAAAATAATGATACTCAAGTGCTTGTTGAATTATTTGAAAACCGTATTCCTGCGGGGGTAGATGAAGCCGCTTATGTGAAAGCCTCTTTCCTTGCCGCACTCACCAAAGGCGAAACCTCTTCACCAGTGATTTCAGCCCAACATGCAGTTAAATTACTGGGCACAATGCAAGGCGGCTACAATATCGAACCACTTGTTCAAGCCTTAGATAATCCTGATCTTGCCCCACTTGCTGTTGAAGCTCTTTCTTCAACCTTATTGATGTTTGATAATTTCCACGATGTTGCTGAAAAAGCAAAAGCGGGCAACTCATTTGCTCAACAAATTTTAGAGTCTTGGGCAAATGCGGATTGGTTTTTATCTCGCCCGAAACTTGCCGAAAAAATTACACTCACCGTCTTTAAAGTCACTGGAGAAACCAACACGGATGACCTTTCGCCAGCACAAGATGCATGGTCTCGTCCTGATATTCCATTGCACGCATTAGCAATGTTGAAAAATGAAAGGGATGGTATTGAGCCTGATCAACCCGGTGTGGTTGGTCCGATGAAGCAGATCGAAAAACTCAAAGAAAAAGGTTTCCCACTGGTGTATGTAGGTGATGTGGTTGGTACTGGCTCATCACGCAAATCGGCAACCAACTCAGTCCTCTGGTTAATGGGTGATGATATTCCGTTTATTCCTAACAAACGTGCTGGTGGCGTTGTATTAGGTGGTAAAATTGCTCCGATTTTCTTCAATACAATGGAAGATGCGGGATCGCTGCCGATTGAAGTTGATGTAAGTAAATTGCATATGGGGGACGTGATCGATCTTTATCCATACGCAGGCAAAATCTGTAAACACAATTCTGACGAAGTGTTAGCAGAATTTAGTCTAAAAACCGACGTGTTATTAGATGAAGTCCGTGCAGGCGGACGTATCCCGCTAATTATCGGGCGTGGCTTAACACACAAAGCTCGGGTTGAACTCGGCTTACCAGAAAGTGATGTGTTTGTGAAACCGCAAGCAGCGGGGGATAACAGCAAAGGCTATACCCTTGCACAAAAAATGGTTGGTCGTGCTTGTGGTGTGGAAGGTATTCGAGCAGGACAGTATTGTGAGCCCCGTATGACTTCTGTTGGCTCACAAGACACCACTGGCCCAATGACCCGTGATGAGTTGAAAGATTTAGCTTGCTTAGGCTTTTCTGCCGATTTAGTAATGCAATCCTTCTGCCATACCGCGGCTTATCCAAAACCAGTTGATGTGGTTACCCATCACACTTTACCTGATTTCATCATGAATCGTGGCGGTGTCTCCCTTCGCCCTGGTGATGGCGTTATTCACTCGTGGCTAAACCGTATGCTCTTACCTGATACAGTCGGCACTGGTGGCGATTCACACACTCGCTTCCCAATCGGAATTTCGTTCCCGGCAGGTTCTGGTTTAGTTGCTTTCGCCGCAGCAACGGGCGTGATGCCGCTGGATATGCCTGAATCAGTGCTCGTGCGTTTCAAAGGTGAAATGCAACCTGGGATCACCTTGCGGGATTTAGTTCACGCTATTCCATATTATGCGATTCAACAAGGCTTGCTCACCGTGGAAAAAGCGGGTAAGAAAAATATTTTCTCAGGCAGAATTTTAGAAATTGAAGGGTTAGAACACCTCAAAGTTGAACAAGCCTTTGAACTTTCCGATGCTTCGGCAGAGCGTTCCGCTGCAGCTTGTACAATTAAACTCGACAAAGCACCAATTATTGAATATCTCAACTCGAACATTGTGTTGTTGAAATGGATGATCGCTGAAGGCTATGGTGACCCTCGCTCCCTTGAACGCCGTATTAAAGGAATGGAAGAGTGGATTGCTAACCCTGAATTGATGGAAGCCGATGCGGATGCCGAATATGCAGCCGTGATAGACATAGATTTGAACGACATCAAAGAGCCAATTGTGTGTGCTCCGAACGATCCTGATGATGCCCGCAAACTGTCTGACGTTCAAGGTGACAAAGTCGATGAAGTCTTTATCGGATCTTGTATGACCAATATCGGGCACTTCAGAGCAGCAGGTAAATTGCTCAACCAAAATCAAGGAATGATCCCAACTCGCTTGTGGATCGTGCCACCAACACGAATGGACGCTGCTTTGCTCACTGAAGAAGGTTATTACAGCATCTATGGTAAGAGCGGTGCTCGAGTTGAAATCCCAGGCTGTTCACTCTGTATGGGGAACCAAGCTCGCGTAGCCGACGGTGCAACCGTCATTTCAACCTCTACCCGTAACTTCCCGAACCGTATGGGTAAAGGTGCATTCGTCTATCTCGCTTCGGCAGAACTTTCCGCTGTTTGTGCTTTACTTGGACGCATCCCAACCCCAGCAGAGTATTTGGAATATGTTCAACGCTTAGACAGCGATAAAGAGGATACTTACCGCTATATGAACTTCAACGAAATCAACAGTTATATGCAAAAAGCAGATGGTTTGATTTTCCAGACGAGTTGTTAGATAAAACATAAGTCTGTAGGGACGGACCTCTATGTGTCCTCCCACCAAAAGCGGTCAGTTTTGAATGATTTTTTACAAATAGAACGGGCAGATACAATCGGTCTGCCCTTACTAAAAAATCCCAAACGATTGCAAAACTTTTAAAGAATCTGACCGCTTGTTGTGGTCATTGGTGGGTTAAACCTAACCAACTAAATTATAAACAACCCAAAACAAGAAGGGGAACACTATGCCAAAACTACATCCAACCTTAACCGCAGAACTTCATTTAAGCGATGGCCGTAAATTCTCGCTGCCCGTTTACCAAAGTAACCTAGGTTACGATGCGATTGGGGTGGAATCGTTACAAAAAGAGCATCTTTTTACCTACGATCAGGGCTTAACTTCTACCGCATTGTGCGAATCAAGCATTACTTATATTGATGGTGATGAAGGGATTTTATTGCACCGTGGCTATCCGATTGATGAATTAGCAACCCGCAAAACCTATTTGGATGTTTGTTATTTATTGTTAAATGGCGAACTGCCAACAGAAAAAGAGTTAGCGGACTTCAAAAAAGAGATCACCTCTCATTATATGGTGAATGAACAGTTTACCCGCTTATTCCAAGGTTTCCGCCGTGATTCTCACCCAATGGCGGTAATGTGTGCGGCAAGTAGTGCGTTGGCTGCGTTCTATAACGATATTGTTGATCTCAATTGCAAAGATTCTCACTACAAAACGGCACTTCGCTTGCTGGCCAAAATGCCAACCTTAGCGGCAATGTGCTACAAATACAGCATTGGTCGTCCGTTTATGTACCCGCAAAATCATCTCTCTTACGCAGGCAATTTCTTATATATGATGTTTGCCACTCCGTGCGAACCTTATGTGGTAAACCCAGTGCTTGAGCGAGCAATGGACAGAATTTTTACCCTGCATGCGGACCACGAACAAAATGCATCTACTTCAGCGGTGCGTGGTGTAGCATCTTCAGGTCCAAACCCATTTGCATGTATCGCAGCAGGGATCGCCTCTCTTTGGGGACCAGCCCACGGTGGTGCAAACGAAGCTTGTATCAAAATGTTACAAGAAATTGGTACGGTTGATCGTATTCCTGAATTTATTGCACGTGCGAAAGATAAAAATGACCCATTCAGATTGATGGGCTTTGGTCACCGTGTGTATAAAAACTACGACCCACGCGCCAAAGTGATGCGTGAAACTTGCCACGAAGTATTAAAAGAGTTGGGCGTATCAACCCCGCTATTGGAAGTGGCGATGGAATTAGAGCGTATTGCATTGAGCGATCCATACTTCATTGAGCGAAAACTCTATCCGAATGTGGATTTCTATTCAGGCATTATTTTACAAGCAATTGGAATTCCAACTTCGATGTTTACGGTGATTTTCGCCTTAGCTAGAACCGTTGGCTGGATTGCAAACTGGAAAGAGATGTATGAAGAAAGTCTTAAAATCGTTCGTCCACGTCAAATTTATACGGGCCATACAGAGCGCCATATTGAAGACTAAAAATTAAGGACGCCCTAGTGGCGTCCTTTTCATTATAGCAATTTGCAAAAAACGGCTCGGATCTAACCGCTTGTTGGTTCAAAAAATAGATGTTTCTAAGCGAATCGCTCCTTTTTCTACTGTAATTTTCTGACCAAATTTTTTGAATAAGGCTTCTTTGGATTTGGTTTCATCAAGAGTATAAACTGGCGTGTTATCTAAAATACTGGCAAGCCCTTGTACAAGAGGGGCGACAAAGGGAGAGATTTCCGAATGATATTTTTCAGGGGAGAGCGTCCAGTGAATTAAACGAATATCTTTGAGAAACAATGCTCCTTTTTCTGCATCGTAGTAGGGCAATGTATCCAAGTTCAAATGTAATTTAATATCATATTGTTTGCCTTTCAGTTTTAATAATCCATCAACATTTCCCATCACTTCCACTCGTTTTTCTTCGGTTTGGCCAATTTTCGTGGCAACGTTACGCAATTTATAATCCAGTTGAAAAAGATTAGGAATGCCGACACGATCATTAAGTGCGATTTTTTTCGCTAGATTTCTCGAAAGATAGTGGTTAATTTCAGCTTCCGTAATTGAAATTGGTGCGGCATGAGAGATGGATATGGTAAGTGGGAGTAAAACTAATGCAGATTTTCGTAAAAATTTCATCCTGTCCCCTTTTAAAATGGTATCGCTCTCTTTAAACTAGTGAGCAGTTGATATTTCAACGGTACAATAATTTTATTGGAAAGGAAATAAAAAATGAAAAAAATGTTGGTAATTTGTGCAATATGCATGTTGGCAGCGTGTTCGGTCGGTGGTAGTGTGAATGCGGGTAGCGGTTCAAGTGGGTTTGGTGTAGGCGTTGGTATCGGAACAGGTATAAGCTTCTAACACGAACTTTTCTGATAATGAATGTTCAAATAGCCAGTTTTTCCTAACATAAGGATTTAATATGAAATTACTTAACGCATCCCTATTGGGATTATCGCTTTTTACATTAAGCCAAGTGGCATTTGCTGATGCACAAGCTGTTACTGAATTACAAAGACGCTTAGATTTAGTGGATCAATATAATGCAGACTTTGATCAAACCGTTCGTTCTAGCAAAGGCAAAGAAATTCAAAAAGGAAAAGGAAAATTTCGTGTCAAACGCCCAAACTTATTTCATCTAGAAACATTGAGACCACAGGAAAATACCATTGTATCGGATGGTGAAACGCTTTGGTTCTACGATCCATTCGTCTCACAAGTGACGGCAAATTGGGTGAAAGATGCCGTGAATAACACGCCATTTGTATTGCTCACCAGCAATGATAAAAACCATTGGGATAAATACGATGTTACTCAAAATGCGGATACTTTCATACTGAAACCAAAATCAAAACAAAGCAGCATCAAACAATTTGATGTGCGTATTGATTCAAACGGCTTAATGAAAGGTTTTAGTACCATTGAACGTGACGGACAAAGCAATTTATATGTCTTGCGTAATATTAGTAACGCTCATATTCCAACAGAAATGTTTAAATTTACTGTACCGAAAGGGGTAGAGTTGGACGACCAGCGGAAGTAGCCTACAAGCGGTCAGATTCTATCAATTTTTTGCACATGGAGAAGACGATAATGAAAGCAATTTACCAGCAACGTGATCCTGCCGAATGGCAACAATTTGTCGAATTACTCAAACAAGCGGTTGCAGAAGAGCGATTAGAAGCGTTGTTGGAAATGTTTTTAACGACAGATGAACGTAATTCTCTAGGGTTACGGGTGCAAATCGTCAATGCGTTGTTAAACAGTGAGATTTCACAAAGAGAAATTCAACAGCAACTCAATACAAGTGCAGCAACGATAACTCGTGGCTCAAATATGCTTAAAATCGTTGATCCAAATATTCGTGATTGGGTAAGCGAAAAACTACATGACAAAGCGTAAAAAGCGAATGCAACAAGGGTTTTTACGCCGTTTTTTTGTGCCTAAAAATTTGCATGGCGTCAAAGCATGGTTATGGTTTTTAACCAGTCGAATTGGTTTCGCCGTGGCGAATTTTTATCTCTGCTTAACGCTGATTTTTTCCGTTATTCCTGTGCCATTTTCTGCCTATATGGTGCAGAAAAAAGTTGAAAACCTGCTGCATAGCGATTATCGCATTGATTACGATTGGGTTAGCATTGACGACATTGCATGGCAAATGCAAATGGCGGTGATTGCAGGTGAAGATCAAAATTTCGATAACCATTTCGGGATCGATGTGGATGCCGTGTTGATTGCATTAAAACGTAATGCGAAAAGTGATAAAAAACCGCGTGGGGCATCGACCATTTCGCAACAAACTGTGAAAAACCTCTATTTGTGGCACGGCACGAGTTGGGTGAGAAAAGGGCTGGAAATACCACTCACCTTTTTAGTTGAAAGCCTATGGAGCAAGCGGCGAGTATTAGAAGTGTATTTGAATATTGCCGAATTTGGTCGAGGTATTTTTGGTGTAGAGGCGGCAGCAAAGCATTATTTCGGCAAATCAGCGAAAAATCTCACGCAACAAGAAGCCGCATTATTGGCAGCATCTTTGCCGAATCCATTTATTTATCAAGTCAATCGACCAAATAACACCATGCGAAAACGCCAACAATGGATTATCCGACAAGTACAAAATTTAGGCGGTCGCCACTATTTGGAAAAACTTGATTAGAGATCTGAAAATGAAACTGTTAATGCTTTGTCGTGAACCCCGTTTATACAGCTGCCAACGTTTAAAAACGGCAGCAGAGCAGCGGGACTGTACAATGGATATTCTTGATCCGAACCGCTTCCAGCTACGTTTAGAAAACGGAGTATTGACTTGCTATTATCAGCAGGGTGAACGCTACGAAAAAAGTCGTCCCGAGCCCGAAAAATTGTCCAACTACGCTGCAGTGATAGGGCGGTTTGGCACCGCTAGCACCGAAATGGGCTGCAATGTATTACGCCATTTTGAATTACAAGGCATAGCGGTATTGAATAATGCCCAAAGTTTCCGTTTAGCCCGTGATAAATGGCAGAGCCTGCAAACCCTCATCGCAAGCGGAATTGCCGTACCAAATACCGCATTTACAGGCGAACTTTTTGCCACTTCAGCGAGTTTGAATGGTTTTTCTCACCCGATCATCATTAAAACGTTAAGTGGCTCGCAAGGCATTGGCGTGATGAAATCTGATCAGAAAAGCAGTTCTGTGAGTTTGCTTGATACCTTAAAAGCCGCTCAAATTTCGACTATACAGCAGCAATTTATTAGCGAGTCCCACGGGCAGGACATTCGAGCCTTTGTGATTGGTGATGAAGTGGTTGCAGCAATGGTTCGCCAAGGAGCAAGTGGTGAGTTTCGTGCCAATATTCACCAAGGCGGCCATGCCACCTCTATTCAACTTTCCACCGCAGAGCAACACATTGCCATTCAAGCGACAAAAGCCTTGGGTTTAAATGTGGCAGGAGTGGATCTCATTCGATCCCAGTCTGGGTTATTAGTCTTGGAAGTCAATGCTAGCCCAGGTTTAGAAATGATTGAGAAAGTGAGTGGCGTGGATATTGCAGGCAAGATGATCGATTTTTGCAAAAAATTAATAGAATCTGACCGCTTGTAGCCCCATTTTCTTTCCCATTTTGCCTGACTTAGAGTACAATGATCGCCATTTTTTGGACGACTTACTCAAAAACTAACCGCCTATGTACGATGAACTGGCTCAAACGCTGCCTGAATTAATTTCGTGGACGAAAGATCGCGAGTTTTCCCTTTCCCTTTCTACAGAACGCTTAGCATTTTTGTTGGCGATTTCCCTTTACAATAATGAGAGAACCGATGGTGAATTGCTTGAAAGTGATTTACAGGATCTTTTCCGCCATGTTTCCGCGGCTTTTGAACAGTCCGATGCGACATTAACTCAACGTGCCAATAATGCAATTAATGATTTGGTAAAACAACGTTTTGTTAATCGTTTTAGCAGTGAATTTACGGAGGGTTTGGCGATTTATCGCTTAACCCCGCTTGGTGTAGGTGTTGCGGACTACTACATTCGTCAGCGGGAATTTTCGACCTTGCGTTTATCCATACAGCTTTCAATTGTGGCGGACGAAATTCAGCGTGCATCGGCTTCAGCAGAAGAAGGCGGTGATGAGCGTTTTTGGC
This sequence comes from Frederiksenia canicola, assembly GCF_011455495.1. Taxonomy (NCBI): domain Bacteria; kingdom Pseudomonadati; phylum Pseudomonadota; class Gammaproteobacteria; order Pasteurellales; family Pasteurellaceae; genus Frederiksenia; species Frederiksenia canicola. Next base: position 1,548,327 of record NZ_CP015029.1, read on the forward strand.
GAAATCAGGTGTTCGCCCCACTCAAATATTCAGTGGCAGAAATTTTTGATAGCATCGATCTGTCCCAACGAATGATGGACGAAAATCAGCAAGATATTCGTGAGCGAATTGCGGCGTTATTAAGCCAAAATTGGCACGAAGCCATTGCCACTTGCCAACAATTATTAGATGAAACTTCGGGCAATTTGCGTGAATTGCAAGATACGCTCAATGCTGCAGGCGATAAGTTGCAAGCCCAACTTTTGCGTATCCAAAGCTGTTTAATTGGACGAGATGATTTGGATTTTGTCGATGATTTGGTAATCAATTTGCAAAACAAGCTAGACCGCATCATTAGCTGGGGGCAGCAGGCGATTGACCTATGGATTGGCTACGATCGCCACGTACACAAATTTATTCGTACGGCGATTGATATGGATAAAAACCGCGTCTTCGGTCAGCGATTGCGGCAATCTATTCAAGGCTATTTCGACAACCCGTGGCAGCTCTATATTGCCAAAGCCGATAGCTTACTTGATTTGCGTGATGATGAAACTGAATTCAATGAAGCAGAAGCGGTGGGCGAATTGCCAACGGAACTCGAATATGAATCACTTTCTGAGGTACAAGAACAGATCGTGGCAATGATGCAAGCACAACTTGCACCTTTCCGTGAACATGCGAAACCGCTCGATTTAAGCGAAATTTTACGAGAACAACTGGCGAGATATCCACTTTCTCGCCATTTTGATGTAGCTCGGATTATCGTTGATCAAGCCGTTAAACTCGGTATGGCCAGCCAAGACAATCAAGCCATTTACCCACATTGGCAAGCCATTAACGACAATGGGGCAGAAGTACAGGCGAATGTGATTGATCAGTATAATAAGTAGTGATTAGGAAAAATAATGTCCAAACCCTTCCCAATGCCAACACAATATTTCGCAATAGTACTTGGTTTATGTGCGACTTCGATTGCATGGTTTCATGCTACGGAATTATTTCCATTTGCGGAAACCGTTGGTAGTGTCCTTGGCACAATCGCGATTGCGATTTGGTTACTGTTTATCAGCCTGTATGCTTACAAAATTATTCGCTATCCTGAACTCGTTAAAGAGGAACTTAATTGCCCTGTTCGTTTTTCCTATGTGGCGTTAATTCCGATCACTACGATGTTGATTGGCGATCTGTTTTATCATTGGCAGCTTGCTTTTGGTGAAGTATTGGTTTGGCTTGGCGTAGTTGCACAGGTTAGCTATGCCACAGTGCAACTTGGCGGATTATGGCAGAATGAGAAATTTACCCAAAACGCCACCGTCCCACCTTTTTATTTGCCTTCCGTCGCGGCAAACTTTACCAGTGCTACCTCACTAGCCTTATTAGGCTATACGGACATTGCCTATTTTTTCCTCGGTGCAGGGTTTATCGCTTGGGTGATGTTCGAACCGGTTTTATTACAACATTTAAGAAAAGCAACGATTGACCCTGCTATTCGTTCATCTTTGGGGATTGTACTTGCCCCTAGCTTTGTTGGCGGGGCGGCATATCTCACGATCAATGGTGGAGAGATTGATCTGTTCATCAAATTTTTATGGGGGTACGGTTTTTTACAACTGCTTTTTTTAGCCCGTATTTTCCCTTGGATCTGCCAAAGACAGTTTTCCATCGGCTTATGGGCATTTTCCTTTGGCTTAGGCTCAATGGCAAATACCGCCGTTTCCTTTGCTCATCACAGCGAATTACACCCTTTTGCTATTGGCGTTTTTGCCTTTGCTAACTTAATGATTTTATTACTTTGTCTTGGCACTTTACTGAAAATCGTGCAAGGCAAATTCTGGTTAAAATAGCTGAACAAGCGGTCACTTTTTGAAGAAATTTTACCAATAGAGAAAGACAATGACAGACACTCAAGATCTTATCCCAACCAAATTGGCACAAGCGATTGCCAATCCGATTTTCCCAGCCCTTGACAGCCAACTGCGAGCAGGGCGACACATCAGCCTTGAAGCTTTGGACGAACACGCCTTTTTAATGGATTTCCAAGCGGAACTTGAGCTATTTTATCGCCGCTATCATGTTGAATTGATTCGTGCCCCTGAAGGCTTTTTCTACCTGCGTCCGAAAGCGTCTACGCTTATCGCTCGTAGTGCAATGTCGGAAATGGAAATGTTAGTCGGTAAAGTGTTGTGTTACCTCTATTTAAGCCCTGAACGCTTGGCACAGCAAGGAATTTTTAGCTTCGATGATGTTTATGATGAATTGCTCAATCTTGCCGATGAAAGCAAATTGCTCAAAGCAATCAACCCACGTTCAACGGGTTCTGATTTAGACAAAGCTAAACTCGCTGAAAAAGTGGGTGGAGCATTACGCCGCTTGCAACGTATCGGCATCATTACCCGCATTGGCGACCAACACAGCAAAAAATTCGTGATTTCTGAAGCGGCTTTCCGTTTCGGTGCAGAAGTACGAACAGGCGATGACCCACGCGAAGCCCAATTACGCTTAATCCGCGATGGCGAAGCCACCACTCCTGAATTACTCAAGCAACAAGCGGTCAGTTTTGAAGATGATCTTGCAAATGAAACTGACAGCGATGACACAGAAGAACAAGGTGAAGAATAATGGAACAAGTAGCATTGCAAAATAATCAGATTATCGCACCGCTTGCTCGCCCTGAAGGCGTCGCACGTGGGAAGTTTCGTTCTCTTACCCTGATTAACTGGAACGGTTTTTTTGCACGTACTTTTGATTTAGACGAACTGGTGACAACGCTATCAGGTGGTAACGGTGCAGGTAAATCGACCACCATGGCGGGGTTTGTTACCGCTTTGATCCCTGATTTAAGCTTACTCAATTTCCGTAATACCACGGAAGCGGGTTCAACGTCCAGCTCTCGCGATAAAGGCTTGTACGGCAAGTTGAAGGCGGGGGTGTGTTATGCGGTGTTGGAAAGCGAAAACTCCCGCAAACAGCGAATTATGACTGGCGTGCGTTTGCAGCAGATTGCAGGCCGAGACAAAAAAGTCGATATTCGTTCGTTCTCCATTCAAAACATTGAAGAAAATCAATCAGTTATTTCAATTTTAACTGAGCAAGTGGGTGAAAAAAATGCCCGAGTGCTACCGTTAAATGAATTGAAAGACAAATTTGATGGCACGGCGGTACAGTTCAAACAGTACAACTCGATCACTGATTATCACAGTTTTTTATTCGATTTGGGCGTGATTCCAAAACGGTTACGTTCGTCTTCTGACCGTAGCAAATTCTATAAATTGATCGAAGCCTCTTTATACGGTGGGATTTCAAGCGTCATCACCAAATCACTGCGGGACTATCTCTTGCCAGAAAATACGGGGGTTCGCCAAGCGTTTCAGGATATGGAATCGGCATTGCGTGAAAACCGAATGACTTTGGAAGCGATTAAAGTCACTCAATCCGATCGGGATATGTTCAAAAAGTTGATTACCGAATCGACCAACTATGTTTCCGCTGACTATATGCGAAATGCCAACGAACGCCGTGGCAATGTGCAATCAGCAATCGAAAAACGCCAAGAATGGTATCAAGCTAAATCCAAAATCGAATTAGAACAGCAACGTTTTGTTGAATTTAGCCGAGAGGTGAAAGAGTTAGGTGAAGCGGAAGCAGAGCTAGAAACGGAATACCACAACGCCAATCATCAGCTCAATTTAGTGATGAACGCCTTCCGCCATCAAGAAAAAGTGGAACGTTATCAAGACGAAGTGGAAGAGTTGGCAAGCAAACTCGAAGAGCAACAAATGGCGGTGGAAGAAGTCGCCGAGAAAGTCGAGCAAGTACAAGCCAGAGCTGATGAAGCGGACGATTTAGTTGAAGATCTGCGTTCGCAAATGGCGGATTATCAACAGGCACTAGATGCACAACAAACCCGTGCGTTGCAATATCAACAAGCGGTTAATGCGTTAGAAAAAGCCAAACAGTTGTGTGGCTTACCACAACTGGATCTGCACAATGTGGAAGATTATCACGCTGAATTTGCTGCCCAAGCGGACGAAATTACCGATAACGTGTTCGATTTAGAGCAGCGTTTGGCGGTATCGGATATGGCGAAAACCCAATTCGATAAAGCGTATGAGTTGGTTTGCAAAATTGTCGGCGAAACTGACCGCTTGCAAGCCGATTCCGTAGCACGTGAATTGCTTTCAAACTTCCCAAGCCAAAAATCGCAGGCTCAACAAGCGGTGGTGTTACGTCAAAAATTAGCCGAATTAGAACAGCGTTTGCATCAGCAACAACATGCAGACCGTTTGCTGGCAGAGTTCAACCAAAAAGCACAGTTGCAGTTAGCAACGGCGGACGATCTTGAAAGCTATTACGACGAGCAGCAGGCCCGAGTTGAAAATGTGGAAGCGGAATTAGCGGAGTTGCTCGATCAGCGTTCTACCCAACGTCAGCAACGTGAGCAATTTAACCAACAATATCAACAACTTGCTCAAAATGCACCTGCGTGGCATACGGCACAATCGGCACTTTCTCGTTTACAAGAGCAGTGCGGGGAAACTTTTACTTCCAGCCAAGCCGTGATGCAAGCGATGCAAAATACGTTGAGCCGTGAGCGTGAAGCGACTTTGGCTCGTGATGAATTGGCTCGTCGTGAACAATTATTAGATGAGCAAATTTCTCGCCTTAGCCAGCCAGATGGTGCGGAGGACAGCCGTTTAAATCACCTTGCTGAAAAATTTGGCGGCGTGCTACTGTCGGAATTATATGACGATGTGTCGTTGGAGGATGCCCCGTATTTCTCCGCACTTTACGGCGAAGCTCGCCATGCCATTGTGGTGCGGGATTTAGAAGCAACTAAAGCCCAACTTTCGCAGCTCGATGATTGTCCTGATAATCTCTATTTGATCGAAGGAGATCCTAATGCCTTTGATGACAACGTTTTCCCTGTAGAAGAGTTAGGCGATGGTGTGGTGGTGCAGCTTTCTAACCGACAATGGCGTTATTCGAAGTTCTCTGAATTTGCGGTATTCGGGCGAGCGTCTCGTGAGAAACAGTTAGAAAAACTGAAAATTGAGCGAGATGAAACCGCTGAAAAACACGCAGAACGAGCCTTTGATGTACAGAAGTGCCAACGCTTACACCAACATTTAAGCCAATTTATCGGTACCCATTTAGCTTTGGCGTTCCAGCCTGATCCTGAAGTGGTCATGCAGCAATTGTCTCAACAGCGTAACGACATCGAGCGGGAATTAGCTGCCGCAAGTAGTCAGGAACAGCAACTTCGTCACCAACTTGAAAGCAGCAAAACGCAGTTACAACTACTGAATAAAGTGTTGCCACAGCTCAGCTTGCTTGCGGACGACACCTTACAAGATCGTGTTGAAGAGTGCCGTGAACAGTTGTTGGAGGCTCAAGATGATGAACAATTTATCCGCCAATATGGCAACTATTTAACCCAATTAGAACCGATTGCAGCGGCATTACGTAGCGATCCACATCAGTTTGAGCAGCTACAAGCCGATTACAAGCGGTCAGTTGAGCAACAAAAATTGCTAAACCAAAAAGTGTTCAGCCTTGCTGATGTGATGCAACGCCGTTTGCATTTCAGCTATCAGGAAACCGTGGGTACAGAAGGCCCTGCATTAAACGAACAGTTGCGTCAGCGTGTGGAAAATGCACAACGTGAGCGGGAACACTACAAAACCCAACTTCGCCAAGCACAAAGCCAATTAACTGAATACAATCAAGTATTTACCGCTTTGCGTAGCTCTTATGATGCGAAAAATCAGATGCTGCAAGAGCTCTTGCGAGAAATGGACGAATATGGCATTCGTAACGATCCTGAGGCGGTAGAGCGTGCCACGGCTCGCCGTGATGAAATTCAACAACGCTTGAGCCAACAACGTTCACGCAAGCACTATCTGGATAAACAACTGGCCGTTATCGAAGCAGAAATGGACAATCTCACCAAAGCGGTTCGCAAAGCAGAGCGGGATTATCACGCCCAGCGGGAAATTGTGGTGCAGGCCAAAGTCAGCTGGTGTTTGGTGCTGAAATTGTCTCGTAACAGCGATGTAGAAAAACGTCTCAACCGCCGTGAATTAGCCTATCAATCGGCAGAAGAGCTACGTTCAATTTCGGATAAAGCACTTGGTGCCTTACGGCAAGCGGTAGCGGACAACGAATATCTTCGTGATAGCTTACGAGCTTCAGAAGACAGCCGTAAGCCTGAAAACAAAGTGGCTTTCTTTATTTCGGTTTATCAGCATTTAAGAGAGCGTATTCGTCAAGATATCATCAAAACCGATGATCCGATTGATGCAATTGAGCAGATGGAAATTGAGCTTTCTCGTTTAACTAACGAGCTAACCAGTCGTGAGAAAAAATTGGCGATCAGTGCCGAAAGCGTGGCGAATATTTTACGCAAAACCATCCAACGTGAACAAAATCGCATTTTGCAGCTTAACCAAGGTTTGCAAAATATTGCCTTCGGTCAGGTTAAAGGGGTGCGTTTGGTGGTCAATATTCGTGATACTCACGCCATTTTGCTCAATGCCTTATCACAAAGAGAAGAAAACAGTGATTTGTTTGACAATGCAAAATTGAGCTTCTCAGAAGCCTTAGCGATGCTTTATAAACGAGTCAATCCGCATATCGAAATGGGGCAACGCACGCCGCAAACCATTGGTGAAGAATTGTTAGATTACCGCAACTATCTCGATTTAGAAGTGGAAACCTTCCGTGGTGCCGATGGCTGGATGCGTGCCGAGAGTAGTGCACTTTCAACGGGCGAAGCAATCGGTACAGGGATGTCGATCTTATTAATGGTAGTGCAAAGTTGGGAAGAGGAATCTCGCCGTTTGCGTGCCAAAGATATTCTTCCTGCTCGCTTACTGTTCCTTGATGAAGCAGCCCGTTTGGATGCAACATCTATCAACACCTTGTTTGAACTATGTGAACGTTTGGATATGCAGCTCCTTATCGCTGCTCCAGAAAACATCAGCCCAGAGCGAGGCACAACCTATAAGCTAGTGCGGAAAATCGCCAACAACCAAGAGTACGTTCATGTTGTTGGATTGAAAGGGTTCGGGCAAGCGTAGCACAGGCCACAAGCGGTCAGTTTTGACGAACATTTTGCAAATATTGATAAGAGGCAAACACAATGACACAAGTATTTAATTTCAGTGCAGGCCCTGCGATGATGCCACAGGCAGTATTGGAACAGGCTCAAAAAGAGTTACTGAATTGGCAAGGGCTTGGCACTTCAGTGATGGAAGTGAGCCACCGTGGCAAGCCGTTTATGGAGCTAATCACCCAAGCGGAGCAAGATTTCCGCACGCTCTATCACATCCCTAACAACTACAAAATCCTGTTTTTACAAGGTGGGGCGAGAGGACAATTTGCAGCTATTCCGATGAACTTGATCGGCGAAAAGGGCAAAGCCTTGTATCTCAACAGCGGGCATTGGTCGGCAACGGCAGCGAAAGAAGCCCGCTCATTCTGCGAAGTCGATGAAGTTCAGATTTTGGAGCAGGGGGATGTGCTAAAAATCGGCAATTTAGATTTTTCGGATGTTGCCGAAAATTACGACTATGTTCACTACTGCCCGAATGAAACTATCAGCGGTGTGGAAATTTTTGAGGTGCCCAAAGTGGGCAATGCGGTGTTGGTCGCAGATATGTCGTCTAACATTCTCTCGCGTGAAATCGACATCAACCAGTTCGGCATTATTTACGCAGGGGCACAAAAAAATCTCGGGCCTGCGGGGATCACTATTGTGATCATACGGGAAGATTTAATCGGCAAAGCCCGCAAAGAAACACCATCAATTTGGAACTACGAAACGCAGGCAAAGAACGACTCCATGATCAACACGCCACCCACATTTGCGTGGTATCTCTGTTCATTGGTGTTCAAACATCTGCTGGCAACAGGCGGCGTACCAGCTACGGAAACCCGCAATCAAGCCAAAGCCAAACTACTTTACGAGTATCTCGACCACAGCACGTTCTACCGCAACACTGTCGCCAAGGCCAACCGTTCATTGATGAATGTGACCTTTACCACCGGCAATGATGAACTCAATGCAAAATTTGTTGCGGAAGCCACCGCTTATGGCTTGCAAGCATTGAAAGGGCATAAAGTGCTTGGCGGAATGCGTGCCTCAATCTACAACGCGATGCCAATTCAAGGCGTAGAAGCGTTGATTACCTTTATGCAGAAATTTGAATGTGAAAATGCCTAATCTGTAGTGGTGGACACATAGTCCCGCCCTACATTTAGGTAACAAGCGGTGAGATTTTAAGAGAATTTTGCAAATGAAATATACCCTTATCACCGGTGCAACATCGGGCATCGGTTATGAAATTGCGAAAATCTATGCGGAGCAAGGCGAGCCATTGATTTTAGTGGCTCGTCGTAAGGCGATTTTGGACGAGTTTCAGCAGCGTTATGCGAATGTTGAAATTGTCGAAATGGATCTGTCTGAGCCGAATAATGCGAAAAAACTGTTTGAAATCACCGAGCAAAATGGCTGGCAAGTGTCCCGTTTAATTAACAATGCGGGCTTTGGCGTGTTTGGTGAGTTTAGCGAAACGGATTTAGATCGTGAAATGGCGATGGTTAATCTCAATATTCAAGCGGTGATGATTTTAACCAAGCTCTACTTGCAACCGATGAAAGCCCGTAACCAAGGCGAAATTCTCAATGTGTCTTCGGTAGCGAGTTTTATGCCTGGTCCGCAAATGAGCGTTTATTATGCAACTAAAGCGTTTGTGACCTCATTTTCTAAAGCCTTAAGCTACGAATTGAAAGAGACCAATATCAACATTTCCATTCTTGCACCGGGCACAACCGCAACGGAATTTGAAAAAGCAGCGAATTTGCAAAACTCCAAATTATTTGACCGCTTGAAAGTACAGTCCGCCGAAGAAGTGGCAACATATGCGGTGCAGAATCTTGGCAAAAACGTGATTATTCCAAACTGGCTGAATAAATTAATGGTGTTTAGCAGCCGTTTCACTCCCGATTTCTTGCTGCTACCGATTGTTGCCTTTATTCAAAAAAACAAATAAAAACACGCTATTAAGGAAAATTATGCAATACACAACGCTCGCCAACAAAGGCGTCCAAACCCTGTCCCCTTACCAAGCAGGCAAACCGATTGAGGAATTAGAGCGTGAACTGGGCATTTCCAACATTGTGAAATTAGCCTCAAACGAAAACCCATTCGGCTTTCCTGAAAGTGCCAAACATGCGATTAGCACACAACTGGCAGATTTAACCCGTTATCCCGATGCCAACGGTTTCTATTTCAAAGAAGTGGTAGCCAAAAAATTTGGTGTGGCGATGGATCAAATCACCCTTGGCAATGGCTCAAATGATTTGTTAGAGCTGATCGCCCGTACCTTTGCCAGCGAAGACGATGAAATTATCTTTTCGCAATATGCCTTTATTGTTTACCCGCTTGTCGCACAGGCGATTAATGCAAAATCGGTGGTGGTGCCTGCCAACGATTTTGGTCACGACTTAGAGGGCTTTTTAGCGGCAATCACTGAAAAAACTAAGCTGATTTATCTCGCCAACCCAAATAATCCAACGGGGACGTTTTTAAGTCATCAACAAATCACAGATTTCTTGGCAAAAGTGCCAGAACACGTAATTGTGGTGCTAGACGAAGCCTATACGGAATTTACCGACCCAGACAAGCGGGTAGATTCCTTTAAACTTTTGCAAATCCACCCGAATTTAGTGATCTGTCGCACGCTTTCCAAAGCCTACGGTTTAGCGGGGCTACGCATCGGCTATGCGGTTTCTCAACCTGAAATTGCCGATCTCTTTAACCGAGTTCGCCAACCGTTTAACTGTAACAGCCTTGCCTTAGCTGCTGCCGTTGCTGTACTACAAGATGATGAGTTTATTCAGAAAGTCGCAGAAAATAACCGCTTGGAAATGGCTCGATATGAACAGTTTTTCCAACAAAATGGCTTGGATTATATTCAATCCAAAGGCAATTTTATTACTGTCGATCTGAACCAACCCGCTGCACCGATTTATCAAAAATTGCTAGAACAAGGCGTCATCGTCCGCCCAATTGGTGTGTATGGCATGCCAAATCACCTGCGAATTAGCATCGGCTTGCCCGAAGAAAACGATCGCTTTTTTGCTGCGTTAGTGAAAGTGTTGAAGTAGAAAGTATAAAGGACGCTACGGCGTCCTTTATCATTAAAATCGAGTAGTTAAGTCAGTTAGCCAGTCTGGGCTGATGGTGACTAGCCACATTTCGATCTGTTTATCAAAACCCGTTAGCACGAGTAAACCGACAGCCAATAAACTCCAACCCATCACTTTTCGCCCAGTTTGGCTTGCATTGGCGAGTTTTTCACGTTTTTCACGAAACACTTGGCGAGAGAGTAGCCCGATGATAATCAACGGAATCACAGCCCCAAGGCTGAAAATCATCATTACAACAGATACGCTACCAAGTGATTCACCTTGGCTCGCAAGAGCAATCGCCGCACCCAATGTTGGACCAATGCAGGGAGCCCAAACCACACCGAGCAATAACCCGACAAAGAATTGCCCAAGGGAGGATTCAGGGTTAAAACTGCTTAACCATTGGTCGCCTTTGTTGCTTAATGCCGATGTGTACTGGCTGAGATAGTGCTGCAATTTCGAGCTAAGTAGCCAAATTGCCACCAAGATCATCAAAATCGCTGCCGCATAACGTAAGTAAGCACTGTTCACCCCAAGGGCTAAGCCAATAGAAGCAATCAAGGTGCCAACAAAGGTAAAGGAAATCCCCATGCCAATTGCGAGAGTGAATAAACCGATTTTACGTTGTGCCATTGCCGAAGAGGCTACGATGGGTAAAATTGGCAATACGCAAGGAGAAAGCGTAGTTAATAGCCCCGCCAATAAGCTCAGAGCTAAGACAGTAACATTTAAGTCCATAGCCAATTACGGTAGAGTAATGAATTGCACTAATTTATCGGCGTGGGTTTCGGCAATGACACGGCGAACTTCTTTGCCTTGATCAAACATAATTAAGGTGCTTTGGCGATTAACTTTAAACGCTTTAAGCACGTCATCTTGAGTGTCGTAATCGACTCTCAATGCGGTTAAATTAGCAAATTTGTCGTCTTTCAAGGTAGGCTCTAACACACTGAGTTGGCGTTTGCAGGTTGGGCACCAGTTCGCATGAATGTGCACCAAAACGGGCTTACCTTGTTGCATTAAGCTATCAAATTCGGTTTGAGCAAAGTCTTTAAACTCCGTTGCGAATGCCGTGGTAGCAAGGAATACACTTGATAAAAAGGTTAAAAGTCGTTTTTTCATGGAAGTCTCCTGTTAGGGTTGAATTGTGATTATTCACGGAAAATTAGACGCTACAATAACAAAAATCTAACAAAAAATAATTAAGCATAGCGAGATTGTGAGAATTTATTTATTATTTGTAAAAAATAATAGCTTTCCAACGTAAATAGGACAATATTGTGGAAAAACTCACTCTAAATCCGATCGCCAATATTGAAGGCGAGATCAACTTACCCGGCTCAAAAAGCCTGTCTAACCGAGCATTATTGCTTGCTGCCCTTGCGAAAGGCACCACTAAAGTTACCAATTTGTTAGACAGCGACGATACTCGCCATATGCTCAATGCTCTGAAACAACTCGGCGTACAGTATCAACTTTCAGACGATAAAACCGTTTGCGAAGTGCAAGGCGTAGGTGGGGCTTTTAACATTCAAAATGGCTTGGCGTTATTTCTCGGCAATGCAGGTACGGCAATGCGACCACTGGCTGCCGCGTTGTGTTTGAAAGGCGAGAAAGAGGCGGAGGTAATTTTAACCGGAGAGCCACGGATGAAAGAGCGTCCGATTCTGCATTTGGTCGATGCATTGCGTCAGCTTGGGGCGGAAATTCGCTATTTGGAAAATGAAGGCTATCCACCAATTGCCATTCGCAATTCAGGTTTACGTGGCGAAAACGTGCAGATCGATGGTTCAATTTCTTCGCAATTTTTGACCGCATTATTGATGACAGCCCCGCTTGCCGAAAGTGATTTAGAAATTGAAATTATGGGTGATTTGGTTTCCAAACCTTACATTGATATTACCTTGGCGATGATGAAGGATTTTGGGGTGAATGTCGAAAATCATCACTACCAACGTTTCTTGGTGAAAGGCAATCAGCGTTACGTTGCACCGCAAAGCTATCTAGTCGAGGGGGATGCCTCCTCTGCGTCCTATTTCTTAGCGGCGGGAGCAATCAAGGGCAGAGTGAAAGTGACAGGGATTGGTAAAAATTCTATTCAAGGCGACCGCTTGTTTGCGGATGTATTGGAAAAAATGGGTGCCAAAATCACTTGGGGCGACAATTTTATCCAAGCGGAACAAGGAGAGTTGCGAGGCATTGATATGGATATGAACCACATTCCCGATGCAGCAATGACGATTGCTACCACCGCATTATTTGCCAAAGGTGAAACGATTATCCGCAACATTTACAACTGGCGAGTGAAAGAAACTGATCGCTTGAGTGCCATGGCAGCGGAGCTGCGAAAAATCGGTGCAGAAGTGGAAGAAGGGCAGGATTTCATCCGCATTCAGCCGCTTGCATTGGATAAATTCCAACACGCTGAAATTGAAACCTACAACGATCACAGAATGGCGATGTGTTTTGCGTTGGTGGCATTATCCAACACGCCAGTGACTATTCTCGATCCCAAATGTACAGCAAAAACCTTTCCGACCTTCTTTGATGAGTTTGCTAAGGTAAGCCACTAGCCCACCATATACTAAAAGCCCATTTGCAAAAAATCAGTGGGAACTCACCGCTTGTCGTGATAGCACTTATCTCCTATCACGACTCTCTCCTGCTAGAAATCTGAGAAATTTTTCAACTTCTTTTCAAATTTGCGATCTGCTTCAAATTTTAAATAATTAGAGTGTGGTATGCTCCAAATCGTGAATTCAACACCGTTGTAACAAGGAGCTTATTATGTATAAACATATTTTGGTTGCGGTAGATCTTTCCGAAGAAAGTCTCATCTTACTTCGGAAAGGGGCGAAGCTAGCTGAAAAATGTGGAGCAAAGTTGTCTTTAATCCACGTGGATGTGAATTTTTCTGACCTTTATACTGGACTGATTGATATTAATATGTCATCAGTACAGGACTCTGTTTCAGAAGAAACCTTAAAAGCCTTAAAAGAATTGGCTGATAAAGTGGAGTATCCCGTCACAGAGCGTTTGAACGGCAGCGGGGATTTTAGTCAAGTGCTAGAAGATGCTGTTGAAAAATATCAAATCGATCTTCTTGTGACAGGTCATCACCAAGACTTTTGGAGTAAATTTATGTCTTCCACACGTCAAGTGATGAATAATGTTTCTGTGGATATGTTAGTTGTACCATTAAGCAACGAATAGCAAAAATTACTAATCACTGACCGTTTGTTGTACTTAGCAAGCGGTCAGATCTGATAAAAATTTTGCAATTTTGTCAGCGACTTCGCACAGTATCTAAAAAAATGTGTAGAATAGCGAGGTTTTGTTTCTGTTAGCCATAACAGCAGTTTACACACTTTTTTATATATTAGAGTATTTATGAAAACGACTTCTGAAATCAGACAATCCTTTTTAGAATTTTTCCAATCAAAAGGGCACACCATTGTGCCAAGTAGCTCACTTGTACCTGACAATGACCCGACATTATTATTTACGAATGCGGGTATGAACCAATTTAAAGACGTTTTCTTAGGGCTAGACAAACGCAGTTACAGCCGTGCAACCAGTTCACAACGTTGTGTGCGTGCAGGCGGAAAACATAACGACTTAGAAAACGTTGGTTATACTGCTCGTCACCATACTTTCTTTGAAATGTTGGGCAATTTCAGTTTTGGCGACTACTTCAAACACGATGCAATTAAATTTGCGTGGGAATATCTCACATCACCGCAATGGTTAGGTTTACCCGGTGAAAAATTGTGGGTAACAGTATATGAAACCGATGATGAAGCCTACGAGATTTGGAATAAAGACGTGGGTGTGCCTGCGGAGCGTATCGTTCGCATCGGTGATAATAAAGGTGCTCCTTATGCGTCAGACAATTTCTGGCAAATGGGTGATACTGGTCCTTGCGGTCCTTGTACTGAAATTTTTTACGATCACGGTGATCACATTTGGGGTGGACCACCAGGATCTGCAGAAGAAGATGGTGACCGTTATATCGAAATTTGGAACGTGGTATTTATGCAATTTAACCGCCAAGCCGATGGCAGGATGGAAAAATTGCCGAAGCCATCTGTTGATACCGGTATGGGTTTAGAGCGTATCAGTGCCGTATTGCAGCACGTAAACTCCAACTATGAAATTGATATTTTCCAAACCTTAATTAAAGCAGTGGCAAGTTTGTTAAACGTGCAAGATTTAAACAATAAATCCTTGCGTGTGATTGCAGACCATATCCGCTCTTGTGCTTATTTAATCGCCGATGGCGTAGTGCCTTCCAACGAAGGTCGTGGCTATGTGTTACGTCGTATTATTCGCCGTGCAGTTCGCCATGGGAATATCTTAGGCGCGAAGTCAGCCTTCTTCTATAAATTAGTGCCAACGCTCGCAAAAGCGATGGGACAAGCGGGTGAAATTTTAACCACAAAACAAGCTCATATTGAAAAAACCTTAAAGGCGGAAGAAGATCAATTTGCTCGTACACTTGAGCGTGGTTTGGCGTTATTGGAAGATGCTTTAACCAAAGTTGAAAACAAACAGCTTTCAGGCGAAGTAGCATTCAAACTTTACGATACTTACGGTTTCCCATTAGATTTAACCGCCGATGTGTGTCGTGAACGTGATATTCTCATTGATGAAAAAGGCTTCGAGCGTGAAATGGAAGCACAGCGTGAGCGTGCGAAAGCCAGCAGCAATTTCGGGACCGATTACAACAACGTGATCAAAGTCGATGGTGTAACCACGTTCAAAGGCTATGAAACTACTGAAACTGAAGCAACGGTTGTGGCGTTGTTCAGTAATGGTAAAGCCGTCGAGACTATTCAGTCTGGTGAGAATGCCGTTGTGGTGTTAGATCAAACCGCTTTCTATGGCGAATCAGGTGGTCAAATTGGAGACTCGGGTCAAATTTTATCCGAGATTTGCAATTTTGAGGTTAAAGACACGCAAAAATATGGTCAAGTTTTTGGCCATATCGGGCAATTAGCTTCTGGTAGCTTATCCGTGGGTGATAAAGTATTTGCACAAATTGATACGACACGTCGTCACGCAATTACGCTAAACCACAGTGCAACACACTTATTGCATGCCGCATTACGCCAAGTATTAGGCGAGCACGTGGCACAAAAAGGTTCATTAGTGTCTGAAAACACCTTACGTTTTGACTTCTCTCAGCCAGAAGCGATCGCCAAATCGGACCTTGAAGAAATTGAGCGTATTATTAATCGCAAAATTCGTGAAAACATTGCTGTAACCACAGATGTGATGGATTTAGATGCGGCAAAAGCAAAAGGTGCGATGGCATTATTCGGCGAGAAATATGGCGATAAAGTGCGTGTTGTGGGTATGACAGATTTTTCCATTGAGCTTTGTGGTGGTACGCACATTAAACAAACTGGTGAAATTGGTTTATTCAAATTTATTTCAGAAGGTGCTGTTGCGGCAGGTGTGCGTCGAGTAGAAGCGGTAACAGGTGAAAAGGCGATTGCATTATTACACAGCCAGCAACAAGTGCTTAACCAAAGTGCTGAATTGTTAAAAGCTGACAGTGCTACTTTGGTGGAAAAAATTCAACAATTGCAAGAAAAGAGCAAAAAAGTTGAAAAAGAGTTACAACAACTCAAAGAAAAATTAGCTGCACAAGCAGGTAGTGAGTTAGCGAAACAAGCAAAACAAATCCATGGTGTGAATGTGGTGGTGCAGCGTTTAGATGGTGTTGATGCTAAAGCATTACGTACAATGGTGGATGATTTGAAAAATCAGCTTGGCTCCGCAGTAATTGCATTTGCCACCGAATCGGATGACAAAGTGAATTTGATCGTTGGTGTAACCAGTGATTTAACCAAGCAACTGAATGCAGGTGAGCTTGTTGGATTAATGGCTCAAGAAGTGGGCGGAAAAGGGGGCGGTCGTCCAGATATGGCAATGGCTGGCGGTTCTCAGCCAGAACATATTACGAAAGCTCTTGATTTAGCAATGAATTGGATTCAAGCAAAACTTTAATCATATGCAAGGCAGAAGGAATTTGCCTTGCAGTTATCATAGGAGAGTAGTGATGCTGATCTTAACGCGTAAAATAGGGGAAAGCCTATTGATCGGTGATGATGTAGAAATTACGGTGTTAAGCGTTCGTGGTAGTCAAGTAAAATTGGGCGTCAAAGCACCAAAAGAAATTGCAGTACACCGAGAAGAGATTTATCAACGTATTAAAGCATTATCTGAAAGTTCAGATAACGAAACTCGATGAAAAATGAATCTAATTAACAAGGAAATATTATGGAAAAAGTCAATTTATTTGAGTTCTGTAATATTTTTGAGCAATTAAATATAGAAATGGAATGCGATAACCCAAAGCGAAACAAGGTTCTTGCCTTGTTCGCTCCGTATTGCAAAATTTAACTTCAAACAGACCGCTTGCATTGTAGGCGGTCTACTTTTATCTAATTTTAAGGATTTAAAATGAAAGTAATCATTCCTGTTGCTGGCTTAGGAACCCGTATGTTACCCGCAACGAAAGCTATTCCAAAAGAGATGTTAACCGTTGCAGATAAACCATTAATTCAATACATTGTTAATGAATGTGTTGCCGCAGGAATTAAAGAAATCGTACTTGTGACACATTCTTCAAAAAATGCTATCGAAAACCATTTTGATACTTCTTTTGAATTAGAAACTATGCTCGAAAAACGGGTGAAACGCCAACTGTTAGATGAAGTCCGCTCGATTGTGCCAAAAGATGTGACTTTGATGCACGTTCGCCAAGGGCAAGCTAAAGGCTTAGGACACGCTGTATTATGTGGTCGAGCAGTAGTCGGAAATGAGCCTTTTGCAGTGGTATTGCCTGATGTAATGTTGGCTGATTTCACAGCGGATCAAAAAACGGAAAACTTGGCCGCAATGATTGCTCGCTTTAAAGAGACGGGTAACAGTCAAATTATGGTTGCACCTGTTGAGAAAGAAGACGTGAGCAGCTACGGTGTAGTGGACTGCCAAGGCGTAGATCTACAACCCGCAGGAACTGCGAAGATCGTTAATATCGTAGAAAAACCCGCTGTTGAAGACGCACCTTCTAACTTTGCAGTGGTTGGGCGTTATGTATTTTCTGCAGAGATTTGGGACTTATTAGCCAAAACCCCAATCGGTGTAGGTGATGAGATTCAGCTAACCGATGCGATTGATATGTTAATCGCTCAACAAGATGTTGAGGCTTTCCATATGACAGGAAAAACATTTGACTGCGGTGATAAGTTAGGCTATATGCAAGCCTTTGTTGAGTATAGTTTACACCACAATAAATTCGGTAGTTCATTTAAGGACTATTTGAAAAAATTAGTGAAAACGTTGTAATCTACTTCCATAACAAGCGGTAAGATACATCGAATTTTTTGCAAAATTTTCTTAAACAATGAGTATCTTACCGAGTATATTTTTTTATATTGTAATCTAATGATGATAAAAAAAATCGCACAAGCCGTGGGGTTCGGACTATTTTGTGCAGGTCTCATTTTATATGTGGCACCGTTGGTTAATCAGCCAATTAAACACTATTTCACGCCACAAGTTGCAAGTTATCATGATGCAGTAAAAATCGCCTCTCCTGCGGTAGTGAATGTTTACAACCAGGCTTTTGATGCCTCTAATCAACAAACTTCTCCAGAGCTTACGGTAAATAATTTAGGTTCTGGCGTTATCATGACTGAAAATGGATATATTCTGACAAATAAGCATGTTATTCAAAATGCAGATCAAATTATTGTTGCGCTACAATCAGGGGCGATTTTTAATGCGACTTTAGTTGGTTCAGACAAACTAACTGACTTAGCTGTACTTAAAATTCAAGCCGAGAATCTCCCTACCATTCCGCAGAATGCACAGCGAGCAGTGAATATTGGCGATGTCGTTTTAGCCATTGGCAACCCACTAAACTTAGGTCAGAGTATTACCCAAGGCATCATCAGTGCAACGGGACGTAATGCCTTATCTGAAGCAGGGAGACAGAATTTTTTACAGACTGATGCCTCCATTAACAAAGGAAATTCAGGTGGAGCCTTAGTGAATACTGCAGGCGAACTAATCGGCATTAATACGCTAAGCCTTGGTAAAAATAGTGATGAACTTGCAGAGGGTTTAAATTTTGCAATTCCAATAAGTCTTGCGAATAAAGTGATGAAAAAAATCATCAAGGATGGACGAGTAATTCGTGGCTATTTTGGTGTAAACAGTGCTTTATTTTATTCTGCAAAACAGCTTGGTTTGGGCGAAAAAGGGGTGCTAATTACTGGTGTCGCTGAAAATGGCCCCGCAGACAAAGCAGGAATCTTACCTGGCGATCTGGTCTTAAAAATTGGTAATGTCGAAGCAGAATCACCTACCCAGATGATGGACGCATTAGCTGATATGCAACCAAACACTTCAGTGAGGGTCTTGGTTTCCCGACAAAATCAATTATTAGAATTTACCGTTGTCATTTCAGAATTCCCTGAATAGTACAAGCGGTCTGTTTACGCAAAAATTTTACAAATCAATTATAGGAATTTTTATGGCAGTAGTAATCACCGTTGATGGCCCAAGTGGAGCAGGTAAAGGTACTTTGTGTCATGCCATCGCGGAAAAATTAAATTTTGACTTTTTAGATTCTGGGGCAATTTATCGTATTTTAGCCTTAGCCGCTTTGAAAAAAGGGATTGACTTAACGGATGAAAATAAACTTGCAGAGCTTGGCCGCCATCTTAATGTGCAATTCATACCTGAAAATGGCGAAATTAATGTCATTTTAGATGGCGAAAATGTTAGGGATCAAATTCGCACCGCAGAAGCAGGACAAAATGCCTCCAAAATCGCAGTATATCCAAAAGTCCGAGAAGCTCTCTTACAGCGACAAAGAGATTTTAGCTCAGAAAAAGGTTTAGTGGCTGATGGCCGTGATATGGGAACAATTGTATTTCCAAATGCACAGATTAAGTTTTTTTTAGAGGCTAGCCCCGAAGAACGCACAAAAAGACGAGTAAAACAGTTGCAAGAAAAGGGATTTAATGCTAACTTTGACGAGATTTTAGCCGAGATAAAAGAGCGTGATTTTCGCGACCGAAATCGTGAGGTGGCTCCTCTTGTTCCAGCACCCGATGCGAAGTTGTTAGATTCTACAAATTTATCCATAGATCAGGTTATTGAACAAGCTTTGGCTTATATCAAAAGTAAATTGTAGTTTCTTTGTCTAGTAATGGATTATTGGACTTTTATTATCAACCCCTATTAGCAGGATGCTAATCGGATGTTTCATTTTTAAGAAGAATTTTTATGTCAGAATTATCTTTTGCTGAACTATTTGAAGAATCACTAAAAGGTCAAGAAGCCCGTTTAGGTTCTATTGTTAAAGGTACTGTGGTTAAAATCCAAAAAGGCCTTGTATTCGTAGATGCTGGTTTAAAATCAGAATCTGCAATCCCTGCTGAAGAGTTTTTCAATGCTCAAGGTGAATTAGAAGTTCAAGTTGGTGATGTTGTTGATGTTGCTCTTGATGCAGTAGAAGACGGCTTTGGTGAGACCAAACTTTCTCGTGAAAAAGCAAAACGTAACGAATCTTGGGCTGCTTTAGAAAAAGCCTTTGAAGAACAAGCAACGGTTGTTGGCTTAGTAAACGGTAAAGTAAAAGGTGGCTTCACTGTTGAGCTAAATGGTGTTCGTGCATTCTTACCAGGTTCATTAGTTGATACACGTCCAGTGCGTGATTCATTAAACCTTGAAGGTCAAGAATTAGAATTCAAAGTAATCAAATTAGATCAAAAACGTAACAACGTGGTTGTTTCTCGTCGTGCAGTCATTGAATCAGTAAGCAGCCAAGATCGCGAAGAAGTATTAGCGAACTTAGTTGAAGGTTCAGAAGTTAAAGGTACTGTTAAAAATTTAAC
This sequence comes from Frederiksenia canicola, assembly GCF_011455495.1. NCBI lineage: Bacteria > Pseudomonadati > Pseudomonadota > Gammaproteobacteria > Pasteurellales > Pasteurellaceae > Frederiksenia > Frederiksenia canicola. Next base: position 1,568,423 of record NZ_CP015029.1, read on the forward strand.
TGACTACGGTGCGTTCGTTGATTTAGGCGGTGTTGACGGTTTATTACACATCACAGACATGGCTTGGAAACGTGTGAAACATCCAAGCGAAGTGGTTAATGTAGGTGATGAAGTTACTGTTAAAGTATTAAAATTCGATAAAGATCGTACCCGTGTATCTTTAGGCTTAAAACAATTAGGCCAAGATCCTTGGGCAGCCATCGCTCAAAACCACCCAGTAAATAGCAAATTAACAGGTAAAGTAACTAACTTAACTGATTATGGCTGTTTCGTTGAGATTTTAGACGGTGTTGAAGGTTTAGTTCACGTTTCAGAAATGGACTGGACAAACAAAAATATCCACCCATCTAAAGTGGTTAGTGTTGGTGATGTTGTTGAAGTTATGGTCCTTGAAGTGGACGAAGAACGTCGTCGTATCTCTTTAGGTTTAAAACAATGCAAAGCAAATCCATGGGAGCACTTCGCAGAGACTCACAACAAAAACGATAAAGTAAAAGGTAAAATCAAATCAATCACTGACTTTGGTATCTTTATCGGTTTAGAAGGTGGTATCGACGGTTTAGTACACTTATCTGACATTTCTTGGAACCAATCAGGTGAAGAAGCTGTTCGTAACTATAAAAAAGGTGATGAAGTAGAAGCTGTTGTATTACAAGTTGATGCAGTGAAAGAGCGTATCTCTTTAGGTATCAAACAATTAGACTCTGATCCATTCACAAACTTCGTTGAAGGCACGAAAAAAGGTGCAGTAGTGAAAGGTAAAGTAGTTGAAGTTGATGCTAAAGGCGTGAAAGTTGAATTAGCTGATGGCGTAGAAGGTTATGTTCGTGCTGCTGAAGCAACTCGTGATCGCGTTGAAGACATCACAACGGTAATTAATGTAGGTGATGAGCTTGAAGCAAAATACACTGGTGTTGACCGCAAAGCTCGTGTAGTAAACTTATCTGTTCGTGCTAAAGATGAAGCTGAAGAATCAGCAGCACTGGCACAAGTGAACAAACAAGAAGAAGCTATTCCAAACGCAATGGCTGAAGCATTTAAAGCAGCTAAAGGTGAATAATTCACTCTTTTAACTCAAGCGGATATGTGAAAACATATCCGCTTGTCATATCCAAGCTAAGCAAGGAGATCCCTATGACTAAATCTGAATTAATTGAAAGTTTAGCAGAAAAGAATCAGGTAATCTCGGCCAGAGAAGTTGAAGATGGTGTAAAAGAGATCCTAGAACATCTTATGCATACTTTAGAGAAAGGTGAGCGGATTGAAATTCGTGGTTTTGGAAGTTTCTCCTTACACTATCGTCAACCACGTACTGGTCGTAATCCTAAAACAGGGGAAAGTGTCAAACTGACATCTAAGTATGTTCCGCATTTTAAACCTGGAAAAGAATTGAAAGAACGTGTTGATCATTAGTCTACACGAAGATCTTAAATAGCAATGGAGAATCACTATGATAAAATATATTTTTGGACTAATTATTGCTCTTGCTATTGTTATCGTTGCTATCACTATCGGAGCGAATAACGATCAAGTGATTACTTTTAATTATATTGTAGCTAAAAATGAATTTAAACTTTCTACCTTAGTTGCTATTCTTTTTGGCTTTGGGCTACTATTAGGTTGGTTCATTACTGGTTTCTTCTATCTAAAGGTTAAACTGCAAAATATCGCTTTAAATCGTCGTGTTAAACGACAGGCACAACAAATTAGTGAATTAACCTTACCAAAGGCTGAATAATGCTTGAACTGTTGTTCCTTCTTCTGCCAATTGCAGCATTATACGGTTGGTATATGGGGCAAAGAAGTGCAAAAAAAGATCAAGAAAGCATCAATAATAAATTTTCTCGTGACTATGTCACGGGATTAAATTTTCTTTTATCTAATCAACAAGAAAAAGCTGTTGATTTATTTTTATCAATGCTAGAAAAGCAAGAGTCTGAAAATCAAATAGCGAGTGAACCTCAATTTGAAGCAGAGCTAACTTTAGGAAATTTATTTCGTTCACGTGGAGAAGTGGACAAAGCATTGCGTCTTCATCAAGCTCTTGAGCAAAATCCAAATTATTCTTTTGAACAAAAATTATTAGCTAAACAACAACTAGCAAAAGATTTTATGGCTGCTGGTTTTTATGATCGGGCAGAAAATTATTACATCACGTTATTAGATGAACCTGAATTTGCAGTACATTCACTGACTCAGTTGATGGTTGTCTACCAAAAAACCAGAGAATGGAAAAAGGCCATTAATGTAGCTGAGAAATTATTACACATTGATACAACGACAGACCTAACGCCACTTGCTCATTTTTATTGTGAATATGCACAAACACTTAAAGACGATCCTAAATCATTTCTGGCGAACTTACATAAAGCATTAGACTATTCACCTAATTGTAGTAGAGCTTCCATTTTACTTGGAGATTATTATTTCCATATTCAACAATTTTCCGAAGCATTAACATATTATGAGAAAATTTTAGAACAAGATCCTGCATATATTAGCGAAGTATTAGAACAGATTGGGCAATGTTATGAAAAACTAGGAAAATCGGCTCAGTTTGAGCTTTTCTTAATTAAAGCTAATCAAATTAAGCATAACAGCAGTGTAGATTTAGCACTTGCAGAACTAATCGAAAAGAAAGATGGTATAGAGGCAGCCCAATCTCGACTTTATCAACAAGTTCGCCAATTTCCCAATATGATTACTTTCCACCGTTTTATTTACTACCAAATGAATGAAGCAGAAGAGGGGAGAGGTAAGGAAAGCCTTGAATTACTGCATAATATGGTCGGAGATCGTATCAAAAAAGGCTTTCAATACCGATGTTTACATTGTGGCTATCAAAGCTACCGACTTATGTGGTATTGCCCATCATGTCGGCAATGGGAAAAGATCAAACCTGTCCAAAGTATTACCGAAATTATTTAGCCCCATCATGGAGATAACTATGAATAATAAAGTGATTGTTGCACTTGACTACGAAACGGAATCGGAAGCCCTTGCTTTTGTTGATCAAGTTGACCCAAGCCTTTGTCGTTTAAAAGTCGGCAAAGAAATGTTTACCACACTAGGCACACATTTTGTTAAACAATTACAAGATCGCAAATTTGATGTATTCCTTGATTTAAAATACCACGACATTCCAAATACGGTAGCAAGAGCAGTACGTTCTGCAGCAGATCTGGGTGTTTGGATGGTTGACCTTCATGCCTCAGGTGGCTTAAGAATGATGGAAACAGCCAAACAAATTCTGGAACCATACGGCAAAGACGCCCCCCTATTGATTGGGGTCACCGTTCTCACCAGTATGGAAGATCTTGATTTACTCCAAATCGGCATTAATGCCTCTCCAATGGAGCAAGTTATTCGTCTTGCCCACCTTTGTCAACGAGCAGGTCTTGATGGAGTTGTTTGTTCTCCACAAGAAGTTGAAGTTTTACGTACACACTGTGGTAAGGATTTCAAACTAGTTACTCCAGGAATTCGTCCTGAAGGCAGTGATTTTGGTGATCAACGCCGTGTCATGACCCCAAAACAAGCGATTGAAACGGGTGCTGACTATTTGGTGATTGGACGTCCAATTACCCAAGCTCAAGATCCGCTTGCGATATTAAAATCAATCAATACCGCTATTGCCTAACAAGCGGTCAGATCCGAAGGAAATGTTGCAAATGGCATTAGTGTATTCAACTGAAAAGGGACGAATTATTCCAGAAAAAATGCAACCTGAGCGACCAAAAGGTGATGGAATAATTCGCATACAACGTCAAACAAGTGGGCGAAAAGGAAAAGGCGTTTGTGTGATTACAGGCCTTGATTTAGACGATAAATCTCTTGTTTCACTTGCTTCTGAGCTAAAACGTCGAACAGGGTGTGGCGGTTCAGTTAAAGATGGCATAATCGAAATCCAAGGCGATCACCGAGATCAACTGAAGCAAATTCTCGAACAAAAAGGATTTACGGTTAAGTTTTCAGGTGGATGATTTTGGATTATATAAACTTATATTCAAATAGTCGGTAATACGAAAACATAACCACCTTTTCTTAATACTTTATCAGTCGCTCTTAAAAATCCATTTTTTACGCTATTAATTTTTACAAATTAATAGCGTGATCCACTTCTCATTTTTTACTTTTTGTTTTTGTGATTTTATATAGAACAATATAGTATTGAAGAATATATTCTCTAATGCTTAGTTTTATGGAGTGTTTCCATCAAAACTGAGCATTACTGAGGATACTATAAATATCTATTGCAAATTATTCATCACAACATTAAGGGAAAAACATGAAAAACCGTATTTTCTTATTATCTGCACTAGCTGCATCTCTTCCATTACCAACACTCGCAAATGGTTTTTGGAAATCAGATTTAAATGAAAATTTAACCAATGTAGCGAAAAGTATCGGTCATGAGGGATTCCATCAAGATACAGAAGGAAAACCTTGGCCAGGTATTGGTCCAAATGGTGAAGCCGCAGGCAGCCTGACGTTACCTTATGCACGAATTCCGGCTATGACGATTACTGATGATAATAAGATGGTAGTCATGTTTGACTTACGTTGGGGAGGCTCAACTGACCATGGTCGTATTGACCCTGGTGTAGCTATTTCTGAAGACGGTGGTCATACCTGGGAAAAAAGAACTGCTTGGAATTTTAATGAGTCAAAACTTCCTCTTCGTAGAGCAATGGATCCAACTATTTTACATAATAGTATTGATGGTAGCTTATATGTGATGCATGGAACTTGGTCAACGGGTTCTCAAAACTGGTATCGAGATAGAATTGCTTACTATAGGGACAATGTTTGGGCTACGACTATCTATAAATCAACAGATGGCGGTTACACTTGGAATAAGAATGCAGAGTTTAGCAAGAATATTAATAATGAAGTGTTTGCAAAAGTTCAAAAGGGAGCGGGAAATCAAACTGTTGCATTTTTAGGTGGTGTAGGAAGTGGTATTGTAATGAAAGATGGAACATTGGTATTCCCAATTCAGACTGCTCACTTAAATGGCATTGCGACAACAATTATGTATTCAAAAGATAATGGAAAAACGTGGGATATGCCTGAAACCACAACGCCAGTAGCTCCAAATCAAATCTCTTTAGAAAATATGGTATTTGAGATAGGATCTAAACTTGTTATGACAGGAAGAGAAGATCGACTTGGACGCGATCAGGCTAAAGGTAGATGGGCCTATTACACAGAAGATCTTGGTAAAACTTGGAATCTCTATGAACCTGTTAATGAATTTAGTTCCAGTACAGCACAACCCACTCAGGGGTCTTCTATCTATGTTACTTTGCCAAATGGACGTCGAGTATTATTAGTCTCTAAACCAAATGGTAATCACGATAATTGGGCTAGAGGTAACTTAGCACTTTGGATGTTAGATGCAAAAAATCCAGAACATAAGCATCAAGTAACTATTATCCGACCTGGGTCAGGGAATCCAAAAGGAGCAGGGTATTCTTCTTTAGCATATAAAGAGGGAAATCTTTTTGTGGCATTTGAAGATGATGGTGATATTACGGTTAAGAACTTAACAGAGTATCTTTCAACTATTGAAAATAAAGCACTTGAATGGGGACTACCTGATGAAATATCTCATGAAATCGAAAGAATACAAGCTCTAGAATATCTTAATAAAGGGCAAAAAGATGAACTCATTGCCAAAATGCGTAAGGCTAATGATTATGCGGTATCACAATCTTTCGTATTAAATCAAGAAATGAAAGAATTAAAAGTCGTAATTGAAAACCTAAGTTTACAGTCAAAAGCTAAAACAACGGCAATGCCGTCTAAAATTAGAGCTTTTAATGAATATTTAGATGAAGTTTCTAATTTGACAGGTAATGAAAGTCCACAATTCATTGATTATTTCGGAATAGCAAACTTAGAAAATATGTTAAATAGCTATTTTTTAGCACTAGATACAAAATTAGATTTTTCTAATTATGTTAATCAGGCTAAAAAATTAAATAGTTATAACAACGATATTCTTTATAGTTCATATGATAAAGTTTTTATTGAATATGATTCAATGTTAAAGAATAAAAAATATAATCCTTCAGTTGCATTAGGATTAAATACGGATATTTCTGAGAATAGTGCTGTTGGAGTTTTCTTTGAACAACGTTCTAAAGAAGGTAAAACAAAAACTGTTGGGCTGAGAGCGAAGTACGACAACAACAATAATACATTATCTAGTTTTGTTCGTTATAGAAGCGTTAAACATGAAGATATAGCAGGCAAAAACAACAATGTTGATTTATATCTAAATTATGCTCGACAATTTGCTGTTGATAATCAACTCACTGTTAGCCCATTCGTAGGTGTTTATGGCTCTTTTTCATCTCGTACATTATTGGATGAGGATGTAGCAATGAATAAAAGATTTGTATTTGGTGGCGATGTTGGAATAAATATTGGTTATCAATTATCTGGAGTTAAAGTAGATATTAGACCTAGTGTTGCATTACTAAACGATAGTAGTACATTATCGCAAGCCAATTATGAACAAAATCAATATGAAGTAAAATCAAGCAACCTAGTTTATGGGTTAACAACAAGTATTGAGAAAAAATTCAAAAATGTGTCTGTTGGCTCTAAAATTAAATTACAAAAGTATGGCTCTCAGTCATCTGATGTAAATATTGGAGTAAATCTCAGTTATAACTGGTAAGGTTGTAAAAAAACCTAGACATTTTTAAAATGTCTAGGTTTTTTATTTTAGTCTAATAATAGACGCTAGCTATTTTTTAAAATAATTTAATAATGGTTCTGGATTTTGGATATATTGTGAAAGCTCCTTCTTATCTGGGCTGCCTAAATACGGAATTTGTCCTAATAATGGAGCATCAATTCGTTGAGAGAGAAGCTCAATGAGTTCAAAATAATGACGAAGCCCTGGATTAACTCGATTGGCTACCCATCCTAGTAATGTACATCCTTGTTGTTGAATCGCATATGCAGTGAGTAATGCATGATTAACACAACCTTCTTTAATACCCACAACTAAGACAACAGGCATTTGATTACGCTTAACCCATTCCGCAAAACTCAGTCCTCGATTTATGGGCGTAAGCCAACCATATGTTCCTTCAACAATTACATTATTATATTTCTGCTGCAAATGTGCTAAGTCTTTATCTAACTTATTACTTGATATATGGCGAACCGCATCGAGTGCAGCAAAGACGGGGGTACTTGAGTGGATAAACGAATAGCTGTTAATCTCTTTGTATTGTACAGGATATACGCAACTATCCTGAATTATCAGTACATCCTTATTATCTTCGCAAGCATAGTCATCATTATTCGGCTCGGTGGGTAGTGAATCATCACCACCACAAGCTATAGGTTTATATCCAACTACTGGAATTTCATATTTAGAAACTGTTTGTAATAAGGCTCGGGTAACAATGGTCTTGCCCACATTAGTATCCGTCCCCGCAATAAATATCGCTGGCATTTTGATTCTCGAATAAAAAAAGTGGGGCGAAGTTTAACGAACTTTTTACAATTTAATTATGTTCTGAATCAAATTTCCGGCATAAATTTCATATTTTATTGCAGCAGATGGAATGAGCGGACTGTTCCATTCATATTGGCTTGTGACTAAATCAATATTGAGATCATCTTGACGCAAGTTCACCACAATTTTTTCTCTTATTTTTTCAAATAATGCGGTCTGTATAGAGAGTAGAGGTGAACAGAACATAATTTTTTCCGTCGAAAAAAGATTAATGAGATTAAGCAACATGTAAGAAAGATTATCTGCAATATGCTCTAAAATATGTAGGGCAGCAGCATTTTCTTTTTGAATGTGCTTGCAGAACCATTCTATTTTTTGACGGATAGTACCAAAAGGGTTCGGTAAATAATGATCTATTGCCTTGACTAATGCATTAAACGTAATTTGATTGGCAAGTTGATAACGTTCCATTTCATTTAAATTTTCGCCAATAAAGTCACTCAACTCGCCAAATTTGGGCATTAACATTTTATCCACATTCATCCGTTTATGCTCATCACGGTGAAGCAATTCGCCACGAAGTAACACACTCAAATTAATGGCTTCGTCTAACTGCAAGAAAATCACATCATCATGACTAATTAAGCTACCTAATGCAGACTCAGCCAATAACCAAAGCTGGAAATGTTCATTTAAATAGACGGGTTTATCCACCAACATCTGCAATGCACTGAATAATTCAACATCTAATGTTTTATTACCTAATCGTACTACACCTGTTTTATCTCGATTCAGCTTCCCAATAACACTAACAGACATAGCTAAAACATATTCTAATTCAACAGAGCAATATTGTAAGAAATTTTTTAGAGACGTTGTCACGCTTTCTAACAGTTCAGTACGAGATAAGTTCAGGGTATATCTTTGCTGATGAATAGCTTTACCAGATAATTCACATAAAAAAATTGAAATATCAGTTTCAGACAAAATCATACAGATATAACGCCAATGAAAAGAAGAGAGTGATAAGCCTACCGCAGGACGCCCTCGACTGGGTAAATTTTGAGCCGTGCGTTCAAGCACTAATTTATGATCAATTAGCTGCTTGCTAAGACCCGTAATCGATGCAGGTGCGTAACCTGATAATTTTGCCAAATCTGTTCGAGAAATAAGCTCAAATTGCTCAATAAGCTGATAGACCTGTCCTAAATGCTGAAATTTATAATCGTTAGATGCCGTTTTCATATAAAACCTTTTATAATTATCTGCTCCATAAGAGAGTTTTGTATTTTCCAATCTTTGGATAAAATGGCAAATATTTTGAATAAATTATGAGAGAGAACTCACAAAATTTATTTTATAAAACGAAGAAAATACATTTTTTGAACAAAAAGTGGGTGAATTTCAACAATAAGGAAAGGCGGGATGAATCAACATATTGATTTTAATTGGATTGATACTAATGAGAAACTAATAATTGCTTGTCGAGATTGTAAGCATGCAAGTGTAGTGGCATTAGATACTGAGTTTGTTCGTATTCGTTCATTCTTTCCTAAGTTAGGACTTTTACAACTATTTGATGGTAAAAAGGTTTATCTTATTGACCCACTTACTATCTCTGATTTTACCCCATTCATAGAACTACTAAAAAATCCAAATATTCTTAAAGTGTTACATGCCTGTGGTGAAGATTTAGAAGTCTTCCAACATTATTTTAATCAGTTACCAGAGCCTATGATCGATACTCAAGTGATCGGTAAGTTTATTGGACTAGGCATATCTGTTGGATTTTCTAAACTTGTTGATCACTATTATCAAATTAAACTAGATAAGTCTTCATCACGTACGGACTGGCTAGCTCGCCCATTAAATGAAAAGCAGCTCCAATATGCAGCTGCAGATGTACGGTACTTGTTACCAATATATCAAAAAATGCAAGTATCGCTAATTCAAACCTGTTGGCAAAAAGCAGTCGAAGAAGAGTGCCATTATTTGAAAGCGAAAAAACTAATAGAATTTGACGTTGATAAAGCATATAAAAAAATTGGTAATGCATGGCAGCTGAACTCTCAACAACTTTCAGTGCTACAGCTTCTTGAGAATTGGCGATATAAAGAAGCACAAAAACGAGATTTAGCTTTAAATTTTGTGGTAAAAGAGCAGTCTCTATTGCAAATTGCAAAACTTCAGCCTAAACATACCGCTTGTTTATTGGAATTTATGCACCCAAATGAAGTTCGACTTCATGGCAAAAAATTATTATTACTTGTTGAACAAGCAAAAAATATTGCAGCAGAAAACTATCCTGAACCTATTCATCGCTTGATCGATGCACCTCATTATAAACGTGATATGCATTTTTTAAAGAAAGCTGTTCAAGAATGTCAACCGCAAGACTTACCAACGGAGGTTTTTGCAAGTAAACGTCAGCTAGAACAATTATTTAAATGGCAAATGCAAGGTCAACCACAAGACCAGAAACCTGAATTATTATTCGGATGGCGTTCAGAATTCGGTAATCGATTATTGGAAAAATACCGAATTTTTCTGCAGGCAAACCAATAGTAAAATTTTTTGTAAGTGAATTTAAATAATTCTTTTGAATCAATATGTTATGTGAATATTGTGCGCATAATATATATTATGTTAAATAAATCAAGGGCAGCTACAACCTTACCTAAAATTTGCAAGCCTCCTCATAAATTATTCTTTTTTAGGTAATAAAAACCCCGCATAAGCAGGGTTATAAGTTAAAATTAAATTAGTATATCCAATCGTGGATATAATCTATGCCACCAAATAGTAGAAACAGTGCTAGACTGATTAAAAAGGCGATAAAAAACCGTTTGGATTTAACGCTGAATATGCCAACCACTGTCACAACAAACCAATAAGCTCCTTTTGTAGAAAACACATCATTAAGAGTGAGTGATGAGAAAGTAAAGACTAAAATGATGGAGCCAAACAAGAACAAAGGTAATAAAATATAGAGCTTAAACGCCAAAACGCAGGTATCTTTCAATAAATTCATCGCTTCTTTCACTATATTATTCTCCTCTCTGTCTTCATAAAATAATGCTGATAGATCCTGTAACCAAAATTTACGGTTGGAAACGAAAAGTTGCGAACGGTTAAGATAAGAAAAAAGCCTTGAAACGTTTTGCTTCAAGGCTTTGTTTGATTTTTTCGACAAGTTACAAAACATTGCGAAAGGTCAAATGGTGCTCTGGGCGAGACTCGAACTCGCACATCCTCTGGACACTACCCCCTCAAGATAGCGTGTCTACCAATTCCACCACCAGAGCGTGAATTTTTTATTGCGGGATATCGCTATTTTCAGTTTTAACTGCTGGCACTTCTTGTTTTTGTTCTACTTGACTTAAATCTTCAAACTGGCTTTTTGGTGATGCTGTGTGAGTGTTTAAGTTGCCAATCACTAAACTAATGCCGAAAAAAATAATTGCTAAAATCGCTGTAGTTCTTGATAAAAAATTTGCTGAACCTGCTGAACCAAATACGGTTCCTGCTGCACCTGCACCAAATGATGCACCTGCATCTGCCCCTTTTCCTTGTTGGATTAAGATAAATCCGATTAGGAAAACTGCTACAACGAGATAAGCAATAGTTAGAAAATTGATTAACATTGTTGTCTCTTTTTAAATTCTGTTCAAAAGAAAACTCTGCATGGCAGAGTTCGTTTCGATGTGTGCATCATATAGCGTTACGCTAAGGCTTGCAAGGAAATTTTCGTGAATTTTTTAACGTTCGACTTATTTTTCGGCAGATTTCACGTTTTTTCGACTACTCTGCCCTTTAGATGTCGTTACAAGCGGTATGATTCTCGCTAAATTTTGCAATACCATTCGATTTGGTGAATGTAGTAAGCTAGGCAACTGCTTATTGAGATCGGCTATGAACTGTTGATAACTTGCTTGTTTTTTGCTGATATCGGTGAGCTGCATTTCCCAATGAGCCGTCATATCTGGCTGGGTTGCGGTTTCAGGTAAAGCAGCAATCAAGGTTCTACCTGCTTCGGTGCTGTGAATGCTTCTCCCCTTTTTGATTAAAAATCCCCGCTTGAACAGTAATTCAATAATCCCCGCTCGTGTCGCTTCGGTGCCGAGCCCGTCAGTTTCCCTTAACACCTTCTTGAGCTGTTTGTCTTGCACAAAACGGGCAATTCCTGTCATCGCAGAAAGCAACGTAGCATCGCTAAAAGGACGTGGTGGTTGCGTTTTTTTGCTGACGATTTCACCTTTTTCACAATGTAGTTGTTGATCTTTTTTCACCAGAGGCAGCAACGGTTCAGCCACTTCGTCGCTATCCTCTTTACCGAGCAATGCTTTCCAGCCCGCTACAATTAAGTTTCTAGCTTGTGTTGCAAAGGTACCACCTGCGATATTTAGAATAATTTTACCTTTGCGATATTCAGCATCTGGACAAAATTGCAGCAGATATTGACGAGCAATTAGTTGGTAAATTCGCCGTTCATTGTCGGTGAGATGCACATTGCCCTGCCTAGCCGTTGGAATAATTGCGTGGTGAGCTTCAACCTTACTGTCGTTCCAGCAACGATTTTTGCGATTAGGATCAACCGCCTCAGGCTTTTCAGTATATTCAGTCAAATGATGTGCAATAGCAGCCATCACTTTCAAACGTTCGGCAAAATGCTCATTCGGCAAATAGCGATTGTCGGAACGGGGATAAGTGATTAGCTTGTGAGTTTCGTATAATTTTTGGCAAATATCGAGTACCGCCTGAGCGGAAAGTCCAAAACGGCGGGCAGCATCAATCTGTAATGCCGAAAGCGAATAAGGTAATGGTGCTATTTCGGTTTCGATTTTATCTTGATAATCGATAACGCAAGCGGGCTGATTTTCGATACGTTTTACTACATTTTCTGCCAGCGGTTGGGATAGTACCCTACCCTCATCATCTTGATAATCTTCACACGCCTTGCTCGGCTGCCATTGTGCCGTAAATCGTTCCTGTGTTTCAGGCACAATGATGTGTGCTAGCACTTCGAAATAGTCTTTGGGCACGAAATTTTCGATTTCGAGATCCCGTCGCACAATCATGCCTAGAACGGGGGTTTGTACTCTTCCAACTGACAGCACACCTTTGTAGCCTGCCCAACGTCCTTGGAGCGTATAGGCTCGAGTCATATTGATGCCATAAAGCCAATCGGCTCTCGCCCTGGCCAAGGCAGAAGTAGCAAGTGGGATAAAATCCCGATTACTTTGCAATTTTTCCACCGCTTTTTGTACGGCACTTGGGTTAAGATCGCTAATCAGACAGCGTTGAATTTGCGAACGTTTTTCAGTGGGCAAATTGAGATAACCGAACACTTCGTCTACTAGCAACTGCCCTTCTCGGTCAGGATCGCCTGCGTGAATCAGTTGATCTGCCTGTTTTACCAAGCGTTCCACTACTTTGAATTGCTTGAGCGTCTCTTTTTTGGGGATCAGCTTCCACTGTTCTGGCACAATCGGCAAATGTTCCATTCGCCAGATCTTAAAACGTTCATCGTATGCATCAGGTTCAGCCTGTTCAAGCAAATGCCCAATACACCATGTCACCACATTGCCTTCACCACACTCAATAAAACCATCTTTATTGTGATGTGGTTTAGGTAACACTTGGGCGATAGCTCTGCCTAGGCTTGGTTTTTCGGCGATGAATAGTTTCAATGGATAGTTCCGATTTGCAAAAAATTGAGAGAATCTGACCGCTTGTAAGGGACAAACGGTCAAAATTTGTGATTAATTGAAGCCCTGCTGAGACAGGATCATTTGGCACAATTGCGGCGGTTGTGGCAACGTTTTTGATTTTGGCGTACTGGATGGCTTAGCTGGTTCGAACCATGAATAAAGCTCTGCACCACAACCATCACCTGCAGGCACGGGGGCTTGATTTTCACAATTTGGTGCGTCAGCAGGGCAAGTTAAACGAACATGAAAGTGCGAGTCGTGTGCGTACCAAGGGCGAATTTTGCGAAGCCAATCACGATCAGTTCCTGCGGTATTACACAGTTTGACTTTGATTGCGGGGTTCACAAAAATACGATCGACACGGTAATCTGACGCTGCTAATTTCAACAATTTAGTATGGTTGGTTGTCCATAACTTTTCATTCACGACATTGGTTGAATGATCAACCATAATCGTTGCCAAACCCGCAGGATTACGAGCCGTTTCATCGTCCATTGGACCGAAACGCAACCAAATATCTGCATCTAAACCCGTTTGGTGGCTGGCATGTCCCGATGAAAAACGTCCACCAGCAGGCATTCCCATATCACCAATCAAAATAGGCGGAATTCCTGCAGCCTTGGCACTTTTACCTAGATTTAGCAAATAGTTCAACAACTGCGGGTGACCGTAATAACGGTTTTTGATCGAGCGAATCACTTGATAGCCTTCGCCTTTGAGAGCTAAAGGTTCTGCACCAATAATACATCCATTACTATACCCACCAATAGACTGCACTTTGCCAGCAATTGGAGTCCGAATCGATTCCCACGGGGTGGCTACACTATGTAGAGAAAATGCCACTACACTACTGGCTAGGGCAATATTAAAAAATTTCATCTGCTTTCCTAATATAAACAACATCATGAGCATTCTAGTGTAATCAAATTGCAAAATCAAAAGCTAAACTGACCGCTTGCTGATTAAAATTACACCGCTTGTTGCAATTCATTGCTAAACGCATAAATTTTATTTGACATTAAAATAAGAAAAAGTTATTTATAGCTCCGTTTTTCGCTCTTAGCGAAAGAAAGTTATAATGGTTCATTATAGCGGGAGAGGTGCAACATTCAGGTAACTTGTTTTAGGGAGCTAGACCGTTTGAAGACAAGTGATGGGAATGATTGCCGAGATGTGAGTTCGCTAGAGAAGGAATAAGCATCGGCTGAGTAGGTTGAATCCTATCAGCTGTCGTTTGGTCGCCAACTAAACGGAGCGCTCTTAATTGGTGTCAATGTTTCCCCAATTTTCTTGCCACTCATATCTCCTGTAAACACAATGCTTTTTTATAGGAAATTCTAAATATGCCTCATCTTTCCGTTGCTAAATTTGGTGGTACCAGCGTTGCCAACTTTGATGCAATGTCAGCTTGTGCCGATATTATCACAGCTGATACAAATACTCGGGTCGTCGTGCTTTCAGCTTCCGCGGGCGTAACTAACTATTTAGTTGAGCTTGCCAATGGCTGTGAACTTTCACGACGCAACGACATTTTAAATGCCGTAAGAACAATTCAGTTTAACATTATTGAAAAGCTTCAAAAGCCTGAAATGGTGATTGAAAAAATCGAACACTATTTAACACACATTAAAGCACTTGCTGAATCAGCTAGCCTTGCCACTTCCCTTGCCTTAACGGATGAAATTATTTGTCACGGTGAGATGATGTCTACCTGCATTTTTACGCAATTACTCAATGAACGTAATTTCCCTGCAGTATGGGTTGATGTGCGTGACGTTGTGGCGACAGATAGTCACTTCGGAAAAGCGGCTCCGAATGATGAAAAAACCGTTCAGCAAACGAATGCAGTGATTAAACCCTTGCTAGAACAAGGTAAAGTGGTGATTACCCAAGGTTTTATTGGTCGGGATGATGAAGGTAAAACAACCACGCTTGGTCGTGGTGGCAGCGACTACTCAGCAGCATTACTTGCAGAAGTGCTGAATGCCAATGATGTGTTGATTTGGACCGATGTCCCTGGTATTTATACCACCGACCCACGCATTGTTTCTGCAGCTAAGAGAATTGATACCATCAGTTTTAATGAAGCAGCGGAAATGGCAACATTCGGGGCGAAAGTGCTCCACCCCGCGACACTTTTACCTGCTGTACGCAGCAATATCCCTGTTTTTGTGGGGTCAAGCAAAGCTCCCGAACAAGGAGGAACTTGGGTAACTCGTGATCCACAACCACGTCCAACATTCCGAGCTCTCGCCTTACGTCGCAACCAAATTTTGCTGACCCTTTCCAGTCTCAGTATGTTGCATTCACAAGGCTTCTTAGCGAATGTCTTTACCATTTTGGCAAAACATAAAATTTCCGTAGATGTCGTCACAACTTCAGAAGTCAGCATTGCAATCACGCTTGATAAAACGGGTTCAACATCGTCAGGTTTAGATATTCTTTCTGATGACTTGTTAGCAGAATTGCGTGAAGTGTGTAAAGTGAACGTAGAAACGGATTTAGCATTAGTGGCCATTATTGGTAACAATCTACACACACAAGCAGGCATTGCTAAACAGTTATTTGAAACCTTATCGCCTTATAATGTACGTTTGATTAGCTACGGTGCTAGCACGAATAACGTGTGCACACTGGTTAAAAATAAAGAGGCAGACGAGATTATTCAGGCGTTACATTCAGCACTGTTTGAATAATTCAAACAATAAGAGGCGTTTTAAACGCCCCTTTATTTCTTGTGCTATTTGCAAAAAATTAGGTGGATCTTACCGCTTGTGTGGTAATTTTTGCCAAGTGACTTCATTGCGAAGGTAAACAGGTTCAATCTCCATGGCTGATTGCGTTTTCCCTTGTGCTGCGGCTTGCTGCACTAGTGGCAACATAAAACGGGCGGAAGGTAAGGTGATGTCGCTCACCACAAGCGGTAAGTTTGCCGCCGAAAATTGCAAATATGCTGCCCAACCCGTACCAACTACCGTTGGCTGACGCGCTGCCTGAATTTGTGCAATCGCCTTTTCTGGCGAGCAGACTTGCTCTGCCACCAACGTTTGCCAGCCCTTTTCGCTACGGCTAAATTGTGCGAAATAGACTTCGTTCATTCGAGCATCAATCAACGCAACCACTTCTGTTGCACCTTGCTGTTGATACGCCGCCTCTGCCATCGCCAATAAATTAGACACGGGCACCACGGGCAATTCCGCTCCCATTGCTAAGCCTTGAGCAATTCCCACGCCCACTCGCACACCCGTAAAACTACCCGGCCCACGCCCAAATCCAAGTACATCGACCTCTTTCAGAGAAATACCCGCTTGCGATAACAACTCATCAACCATCGGTAAAATCCGCTGCGTATGCGTACGTGGGCTGAGTTCATCTAAAAAAGTGGTTTTACCTTGGTGAAATAACGCCACAGAACAGGCTTCAGTGGCGGTGTCTAATACTAAAATTGTCTTCATCATAAAAATATAGAGGGACGTTGTACGTCCCTTTTGTTCATCCTATTTGCAAAAAATCATTTGGATCTTACCGCTTGTTACGGCGTTGTGCCACCGCATCGGCGAGTTGGAATAGTACTTTTTCACTATCTTCCCAGCCAAGACAGGCATCGGTAATGCTCTGTCCGTAAGTGAGTGCTTTGCCTTCGACTAAATCTTGACGGCCTTCAACCAAATGGCTTTCAATCATTACACCTGAGATCTTGTGCGATCCATTGGCAATTTGAGCGGCAACATCATTGCAGACATCAAGCTGACGTTTGAATTGTTTCTGACTATTGGCATGACTGAAATCGACCATCACATGCGGACGGCGACCGGATTTTTCGATGTCAGCACAAACTTTTTCGATCGAAGCCGCATCGTAATTCGTACCACTATCACCACCACGCAAAATGATGTGGCAGTCTGGATTGCCCGCGGTGGAAACAATAGCAGAATGTCCAAATTTGGTCACAGATAAGAAATGGTGCGGGGCTTCAGCAGCACCGATGGCGTCTAAGGCAATTTTCACACTGCCGTTGGTAGCATTTTTAAAGCCGACCGCACAGGAAAGCCCGGAAGCCAATTCACGATGCACTTGCGATTCTGTGGTTCTCGCCCCAATCGCCCCCCAGCTCATAAAATCAGCAACATATTGCGGGGTGATCATATCCAAAAACTCCCCCGCTGCGGGAACGGAGAGATCATTGATGTCGGAAAGCACTTTGCGGGCAATGCGTAAACCGTCATTCAATGCAAAGGTTTCGTTTAAATACGGGTCGTTAATTAGCCCTTTCCAGCCCACTGTGGTGCGGGGTTTCTCAAAATAGACTCGCATTACAACTTCTAGATGTTGATTAATTTGCGGATTGGCTCGGATCGCTTGGATTTTTTTCGCATAGTCTAATGCTGCTTCAGGATCGTGAATGGAGCAAGGCCCAATCACCACTAACAAGCGGTCATCTTCACCCGATAAAATGCGATTAACCGCCAAACGGGCTTTTGCCACGGTATCCGCCGCCACATCGCTGGCAGGAAAACGCTCTAACAATGCCACAGGTGGCAGCAATTCTTCAATGTGGTTGATACGAATATCATCGTTTCTGTATGTCATATTTTCTCTTTATTTTTATAGTGCTCACAAAGTACCGCTAAACTAGAGCAATCGTTATGAATTGTCAAAAATTTGTGAGCAAATGATTAAAAAGTATCACAAACATTTGGGTTTCCAGATTGCAATCCTTTTCTAAACCACGCTAAGCGTTGTGCAGAAGAACCATGGGTAAAACTATCAGGAATCACTCTACCTTGGCTTTGTTTCTGCAAGCGATCATCGCCTACGGCTTCAGCTGCTAAAAACGCCTCTTCCACATCTCCTGCTTCCAAACGCCCTTCTTTCTGAATGTGATAGCCCCACACCCCCGCAAAACAGTCGGCCTGTAGTTCTACACTCACTGAAATCCGATTAGCTTCTTTCCTGCTAGAAGCGTTACGTTGTGCCTTTTGAGTTTGCTCTGTAATACCTAATTGATGTTGAATATGATGTCCCACTTCATGAGCAATTACATAAGCAAAAGCAAAATCCCCTGCTGCTTTGAGTTTGTGTTTCATATCATCATAAAATGATAAATCTAGATAGATTTTTTCATCAACAGGACAATAAAAGGGCCCCATCACAGATTGCCCTGTACCACAAGCGGTTTGAGTTGCTCCCCGATACAGTACCAACGTTGGTTCACGATAAGTCATCCCACTTTGACGAAAGTAATTACCCCATACTCTTTCTGTTGTTGCCAACACTTTGCGTGACAAGGTATTGAGTTCTGCTTCTTCAGATGATGATCGATAGCTACTCTGCTCCTGCTGCTGATACGTTTCTTCTTGACCAAAACCGACAATCCCTGATAAATCCACACCATAATAAGCCCCGACCAACAAGATAATAAAGCCTAAAATACTGCCCTTTCCACGTCCAACAGAAACTCTTCGCCCCCCACCAAAACCAGATTGTCCACGGCGATCTTCCACATTACGACTTTCTCTTTCATCATCTAAACGCATTTTGTTTTCCTTTTTATTTTCCTTTGAACCACTTAGGCTTGTTATATATTGAAACAAACTATGAAACAAGTAGCCTTGTGCCACTATATAACGACCAAAATTTAATAATAACTATCTCGCCAGCACTTCTCGTTTTCCTTTTGCATCAGGAGCGGAAAGTATGCCTTGGGCTTCTAGCTGATCAACAATACGGGCAGCACGGTTGAAACCGAGAGAGAAACGGCGTTGAATGCCACTGATTGAGGTGATGTTGCTTTCGACCACAAATCCTGCAATTTCATCAAAAAGGGGATCAAGATCGCCTAAAGCTCCCCGTTGGCTGCCATCAACATCTTCATCGTCAGCAGATTCAATAATGCTGTCAATGTATTCCGGTTTCCCCCTTGCTCGCCAGTTATCGGCTACTCTTAGCACATCTTCATCGGTCATAAATGCACCGTGAATACGGATCATTTCAGGGCTGCCTGCACCTGAATAGAGCATATCGCCGCGACCAAGTAGTGCTTCCGCTCCACCTTTGTCTAGAATAGTACGGGAGTCAATTTGGCTTGCAACCGTGAAGGCAATACGGCTGGGAATATTGGCTTTAATTACGCCTGTAATGATATCTGTTGATGGGCGTTGTGTTGCCAAAATCAAGTGAATACCAACTGCACGGGCTTTTTGAGCAATTCGCATAATATGATCTTCCACTTGTTTGCCTGCAGACATCATTAAATCAGCAAATTCATCGACAATAAGCACAATGTAACTCATTTTTTTCAATGGCGGAGCATTGAGATCCATTGAATCTGTTGGTTTCCAATGTGGATTAGTGATTGGAATACCCATGGCTTCCGCTTGCTCAATTTTGTTGTTATAGCCTTCAATATTACGCACTTGTAAGTAGCTGACGAGCTGATAACGGCGTTCCATTTCTTCAACCGCCCAACGCAACGCATTTTCAGCTTTTTTCATATCAGTCACAACCGGTGTGAGCAAGTGCGGAATGTCGTTATACACTGACAATTCAACGACTTTCGGGTCAATCATAATAAAGCGAACCTGTTCTGGGGTAAGCTTAAATAAGAGACTTAAAATCATCGTATTTACGCCGACAGATTTCCCGCCTCCTGTTTGCCCCGCCACTAATAGATGCGGCATTTTTGCCATATCAACCACAACCGGTTTTCCACTAATATCTTTGCCTAGCGCCATTGGCAAAATCGCATTACTATGACGGAAGGCA
Source organism: Frederiksenia canicola (assembly GCF_011455495.1). Lineage (NCBI taxonomy): Bacteria > Pseudomonadati > Pseudomonadota > Gammaproteobacteria > Pasteurellales > Pasteurellaceae > Frederiksenia > Frederiksenia canicola. The sequence goes on from NZ_CP015029.1 coordinate 1,588,382, forward strand.
TCGTTCTCCAATACATCTCGTAGCCACACCGTTTCACGTTGGCGATTTGGGGTTTCAATCCCCATAAATGGCTTACCCGGCACAACATCGGTGATCCGAATCGCTTCAAAAATTAATGAGCGAGCTAAGTCACTGCCTAAGTTGGAAATTTTGCTTGCCTTGACTCCAGCAGCAGGTTGAATTTCATATCGAGTCACGACAGGTCCAACCAACACGTCTTCTACCGTTGCTTTTACGCCAAAATTCGCCAGCTCTTGTTCAATACGGGCTGATGTCTCTCGAATTTCCTGTTCAGTAATTTGCTGAATTTCCTGTTTTCCCCGTGATAATAAATCGTTAGTTGGCAAAGGTGTTGTTGGTTTCTCCGTTGTTGTTTGTCGTTGTAACAGCGGATGAACAACAGGCGTTGCTGCTTTCGGTTTGGTAAAATTCGGCTCGGAACTGACCGCTTGTTTCGCTTTTTCAACGGGTTCTGGCAGTTCGACTTTTACGTTCGGTTTAAGAAAATCAGGGTGCTGCTCATCTTTCTTGACCGAAGTAGCGACCTGATCGCTCTCACTCGGCACTGCAAGCGGTGAGATCACGTCCGAATTTTGCAAATGAGTGGGTTCTGTTTCAGCTTGAACCGTTGAAATGTCTGGGTTTAAACGAATCGTTGGAAAATTTCGTTCATCCACAATAGGTTCAACGGTTTCTAGGGTTTCTTGCTGCACCCGTTGTTGAGCAGGCGGAACTGGTGAAAACGCTGGCACGCTGACTTTAGGTAACTCTGTTTGCGTTTCAACATGATACATCGGCGTTTCAACCAACTCATTCGTTTCACTCTGCTCTACTATTTCAGATTTTAGCCCTGTAATTTTCGGGCGGGCAAATTGGGTAACATCCGTTAGCTGTGGATGTTCAGGTGATTCTGTCATCTCTTTTTCAACGGTCTCATCGCTTTCCTGATTTGCAAAAATTTGCTCGGAACTGACCGCTTGTCTTTCAGGCTGAGGAGCTTCCTGCTCTTTATTGTCCATGATCCAATCATACAAACGCCCAAACAGGCGAATTAACGTCTGCCCTGAACAAAAATAGAATCCACCTGCCGTGATCACCATCGATAAAAACAGTACGCCGATCTGACCAAGCCGATTTCCAATTAACTCCGACAGCATCGCCCCAATAAAGCCGCCAGATAAATAGGCTGCTGAATGTGGTAACAGCACACTTGCCAGTCCTGACAGCCCTATCATAAAGACGGTAAAACTCAGCAACCACAGCAAGGCTTGTCGTAAATGTAGATCACCTGTGGTACGCAGTACCAAAAGAAAAATGGGCACAAAGGTAAAGGCAAAAGGAATCAGAAACGCCATTTTGCCGAACATAGCAAACAGTAAATCAATTACCCATGCACCTAATGAGCCTGTTTTATTGAGTGGGTCTTGTGTCACACTGCTGGCGACAGTCCAAGCGTTATCAAGCGGACTATAACTTGCCCATGCCACACATAAATAAGCACCAGCCAATGCCAGAAGCAGCAAGGTAAATTTGATGAGGTTTTCTCTACCTGTTAATCGTTCAATCACACAATGTCCTTATTTCAACAACAAATAATTGGTTTGTTTGACTTCTTCCATTACTACATAAGTGCGAGTATCGTTCACACCAGGTAAACGCAATAATGTTGTGCCAAGTAATTTACGGTATGCTGCCATATCGGCTACACGCGTTTTGAGTAGATAGTCAAAATCTCCCGAGACTAAGTGGCATTCTTGAATTTCGTCCAGTTGCTGCACGGCTCGATTGAATTCTTCAAACACATCAGGCTTACCACGTACTAAAGTAATTTCAACAATCACTAATAATGGAGCCTCAAGCAATTCAGGGTTCAATAAGGCACGATACCCCATAATCACATTTTGTTTTTCAAGGCGTTTGACACGTTCTAAACAAGGCGTTGGCGAAAGCCCAACTCGCTTTGAGAGTTCAATATTTGAAATCTTTCCGTTACGTTGCAACTCATTTAAGATTTTAAAATCAATAGCATCTAATGGCTTTGGTAGTTTTTTATTTTCCATTTTGAAACCTTTCTAGCAGTTTGTACTAAAGAAGTATTCTACCGAGTTAAGACATTTTGTCTAAAGTTATTTGCAAAAAAGAAAAAAAATCCGACCGCTTGTTAGGCGATCGGATTAAAAAAGGAGAAAAAGGGATAATTTAACCCGCTACGGCAGGCAAAATACCTTTTTCAATTAAGAATGGAATAACGATAATGACAACTCCCATCACAAACGCAATCACTAATCCCAAATTGCCACCGGCTACACGGTAAGGTAGATTTGGGTATAATTGGCGAGCTTTCCACGCCAAACCGATTGGTAAAATCAATCCGTAGAATGCAAACAACAACCCTGCATAACCAAGTGCCGCAATAAACCCATTTGGATAGAATAATGCAAATACCAATGGAGGAATAAAAGTTAATGGCGTAAGTACTACACGATTTGACGGTAAATTGAAGCGTTTTAATAAATCGCCCACGCCTTCAAAAATCCCCATAGCGACACCTAGAAACGAGGTAATCAATGCTAATGCCGAGAACAAACGCACCGCTTCCCCCAAAATTGTGCTGCCTGTAATTTGTGCCGTTGCTTTGACTAAGCCATTTAAAGTGGGATCTTGCTTCACTAATGCGACAAATTCACCCTGACTTAATACCCCGTGCGTAGCTAATTGCCACAATAAATAGGCAGAAAGTGGAATGAGAGTACCAATCAAAACCGCTAAACGGATTTTACGAATATCGGCATCTAAGTAGCTATTAATGCTCCCCATAATCACATGGAAACCAAAAGACGTGAAGAAAATCGGAATGGCAGAAATTACTAATAAATTATCTAACGGCACAGCGGTTAAATTTTCTAATTTGGCTTTTGGTAACATCATCAATAATACAAAAATGAATGCTACGATTTTGCCTAAGAACATCAAGCGAGTGATACCATCAACGCCTTTGATCCCAATAACCACGAAAGTCCCTAAAATAAAGGTAAATAGTAAAATGCCGACTTTAGATGTCGTTTCTTCATCTCCCATAACAGGCAAAATACCAGATAGTAGCGACCCTCCGCCCGTGATATAAGCCGCTAATAAGGCATACAGCAACACCAATAAACTAAATGTCGCTAAACCACGTCCCGTCATGCCAAAATATTGTTCTGCAAGTGTTGCAACACCAACCTCTTTCTCTTTTGCGGTTTGATAGACTTCCATAAACAGCAAGCCAGTATAGGTGAGTAACGCCCAAAGCCCACCAAGCAAAACAACCGTCATACCAAATCCCATACCAGCAGAAGTCAGTGGCATTGCCAACATTCCCGCTCCAATTGTCGTGCCAGCAATAATTAAAGCACTGCCTAGAATTTTATTTTTCACTGTAAATTTCCTTAAGTAAAACGAATGGGCAGCATTCTAACAAAGCGAAAACAAATTGTAACGTTTTATTTTCACTGTATTTATTTTTATACAATTTTGTAAGGAGGTTGATACAACAAGCGGCCAGATCCGCAAAAAATTTTGCAAATCTGACCGCTTGTCAACTTCCGATTCAATTAACCAACGACTTTTGGTAGCAATCCTGCATCAATTAAGAATGGAACGATCACGATAAACACACCGATAATCAACGCAATCAGCAATGAAAGCGAACCACCTTTGACTTTGTAAGGCAACGTTGGGGATTGCTGGCGAAGCTTCCACACCATTGCGATTGGTAAAACGATCGCATAGAAGGCGAACATCTGCCCAGCGTAGCCAAGTGCGGCAACGAAGCCTTGTGGGTAGAAGAAGGCGAATAACATTGGCGGTACGAAAGTTAAAGCCCCTAAAGTCAGACGACCTGCATGAATATTTACACGTTTGAACAAATCTTCTAACGCTTCAAGTAAGCCGAGAGCCACGCCCAAGAATGAAGTAACCAATGCTAATGCAGAGAAAACTCGTACTGTGCCGCTGATCATTGAGCTGCCTGTCACTTGGTGAATGGCTTCTGCCAGACCGTTTAAGGTAGGATCTTTCTCTAAAATCGCCAAAAATTCTGTTTGACTTAACACTCCATGGGTCGCCAATTGCCATAGCACATAAGCAATCAGCGGAATGGCGGTACCGACTAAAATCGAAATGCGTAACGCTTTAACATTGCCTTCGAGATACTTATTTAAACTTGGAATGGAGGCGTGAAAGCCAAACGCGGTGAAAAACACAGGACTTGCCGAGATCAATAAGAACTTATCAATCGGCATTTCAAGCAAGTTGTCGAAAGAGATTTTTGGCAGTAACAGGAAAAGCACTAACACAAATGCCAAAATTTTCGAGCTGAATAACAAACGATTGACCGCATCAACACTCGTCGTGCCGACAACAACAAACGCCCCGAATACGACCACAAACAGAATGCCCGCAAGGCGGGTGGTCGTTTCGGCATCGACAATCGTCGGTAAAAATGCGGCTAATAATGAGCTACCACCTGAAACGTATGCGGATAAAATCGCATACAAGAAAATAATCAATACCGCCGTGGAAACTACTCGCCCAAAGGTACCATAATATTTTTCAGCAAGTGTACCAATTCCCGCATCACTGTCAGCATTTTGATACAGTTCGACAAATAATAACGCACTGAAACAGAGCAATAACCACAATGCGACTAACAGCACCATCGTAAAGCCAAAGCCGATACCCGCTGAGGTGAGCGGCATTGCTAACATACCACCGCCGATAGTTGTTCCAGCGACAATCAGCGTACTACCTAATGTTTTATTCATACAAAACCCCAAAAAGGAACGAAAAATTGACGATATTGTATAGATAACAAAACATATTGTAAATTTATTATTACAAAGATTGAAAATAAAAATGACAAGCGGTCTGTTTCTCAGAACATTTTGCAAACTTGCAAAATTCGGCAAGGAACTGACCGCTTGTAGAACCCCATTATGGCTTAAAGTAACCAAGTATGGTGGCATTCGTTAATTGGTAGCTTTTTAGCTCATCTCGATAAATTAGAGCAACATTATTCAACAATAACGTAACGCCTTGATCCGTTGGCAGTAAACTCATTTGCTCTGCCGCTTTAGCTAATACTGGTGCAGTATATCGTTTACCTTTCTCAATACCGTGTTGTTGCAAGATGTTTTCAATAACCGATTGCTGAACAGTAAAGCGCCCTTTTGTTTTACTATTTTCAAAAGAAATCATGTCGCAGTCATAACAATCCGTTATTTTATATGAGTAATCCTCGACAAGAACTAATTGCTTGTAGGTTTGAATTGGGATCGCCTGTTCTTCCGTTCTTGAGTAGTGAAAATAATCATTTTCGGTTTGATAGGTATCACGCAAACTCAAAGCATCATTATAAATTTGTCGAATATAATCCAAATCATTAGATTCATATCCAAACCCTTCTCCTTCTTTGCCATAAAATTGGATAATGAGTGAGTCTAACCGCATTAATTTATTGATATCCAAGGATGCTGGGTCAAGATCGTTTAATTGCAGTTTTCCGTGAGCATCAAGCAAATTCAGCTCCGTTGCTAATTCTACAAATTGCTTTTTCTGGCTTTCAAACTCTATTTTTTCTGGCGATATCACCATCGTTGTAATAACGACTGCCGCAATAGTGTATAAACCAAATAGACGATACTTCACCCATTTTGGCACAAGGCAGGAAAGAATAAATAATGTGACTAATATTGCTATTACAATCAAATAAATTCGAGAAACAGTTAAGCCATAGCTTGAAACACGTTCATGAATCCCGACCCATAGCAAACCAAGTGGAACAATCGACAAGCGTGAGAACTGACGGAAAAACATTTCCCATTTTGGCTGCTCAGAAAGTTGGCGTAAAGCAATACAAGCTAAGCCTAAGCAGAGATAAGACAATGTAATGATCGAGACATTACCGACGGGCAATTCAAATCTGAACAGAATCATTCCAACATAGAGATAGACCAATATCGTATAAATCATCACCACCGGTGATAGTAAATAGTTGATCAGAATGTCCGCCGTAAAAAAGAGTCTTTCAGAATAGCTATCATATTGCCCAACTCTTTTCTCCAAAAGTAAAAAGAAGAACGTAGAAAAAAAGCAGATCAACAGAATATTTACTCTACCGCTTTCAATATAAAATGTAGGTGCTAGATTAAACAACACAACAATACTTTCGTGTATTGACCAAAACAGACCCACTACAATCCAAGCCAAAATCCAAGTAAGTAGAAAATGAATACTGGTGACTAAAATATTATGCACAAATTGGCGGTTATCTTTTGGCAAAAATTTTGAGAAGAATAATAGAATATGAATGACATAGACACCGAACCAAAAGCGTTCATTTTCATCAAACAGCGGAACATAATTGGCAAGTGCACACAGTGCTAACATATAAAGCCAAGACCATTTATAAAGTCGGCTTTGGTAATAATTAGCAAGATAGGTTATTGAAAAATATAGCGGATAGGTAAATATCACGCCGAATAGATACCCGTCTTGATTCAAATCTAAATAGTTGTCTAAAAATAATACGACTGAACAGGCAATAATATTCATCACAAATTCAATAGGGTATTTCTGCCATAGCTGGTTCAAGGTACGCAATGATGAGTGAAACATAGAGATACTCCGAAAATAAGGATTTGCAAATTTTAGCGAGAATCTAACCGCTTGTATAACAAAAAAGCCGAACATTGTGTTCGGCTTTTTAATATGACTATTTTACATCCGCTGGATTATCTGCCATGGACTGCCCTAACTCATCGGCTTTATCCGTCGGCTCTTCCATCACCGTTGGCTCATTTGGCTTTTCTGGTGATGGCGGAGTGCTATCGCTATCGTGCCAACCGGCTGGTTCTCCTACTGGTTTACGTTCCATCAAGTTTTTAATTTGTGGCATATCGATGGTTTCGTACTTCATCAACGCATCTTTCATAGCGTGTAAGATGTCCATATTCTCAATGAGAACTTGTCTTGCTCGCTCGTAGTTGCGTTCGATGATTTTACGCACTTCTTCATCAATCAATTTTGCGGTTGCTTCAGAAACAACTTTTGGAGCCCCGAAACCTTCTTCTTCCTTATAGAGAATTGGACCGAGATTTTCTGAGAATCCCCACTCCGTCACCATTCGACGAGCAATGTTTGATGCCACTTGGATATCGCTAGAAGCCCCTGTTGAAATATTCTCTTTACCGTAAATCAATTCTTCCGCTAAACGACCGCCATAGGTACTCGCTAATTTGCCTTCGAGTTGTTTTTGGCTGATACTGATCTTATCACCTTCTGGTAAGAAGAACGTTACACCTAACGCACGTCCACGTGGAATAATCGTCACTTTATGTACTGGATCGTGCTCTGGCATCAAATAGCCAACAATCGCATGTCCAGCTTCGTGATAAGCGGTCGAGATTTTTTGCTCTTCCGTCATAATCATTGAGCGGCGTTCTGGCCCCATATTGATTTTGTCTTTGGCTTTTTCAAAATCATTCATTGTCACCACTTTCTGATTTGCACGTGCGGAGAACAATGCAGCCTCATTCACCAAGTTAGCCAATTCTGCACCCGAATAGCCTGGGGTTCCACGTGCGATAATCATTGGATCCACATCGGGTGCAAGCGGTACTTTACGCATATGTACTTTCAGAATTTGCTCACGACCTTTTACATCAGGCAAGCCCACCATCACTTGACGGTCAAAACGACCTGGACGAGTTAAAGCGTTATCCAATACATCGGCACGGTTAGTTGCCGCAATGATAATCACTCCTTCAGAGCCTTCAAAGCCGTCCATTTCAACGAGCATCTGGTTTAAGGTTTGCTCGCGTTCATCGTGACCACCACTAAAGCCTGCTCCACCACGTTTACGGCCAACCGCATCAATTTCATCAATAAAAATGATACAAGGAGCATTTTTCTTCGCTTGATCAAATAAATCACGCACACGAGATGCTCCGACGCCCACAAACATTTCCACAAAATCGGAACCCGCCATGGTAAAGAATGGAACTTTTGCTTCGCCTGCAATCGCTTTAGCTAGTAAAGTTTTACCTGTTCCCGGTGGTCCAACCATTAAGATCCCTTTTGGAATGCGTCCACCAAGTTTTTGGAATTTAGTTGGATCACGCAAAAAATCCACAACTTCCGCCACTTCTTCTTTGGCTTCATCACAGCCTGCAACATCCGCAAATGTGGTTTTGATTTGGTCTGGAGCAAGCATTTTCGCTTTGCTCTTACCAAAACTCATCGGATTACCGCGGCCGCCACCTTGCATTTGTCGCATATATAGTACCCAGAAACCAATTAATAGCATCATTGGGAACCACGAAATTAAAATTTGAGATAACAATCCACGGCGTTCTGCTGGCTTGCCCACTACAGTCACATTCTTATTTAACAGATCATTTAATAAATCTTGATCATACATTGGCATAGTGGTTTGATATTCAGAACCATTGGTTTTCACCACAGTAATGGTTTCATCACCATTTTGAAAATTAACCTCTTTTAAACGATTTTCTTTTAAATCGTTAATGAAGGTTGAATATTCGACAGTGTTAGCCGAGCTAAAACTCGAATTAACGCCTTGGAACGCAGTCATCAGAGTGATTCCGATAACGGCCCAAAGCAAAATATTTTTAAACATATCGTTCAAGGTTGTTACCTCTTTTTAACTAATAAAATCTTGGTAAGGTTACTATAAATCCTACTCTTTAGCAAAGCAGAGAACAGTTCGAATAAATTTATGATCCTTTATACCCCGTCGCCACAATATACACCTCGCGAGAGCGATCCCGAGAAGCTTCTGGCTTCCGTACTTTCACCACTGAAAACAGCGAGCGAATTTCACGTAGATATTCATCAAAACCTTCTCCTTGGAACACTTTGACCACAAAACTGCCTTTTGGTGCCAATACTTGGCGACACATATCTAACGCGAGTTCAACCAAATACATCGCCCGTGGAATATCTACCGATGGCATACCACTGAAATTTGGTGCCATATCTGACATAACCACATCGACTTTGTCTTCACCAACACGTTCTAATAACGCATTTAGCACACTTTCCTCACGAAAGTCGCCTTGTAAAAAATCGACTCCTACAATGGGGTTCATATCTAAAATATCGCAAGCAATTACACGTCCTTTGTTACCAATCTGCGTGACAACGTATTGAGACCATCCGCCAGGTGCTGCCCCTAAATCAACCACTGTCATGCCATGTTTAAACAAGCGATCGGTTTGTTGAATTTCATCTAATTTAAAATAGGCACGGGAACGCAACTTTTGCTTGTGTGCCTTTTGAACAAATTGATCTTTAAAATGTTCGGCAAGCCAACGTGATGAGCTTGCACTTCGTTTTCTACCCATGCTTTTTCTCTGAAATTAAATTTAGCCGCATATATTAAGTCCGAATAGTCCAATTTCAAGGGGAAAGTGCATTTTTGCTTTGGATTTGCAAAAAAATCGCAGGATCTAACCGCTTGCTAGCAGTAAAAAGGCATAGCCTGTTAGCTATGCCTCTCATTTTTATGCTTTTTCAACCAACTGAGGTTTATCGCTCGAAATTTTGATCTCTTGGTCATTACTCGTATTGCGGATAAAGACATCTAACTGGTTAAAGGCGATTTCAATATTGTGTTGTGCAAATAATTCATTAATTCGGCGGTTTAAGAAATCTACCGCAAGATTGCGATCGCCAAGTTTTCCAACAAACACTCTCAATTCGTGATCTAATGTACTTGCACCGAAGTTCAAGAAATAGACCACAGGCTCAGGATCTTTTAATACCCTTTCGCATTCTTGTGCCGCTTGCAGTAAAAGCTTTTTAGTTAAATCTAAATTTGAGCCATAAGCGACACCAATTTGAATAACAACACGCGTGATTGCATCATTTAATGCCCAGTTTACCAAGCGATCTGTTACAAATGACTGATTCGGAATGATGACCTCTTTACGGTCAAAATCAATCAACGTGGTGGAACGAATACGAATTTTGGATACGGTACCTGAATATTCGCCAATCGTCACCACATCACCAATCCGCACTGGACGCTCAAACAAAATAATGATGCCTGAAACGAAGTTGGCAAAAATAGCTTGTAAGCCAAAACCCAAACCGACAGAAAGTCCTGCGAACAACCATTGTAATTTTGCCCAAGATATACCTAACGTTGAAAAAGCAATACCCGCTCCCACTGCAATCATTAAATAAGTAATTAAGGTTGTAATGGTATAAGGCGTTCCTTGCGAAAAATTGAAGCGAGAAAAAATCAGCACTTCAAGTAAGCCACCAATATTTCGCACTAAAGCGTAGGTGGCAACTAAAATCACAATAGCAAGCAATAAGTTTAACAGTGTAATGGATTCCATTACTGTGCCTGCTTCTGTTACAACACTTTGCCGCCAAAGCGTTACACCATCTAAATAGTATGCAACGGTAATTAAATCAGCCCAGACCCAATACAACATAATGAAGAGCAACATCATCAATACTAAATCGGTTACTCGCAACATTTGTTGTTTGACTTGGCTCATACCGAGTGTATCGTCTTGTTGCAATTCAATACTTAAGCTTTGTTCTTCGTCCGATTCAACTTTAGATTGTATTACTTCGCGTTTTTCTTTCAAACGATTGTAAGCTAAACGGCGTGCTGAAATATTTAGACTGCGATACACCATATTACGAATCACAATCCAAGTCGCAACAATGAAATAGGACGACATTATATGATCCATCAAATTTAATGCCGTATAGTAATATCCCATTGCAACTAAGGCGATCAGTACTATTGGTGCCACAACTAAGAAGATACGGAAAACATTAAACATCCAATGCGTTTCGCCTTTTTGTGCTTGCTCTTGCTTGGCAGATTCATACGTATTTACCGCTTTACGCAACCGTGGACCAATAATGAATAGAGAAATGACCAATACTGAAATAGTCATCACCTGACCGAGTACGTCATTCGGAATGCCCGTCTCTAAGTGGGTAAAAATAGAGGCGTTGATCCACAAAGCAAAAACCCATACCGAGCGTTGTAAGACTTGACGTGCATTTTCAACACTTTTTTTCGGCATATTAAAGTGTCGATACGCAATGCCATTTGGTTGCAACATCGTCAGCATAAACGCAAAGAACCACCAATAATTGCCCATTTGGAAAATCCAGCCATAAAATTGGTAAGGATCTTTAAAGCAAACATAGACTGCAAAGACTAACAACGCCATAAAAAATAAGGTGCTTGGCAAACTACAAAGCATCGCCCACATAATGGCTTTAGGCGTATTCCAATGACTATCAGAATGCAATGTATTGAGCTTTTTCACTATGTCTTGCATATATCGTTCCATTTTTGGTCTTTGGGAACGAATAAACAGCCCGAATACGAATAAAAAAGTAACTAACAGCGTCGTCGGCACAAAATCATCATGCCAATTAGAAAAATCAACCAATTTTACAATTTCAAGTAGCTGTAATTGCATTGCTGGGGCAACATGCGTCAGCCAATGCCAATTCATCGGAGGATTGCTACGAACCCAGAAACTTTGTTGCTGTAATTTTCCTTGTAGCTGATCGCTAATGGCTGAAACTTGCTTTTGATTCAACTCAATTGTCATCAACAAATTGAGCTGATAATTGAGAGAATTCACCATATCCGATAATAGGTTACGACGCTCTTGGAGCACGCTATTTAATTGTGTTTTTTCTTCATCCAAAAATTGAACTCGATTTTTGGTTTCAAGATGTGCAATGTACTGTTGGATATCATATAAACTATCGCGGGCTTCCGTCATATCAAAAATTTTGACCCGTAAATCCGTAATTTGAGTTCCTAGATCCTTAATTATTTCGCCTTTTGGTAATAGGTTTTTCTGTTTATTAATGATACGTGAAAGCACTAACGTACCTTGCAATGCACTGATCTGATCGTTAATCGTACGCTGTGTTTGCTGCAAATTATCAAGCACACTTTGAATACGAGTATTATCTTGAGACAATTTATTCATCAGCTCAGTTTGTTGAACTAATTCCTGACTCAATTTCACATTTGCTTTCACTTGTTCTGCAACCACAGGATGACGAATTGCTTGCTCATCTTGTTGCTTAGTAAGTTGTTCTGCTTTTGTTTGGGTATCTTTCAGATATTTTTTATTAATAATCTCTTGTAAAAGCGTGACTTGTTCTTGCAATTGATTCTGTTCCAATGTTTTAATTTCTAATTGCAAGGTGTAAAGCGATGTCAAAGGATAGCTCCCTTGCATCGCCACTTTATAATACGCATTTTGTTGCTCAAGCAACTCTAACTCTGTTTCTAGTTGCATTTTTTGAGTAGAAGTGGTACCCGAATCGTTTAATAAACGATTAATTTCTTGGCTACGTAGCAAGTTGGCATTTAATATGGCTTGTGTTTTTTCAGGTACTAACCGTAGATTACTCAGATCTGTATTTAATGTCCCTGTCGCTAACTGAATTCGCTGCAGATCTTGTTGAGCAAGAACCAATTTATTTTGCAGCTCATCAATACTCAAAGACTCAAATTGTTCAGCGACTAGTGGCTGAGCTTTAAAAGAATCCAACTCTTTTTGAACCGTTTCACTTTGTGTTGCCGCATGATTAATTTTTTCTTCTAATACTTTAGTGTCTGCTTTTTGTTTTTGAATTTTACCTAATAAATTCAACGTTTCTTCTAAATGCTGAATGGCTAATTTATTACTAGGATTATTTTGATCTTCTGCTTTAAGATCCTTGAGTTGCGCTTGAATATCCTTTTCGTTCGGTAATTCCGCCCACGCAGACAGCCCCACACTCAGTGATAGTCCAATGCCGAGTAATAATTGATTTAAAAAACGCATATTTCTTGCCATTTTTACCCTATAAATTTCATAAAAAATCGCCGAATTATACCTGTTTGTCACTAAATTTCTATTGGAATCCCTATTACAAGCGGTCAGTTCCTACGCATTTTTTACCCATTTGCAAAAAACTACTCGGATCTGACCGCTTGTATTTCACCAATGTCTGAAATTTCGCTATAATCCTCTCGTTTTGCTTAAATTATTTCAAACAAAAGGAACAAATTTATGGGATTTTTAGCTGGTAAACGCATTTTAATTACAGGTTTAGCAAGCAACCGTTCGATTGCTTACGGTATCGCAGCCGCAATGAAACGTGAAGGGGCTGAACTTGCCTTCACTTATTTAAACGACAAATTAAAAGGTCGTGTAGAAGAATTTGCCAAAGAATTTGGCTCTGACATCGTATTACCAATGGACGTTTCAACAGACGAAAGCATTACCGAATGTTTTGCAGAACTTGGCAAACATTGGGAAAAATTTGACGGTTTCGTGCATTCAATCGGCTTCGCTCCAGCGGATCAATTAGAAGGCGATTATGTAAATGCCGCAACGCGTGAAGGTTTCCGCATCGCTCACGATATCAGTGCATACAGCTTCGTGGCAATGGCTCAAGCCGCTCGTCCGATGCTTAATCCAAAATCAGCACTTTTAACCCTAACCTACTTGGGTGCAGAGCGTGCGATTCCAAACTACAATGTGATGTGTTTGGCAAAAGCCTCTCTTGAAGCAAGCACACGTGTGATGGCAGCAGATTTAGGTAAAGAAGACATTCGTGTCAATGCAATTTCCGCAGGTCCAATCCGTACCCTTGCGGCATCAGGCATCAAAGACTTCAAAAAAATGTTGTCTAACTTTGAGAAAACGGCTCCGCTTCGCCGTACCGTCACGATTGAAGATGTGGGTAACTCAGCCGCGTTCTTATGTTCAGACCTTGCCGGCGGTATCACGGGCGAAGTGGTTCACGTGGATGCGGGTTTCAGCATTGTCGCAATGGGTGATATTAGCGAATAATTTTAGCATGTATCATTTATTTGTAGGGGCGGACATACAGGTCCGCCCTTACTATTTCTATCTACAAGCGGTTAAATTCCGCAAACTTTTTACAATTTTGGTTAAAGCAAATGTTTCAAAATAATCCCCTGTTAGCCCAGCTCAAACAACAAATCGAAGCCAGCAAAGAGTATGTTGAAGGATCAGTAAAAAGCTCAGATAAAAGCTACGGCTTTTTAGAGTGCGAAAAAGAGAGCTTTTTTATTCCTCCGCAAGAGATGAAAAAAGTAATGCATGGCGACAAAGTGCGTGCGGTGGTAAAACGTGAAGGCGACAAAGCCCAAGTAGAAATCGACTCGCTACTTGAACCGATGCTCGAACGTTTTATCGCTCAAGTCAAATTCAACAAAGACGGAAAATTGCAACTTGCCGTTGATCACCCAAGCATCAAAAATCTTATTCCAGCTAACACCCAGAAAAAAGTGACTGAACAACTTGCTGAAAATGATTGGGTGGTCGCACAACTGAAAACGCACCCGCTGCGTGATGATCGCTTTTTCTTCGCTCAAGTTACGCAATTTATTTGCAAAGCGGACGATAATTTCGCCCCTTGGTGGGTGACTCTTGCCCGCCATGAACAGCCTCGTGAGCCTGTGAAAAGTGAACCTTCTTATGAATTAAGAGATGAGTTAGATCGCCAAGATCTCACCTCGCTCTACTTCACCACTATCGACTCCCCAAGCACGCAGGATATGGACGATGCGTTATTTATCGAACCGATCAGCGAAAATGGTACGCAAACGGGCTGGCGTTTGGTGGTGGCGATTGCCGATCCCACCGCTTATATCCCTGAAACGTCTAATATCGAAAAAGCCGCTCGCCAACGCTGTTTCACTAACTATTTACCTGGCTTCAACATTCCAATGTTGCCGCGTGAATTATCTGATGAACGCTGTTCACTGGTACCCAACGAAAAACGCCCTGCATTAGTTGCTTATATCGAGACGGATTTAGCTGGCAATATGTTAAACGAAGCAAAATTTATCTCCGCATGGGTTGAGTCTAAAGCAAAATTGGCTTATCACAAGGTGTCTGACTATTTAGAACAGACGGAAAATGCGTGGCAGCCTGAAAATCCTGAAGTGAAACAGCAAATTGACTGGCTACACCAATTCACCTTGGCTCGTATTGAATGGCGAAACAAAAATGCGTTGTTGTTCAAAGAGCAAGGCGATTACACGTTCGAGCTAAACGAAGACGGTTCTGTGCGAGACATTCATATCGAATACCGCCGCATTGCGAACCAAATGATTGAAGAATCGATGATTTTAGCCAATATCTGTGCCGCACAATATTTGCAAAATCATGCCAAAACAGGTGTATTCAACACCCATTCAGGCTTTGATGCGAAAAATCTGGAAGCGGCAAAAACGTTCTTATTAGATACTTTGGCAACCGATGAAAATCGTGCAGAATTAGCCGAACGCTATTCGGCTGAACGCCTTGCTACCCTTGAAGGTTACTGTGAGATGCGTCGAGATATTGAGCAATTCGGCGAAAACTTCCTTGAAATGCGATTACGCCGCTATCTCACTTTTGCTGAATTTAAAGCCGAATGTGCCCCGCATTTAGGCTTGGGCATTAGTCATTATGCGACTTGGACATCACCCATTCGTAAATATGGCGATATGGTAAACCACCGTTTGATTAAGCAGACCTTGCTCAACCAACCAACTTGCACTGTTGATGAAAGCATTTTGGCTCGATTGCAAGAAGCCCGCAAACAGAACCGCTTGGTTGAACGCGATATTGCTGACTGGCTTTACGCCCGCTATTTAGCCCCAATGGTGGAAAAGAATGTCGAATTTGACGGCGAGATCCACGATGTTTCTCGTGGTGGCTTGCGAGTGAAAGTGCTTGAAAATGGTGCCTCAATTTTCGTGCCATTCTCAACGATTCACCCGAACAAAGACGAAATGCAATACAACCCAGAGCAAATTGCCTTGTTTATCAACGGTGAAAAAGCCTACCAAATCGGGCAAGCGGTGCGAGTGAAACTCAAAGAGGTAAGCGTTGCAACACGCAGTGTAGTAGGTGAACTGATCAGCTAAACAACTGACAAGCGGTCAGTTCCGTCTGATATTTTGCAAATGTGCAAGAAAATCTTCGGATCTGACCGCTTGTCGTTTAATTGATGTAAAAAACAACAGTTAACATGACAAAGTGAACTCTTTTGTGATCTTGCTCTCTAAAATACGCTTTATTTTTATAAGGAGAGCAACATGAAACGATCAACTTTTCTAACTGCAACAACACTTGGGCTCGCCGCATTAACCGCAAATGCAACCATGCAAAACAGCACTAATCAAGACGTCACCAAAGTGATTTATGCATGTGAAAACAACCAAACCTTAGAGGTGGTGTATGTGAATGGCGTAAAAAATACCTATGCCATTATTAGCCAAGTGGATGAAATGATTCCAATGGAATTGGTGAAAACGGCATCTAGCGAACACTATAAAGCAATTAACCCGAACTATACCTACGAACTCTCTACAAAAGGTAACCAAGCTAGTTTATTTGGTGATGGCAAAGCCATCATTTCAAACTGTGTAAACCACTAGAAATCACGTATAATGAGGCACTTCAACTGAAGTGCTTTTTTATTGAGAACAAATGAAAGATACCATTTTTGCCGCCCCTATTGAAAAACTGGGCGATTTTACCTTTGATGAAGCTGTTGCTGAAGTCTTCCCGGATATGATCCAACGCTCAGTGCCAGGCTATTCAAATATCATTACTGCCATCGGAATGCTGGCCAACCGTTTTGTCACTGATAATTCCAATGTGTACGATCTCGGCTGTTCACGTGGAGCAGGCATTTTGTCCATTCGCCGCAATATTGCCGATAAACAGGCAACCATCATTGGCGTAGACAACTCCGAACCGATGGTCGAACGTTGTCGTCACCATCTCAACGCTTATCATTCAGATATTCCTGTCGATATTTTATGCGATGACATTCGCCATATTGAGATCAAAAACGCCTCGATGGTGGTACTCAATTTTACCTTGCAATTTTTACCGCCGGAAGACCGCTTGCAACTGCTAGAAAAAATCTATCAAGGCTTGAATCCAAATGGCGTACTCGTGCTGTCGGAAAAATTCCGCTTTGAAGATGAAATGATGAATGAGCTGTTGATTGATCTACACCACACCTTCAAACGAGCCAACGGCTACAGTGAACTGGAAGTCAGCCAAAAACGCACCGCATTGGAAAATGTAATGCGAACCGACAGCATCGACACTCATCGTAAACGTCTAAAACAAGCCGGTTTTGAGAAAGTCGAACTCTGGTTCCAATGCTTTAATTTCGGCTCAATAGTTGCAGTGAAATGACAAGCGGCCAGTTCCGCGAGATTTTTTGCAAATTTTTCTCGTCAACTGACCGCTTGCAGACTCAAATTTATGCTACCATTGCGTTCAATTTCATTTTTCAATCACGATTATGGCAACTCAATCAAAATACCAAGACAAACAATTAGAAGCACTGCTTAACGATTTAATCGTTACTCTCGAAAAACATAAAGCACCTGTGGATTTATCACTGATGGCTCTCGGAAATATGGTTACAAATATTTTGAGTACCAATGTCAAAAATCCAATTCAACAACAAGCCCTCGCTGAAGCATTTTGTACAGCATTAAAAGATTCATTAAATGTGAAATAGTATGAGTTGGTTGCAACGCTTTTTACCAGAAAACTCTCGCCAATATCGAGAAGAAACCTCACAACGCATTGCCTGGGGACATTGGTTTACGTTGTTCAATATTATTATTGCGTTGCTCATCGCTTCTCGTTACGCCTTTAATGCAGACTGGCCTAACACCTTAGCAGGGAAACTTTACTTTTTTGTCAGTCTATTTGGGCATTTTAGCTTTGTTGTTTTTGCACTGTTTTTATTAGTGCTATTTCCCCTTAGTTTCATCATTAAAAATAATCGCACTTTTCGTGGTATTTCGGTCATTCTTTCCACTATTGGCATGACTGTTTTACTCGTTGATACCGAAGTGTTTAAACGCTTTTATTTGCATCTTTCGCCACTGGTTTGGGATTTATTAGTCAATCCAGATGAAGGCGAGCTTTCCCGCCAATGGCAACTCTTATTTGTGCCAATGCCGATTATTTTATTAGTAGAAATGCTCTACTCTCGCTGGTGTTGGAACAAACTGCGTAGTTTCAACCGACAAAAATGGGGCAAATATGTCGCTCTGTTTTTCCTAAGCTGTTTCATTGCGACCCATTTACTCTATGCTTGGGCAGATATGGCAATTTACCGCCCAGTGACCGCACAAAAGGCAAATTACCCACTTTCTTACCCGATGACCGCTCGCAGTTTCTTGGAAAAACACGGCTTAATCAACCGTGCTGATTTAGAACAAGTAATCGAAACCAGCGGTCGATTTGACACATTTTTCCTTAATTATCCTAAAGCTTCACTAAAATTTGAAAAAGCACCTAATAAAGCGAATCTATTCGTCATCAATATTTCAGGGCTTACCAATGATATGATTACCGAAAATGAGATGCCAAATTTACATCAAGTGAGCCTGCTATCTCGCCGCTTTATGCAACATTACTCAGGTGGTGCAACGCCGTCAGCAGGTATTGCCAGTTTATTTTATGGATTAAGTGGACGTTATGTTGATGCTATTTTGAACGAAAAAAAACCTTCAGTACTTATTTCTCGTTTACAAAACTTAGACTATCAATTTGGGCTTTTTTCGCATAATGGTTTTGCAGAGCCGATTTATCAGCAAGCCTTATTTGCTAATATAAAATTGCCTAAAGCTGAAACCAATGAACAGGCCATTTCCCAATGGCAACAATGGCTAATAAAACGTGAGGCCCAACCTTTTTTCAGCTATTTAGACTTGCAAAAAACTGACGAAAACCAACCGCTTGATCAGCTCTTTGGGCAGGTATGGCAGTTGCTTGAAACGGAAGGTTTAACAAAAAGCACGATCATCATTATTACGTCAAATATCGGACAAGCGGTCAGTTCCGACAATTTTTTTGCAAAAGCAAAAATCAATGTGCCAATGTTACTTTACTGGCAACAAGACCAAGGACGTTACGCTGGGCTTTCTAGCCATTTAGATATTACACCAACGCTACTCAGTCAGTTCTTTGGGCTAACAACACCGTTTGACCAATACTCTCAAGGTATTGATTTAACTAAAGAAAATAGTCGGAAATGGCTGTTGTCCTCTAATTATCGTTGGAATGTAGCCATTCTGCCAAATGGAGAGCAGTATCATATTGATACCCGAGGTGACTTTGTCCATTACAATGCAAATGGAGACAAACAATCCCATTCACGCCCACCGCTTGCACTATTCTTACAGCTTATTCAGCATAGTAACCAATTCATTGAATCTAACCGTTAAATTTACTCAAAAAAAAGCCCCTAACACTAGGGGCTACTCGGAAAGCAAATTTATGAAATTGGTTGCTGGACACAACACTTATCGTTTTATGTTGGATAGCATACGTCAATTTTTTCAATTTTTCAAATTCTATTTCAAGAAATTACAAATTTCTTTAAATTTTGTGATCTGTTTCATATTTTGGGCTACAAACGACGTGCTTGCCAAAATGTTTTGCTCCAGTATGGTGAATTCATATCTGAATAAATTACTCCGCCTTTTGTTGAGGCATGAAGAAATTGTCCGTTCTTAACATAAACGCCAACATGTTTACCGTTAGGTCCACGTCCTGTTTTAAAAAACACTAAATCTCCTGTTTGTAATTCAGACTTAGCTACTTTCGTTCCTTTCTGAGCTTGTTCTGATGTCGTTCTAGGCAGCTGAATACCAAATAAATCACGAAAGGTAATTTGCATAAAGGCTGAACAATCTACTCCACTACGACTGGTTCCCCCTAAACGGTAACGGGTCCCCTTCCAATCATGCTGATGTTCACTCAAACTACTGATCGCAAAAATAGGATCAGAAATACTACCTTGAACCTGTTTGCGATAAATTTTTGCTGATCCACCCGCTGATTCCGAGCTACCACATGCTGTTAAGACAAAAACAGCAGAAAACAATACTGCGAGCAAGCCAGCTTTCTTGCTTATCATAATAAATCCTCTAAAAAGACATTTTGAACTCAAAATGTCTTTCTTTTTTAAAATGTAATTAGGCTTTTACCTTTGAGTTTTCTACACGCTCACGAAATTTCTGACCGGGTTTAAAGGTCACAACTCGACGAGCTGCAATAGCGACATCTTCCCCTGTTTTAGGGTTACGACCTGGGCGAGCTTTTTTATCTCGTACTGAGAAATTACCAAAGCCTGATAATTTCACATCTTCACCTTTTTCCAGGGTCGCACGAATTTCTTCAAAAAACATCTCAACAAATTGCTTTGCCATACGTTTATCAAAACCACATCGTTCAACTAGGTTTTCTGCAATTTCAATTTTGGTAAGTGCCATAATTTTTCCTTACTAATCTCTCAGATAAGCATTAAAACGTTGTGCGAGTCCACTTAATACCGCTTGGATTACCGCATTGATTTCGTCTTCTTCAAGGGTCTTTTCGGTGTCTTGAACGGTTAAGCTGATCGCTAAACTTTTCTTGCCTTCCGCTAAATTTGCCCCTTGGTAAACGTCGAATAAATTCACGCCAACCAATTTTTCACCACCTGCCTTACGACACTCTGCCAATACTTCACCTGCGGCAACATGAGTATCAACCACGACTGCAATATCACGTTTATTGGCAGGGAATCGAGAAATCTCTTTCGCACTTGGAATTGGGCGTTCTGCAATTGCATCGGCTAATAATTCAAACACCACTGGCTTGCCTGAAATACCAAGTTTTTGCACAATTTTAGGGTGAACCGTACCGATAAAACCAATCTCTTTACCGTCTAACATAATCGCAGCTGATTGTCCTGGGTGGAGTGCGGGGAACTGCTTCGCGACAAATTGCAAATCATTACGGGCGTGAGTAAGTGAAATCACTCGCTCCAAATCACCTTTCAAGTCGAAGAAATCAGCGGCTTCTGCCTTTTGCTCCCAATGTGCTGGGCGTTTATCGCCAACAATCGCTGCACCAAACACTTGTTCTTGACGGATACCATTTTCGGCTGTCGCATCAGGGATAAAACGCAAGCCTGTTTCAAAGATACGAACTCGATTTTGCTGGCGGTTTTGGTTGTAAGCAATAGTTTCGAGCAAGCCAGTCAAAAGTGACACACGCATTGCTGACATTTCACTTGAAATTGGGTTTGGTAAAATCAATGCTTCTTGATCGGGATGCAACAACTGCTGAATTTTCGGATCAACGAAGCTATAAGTGATCACCTCTTGGTAATCACTATCGACAACTGCCGTACGCACGCGTTGAGCATCTAAAATTCGCTCTGGCACGCCACGCATTTGCAAATGGGCGAGTGGTGCATTGTTTGGAATACTATTGTAACCGTAAATACGAGCGACTTCTTCGATCAAATCTTCTTCGATTTCAATATCAAAACGCCAGCTTGGCGACTGTACTGTCCATACATCATTGGCGTATTCCGCTTGCAACCCAAGGCGATTTAAAATATCCGTCACGGTTTCTGTTGGAATTTGATGACCGAGTAGATTATCTAATTTACCACGGCGAAGTTCAACACGGTTAGATTTTGGTAAATACTCTGGGCTAACCGCCTCCACGATTTCACCCGCTTCGCCACCACAGATTTCAAGCAATAATGCGGTAGCACGTTCCATCGCTTTGCGAGCAAGTTCAAAATCGACACCACGTTCAAAGCGGTGAGATGCATCAGTGTGTAAGCCGTATTGGCGAGCACGCCCTGTAATTGCGAGTGGCGCAAAAAATGCGGCTTCTAAAATCACATCTTTCGTTTCACTGCTCACACCACTTGCTTGGCCACCGAAGATCCCCGCCATTGCAAGCGGTCCGTTTTGGTCCGCAATTAGCAATGTATTTGGCTGAAGTTTCGCGGTGGTGCCATCTAATAACACCAGCTCTTCACCCTCATTTGCCATACGCACTTGTACAGGTTGAGCTACTTTCGCCATATCAAAGGCATGCATTGGTTGACCGAGCTCAAGCAAGCTCAAGTTGGTAATATCTACAATTGGATCGATGGAACGAATACCACAGCGGCGAAGTTTTTCTTGCAGCCATAATGGCGACACCACATTGACGTTCACGCCTTTCACCACACGTAATAAATAACGTGGGCAAGCTTCTGGGGCTTGTAAATCGATTGTGACTTTATCGGCAATAGTCGCTTTGACTGGCTCAATAGTCGGTTCGCTCACGGCTAATTGATTAATCACGCCGACTTCACGAGCAATTCCTGCAATGCTTAAGCAGTCCGCACGGTTTGGAGTTAAGCTGATTTCAATGGTGCTGTCGTCTAATTTAAGATAATCACGCAGATCAGTGCCGATCGGAGCTTCTAATGGCAATTCAATGATGCCATCTTGTTCAGCTTTGATGCCTAATTCAGCAAACGAACAAAGCATCCCTTCTGATGGCTGACCACGCAATTTGGTTTTCTTGATTTTGAAATCACCTGGTAATAACGCCCCTTCAGTCGCACACGCCACTTTTAAGCCTTGACGGCAGTTTGGGGCACCACATACGATGTCTAATAAACGATCACCACCGATATTCACTTTGGTTACACGCAATTTATCCGCATCAGGATGTTGGGCACATTCGACCACTTCGCCCACAACCACACCTGAAAATTCGCCCGCAACTGCTTCTACACCATCGACTTCTAAACCTAACATCGTAATTTGGTCGCAAAGCTGCTCTGTACTAATTGCAGGATTCACCCATTCACGCAACCACTGTTCATTAAATTTCATCTATATTCTCACTTCTTATTTTAATACTTTGAATTCTAAGCCTTTAAAAACAATATCATTAAATTGCACATCTAATTTATATGTACCGATTGGATCATTTTTTGTGAAAGTCCAACATTGAGAAACGATATCATCGACTATTTGTTCTTTGGTCATATTAAATGAAATTAAATAGTTCTTTTGATTATCTTCCGCTTGTACATTTGCACCTTCAAAATGAATTTTCATCGGCTTAGGAGCTTGAAAATATTCAGCAAAAAGATTTTGTTCTTGAATAGGCACATTAGCGACAAAAACACAAACTTGGCGAGATTTATGACGAGAAAGACGATTTCCATCCATTAATTTCGGCTCTTTTCCAGAAGTATCAAACACTCGAATCATTGCAAACGGTTGTTTGTCTTGTACATGACTTTCAGTAGGCGTATCCACTTTTGTGTCTGCAAATGCAGTTGCTGAAAGCAGGGCTAATGTAGTTGCTAATAGTTTTTTCATCTCATCAACTCCTATTTAAATTGTTTTAAAAAGCGTAGATCATTTTCAAAAAACGCACGCAAATCTGTGACGTTATAGCGGAGCATCGTTAAACGCTCAACCCCCATCCCCACGGCAAAACCTGAGTATTCGTTCGGATCGATACCAACTTGGCGTAAGACATTTGGATGCACCATACCGCAGCCTAACACCTCTAACCATTTCCCATTTTTACCCATTACATCCACTTCTGCTGATGGCTCAGTGAACGGGAAATAAGACGGGCGGAAACGCACTTGTAGATCTTCTTCAAAGAATGCTCGTAGAAAATCATGGAGCAAGCCTTTTAACTCCGTGAAATTCGCTTTTTTATCGACATAAAGTAATTCGATTTGGTGGAACATTGGGGTGTGGGTTTGATCGTAGTCGTTACGATATACACGACCTGGAGCCATGATGCGAATTGGCGGCTGCATTTTTTCCATGGTACGGATTTGTACGCCAGAAGTTTGAGTACGCAGTAAACGCTCGGCATCAAACCAGAAAGTATCATGGTCAGCACGGGCTGGGTGGTGAGCAGGAATGTTTAAGGCATCGAAGTTGTAGTAGTCGGTTTCGATTTCCGGGCCTTTTTCCACGCTGAAACCAAGTTCGGAGAAGAATTTCACCACGCGTTCAATCGTGATAGAAACAGGATGCAAACCACCTAATTCGGTTTTACGCCCTGGTAAACTCACATCAATGCTTTCACTAGCTAATTTGGCATTTAGTTCATCGGCCTCCAACTGCTCTTTTTTCGTATTTAACGCATCCTGAGCCGTTTGTTTTGCTTCATTAATTTTTGCCCCAACGGCTGGGCGTTCATCTGCCGGCACGTCACGCAATCCTTGCATTAAAGTAGTGAAGTGTCCTTTTTTCCCAAAATATTCAACACGTAGTGCTTCAAGGCTCGCGACGTCATTGGCATTTGCAATCGCATTCAAGGCTTGAGCCACAATATTTTCTAGGTTTTGCATTCCTATCCTCTAAATTTTGTAATCAAAAATGGTGAAATAGTAATACTTCTAAGCAGCCTTGTAAATTGAAATATAGTTTAACTTGTTGATTTGTAACTATTAGATTGATAGGCCCGAATTACTGAAGAGCATGCTGATTTGCAAAAAATTCTGAGAATCTGACCGCTTGTTAGTAAAAAATTACATTTTAATTCGTGATCTTGCTGACGACATCAAGTAAAATTGCTGTCGCTTTGCCTTAAGACAAAGCCAATTTAAATCAATCACATTGGAGATCAACCTATGGCAATGAATAATATTTTAGGATTATTCGCCCATTCGCCTCTCAAGCCATTACAAAAACATTCTAAGAAAGTCACAGAATGTTGCGGTTTGTTAGTTCCTTTTTTTGAAGCGACATTTGAAGGTCGTTGGGACGATGCAGAAAATATTCGTCGTCAAATTATTGATTTAGAACGCAGAGCAGACACGCTCAAACGTGAAATTCGCCTCAAACTACCTCGTGGGCTCTTTATGCCTGTTGAGCGTACTGACTTACTAGAACTTGTCACCCAATTAGATAAATTAGCTAACTTCGCTAAAGATATTTCTGGCAGAGTAATTGGTCGTCAATTACTGATTCCAACCGAAATGCAACCTTCTTTTGTGCATTTTCTCTCCCGTAGCCTTGATGCTACAACGCAAGCAGATAAAGTCATCAATGAAATGGATCAACTTCTTGAAACAGGCTTCCGCGGTCGTGAGCTTAACTTCGTGAATAATATGATTTTAGAGCTTGATACTATTGAAGATGATACGGATCAATTACAAATTGTATTACGTAAAGCATTACTACAAATTGAAAACGCCTATAATCCAATTGATATTATGTTTTTATATAAAATCATTGAATGGATTGGGGTTCTTGCCGATCAAGCACAACGAGTTGGCTCACGTATTGAGTTGATGTTAGCACGTTCATAAGAGGTATAAAATTTATGGAACTGATACATCACTACGGCTTCATCATTGTGCTGATTACTGCGGTTTTCGGCTTTATTATGGCATTTGGTATTGGTGCAAATGATGTTGCCAATGCAATGGGCACATCTGTCGGTTCAGGCACAATTACAGCAAAACAAGCCGTCTATATCGCTCTAATTTTTGAATTTGCGGGAGCTTACCTTGCGGGTGGCGAAGTTGCAGAGACAATCAAAAGCGGAGTCATCGCATCCGATGCGTTTGTCGGCCAACCTGATGTTCTGATACTAGGAATGATGGCATCACTATTCGCGGCAGGTGTGTGGCTATTAATCGCTTCCCAGAAAGGGTGGCCAGTATCAACAACGCATACGATTATTGGTGCGATTGTCGGTTTTGCTTGTATTACTATTGGTATAGAGGCCGTACAATGGTCTAAATTTGGCGGTATTGTTGGTAGTTGGTTTATCACACCAGTTATTGCGGGAATTGTGGCATTTGCTATCTTCATTTCTACGCAAAAACTTATTTTTGATACTGAACACCCCCTTGCCAATGCTCAAAAGTATGCTCCTTATTATGCAGGTTTAACCGTCTTTATTATCTGTGTTGTCACATTAGATAAAGGGTTAAAGCACGTTGGATTAAATCTTAGTGGGTTGCAAACAGTGGGGCTAGGTCTTCTACTTGCCATTATTGCAACTTGTGCTAGCTTCTTTTATTTACGCAGTAAAACCTTTGTCTCACGTTTACAAAACGGTGGCTTCAGTGGCGTAGAAAAAGTATTTAGTATGTTGATGTTAATCACGGCTTGTGCAATGGCATTTGCCCATGGCTCAAATGATGTAGCAAATGCGATTGGTCCATTGGCAGCGGTGGTTTCTATCGTGGATCATGGCGGTGTTATCGAAGGTAAAACCGTTATGGCACCGTGGGTACTTCCACTTGGTGCAATTGGGATTGCTGCGGGTTTAGCCGTAATGGGTCATAAAGTCATGAGTACTATTGGTACTGGTATTACTGATCTCACCCCAAGCCGTGGCTTCGCTGCACAATTCTCTTGTGCAATTACCGTTGTACTTGCCTCAGGAACAGGTTTACCAATCTCAACGACACAAACCCTAGTGGGTGCGGTTCTCGGTGTAGGCTTTGCTCGCGGTATCGCAGCACTGAATCTTGGTGTGATACGAAACATCGTTGCCTCATGGGTTATTACTCTTCCAGCAGGAGCAATACTTTCTATTATTATTTACTACATTTTAAGTGCGATTTTCCGTTAATAAATGGAACCTCCCACTTTTATCGGAATCAGAAAGTGCATTTATGGCACTTTCTGATTATGTAATTTAAGGATTTACTATGCAAAAAACTGTTGCAACTCTACTCGGCTCATTCTTTCTCGCCACTTCTCTCCCCATTTTTGCTCAAACCCAATACGTTACCGAAAATCTTAACACCTACCTACGCAAAGGAGCAGGCGATAATTTCAAAATTTCCGGCACGATTCAAGCAGGTGAAAAGGTAACTGTGCTCGAGCGTAGAGAACGCTATTCTTTGATACGAGATGCCAAAAATCGTGAAGCATGGATTCTCAATAGTGAACTAACCACAACACCAAGCTCCAAAGAACTTACCCCACAATTACAACAACAAGTGCAAGAGCTCACATTAAAACTAAATAAAATTGATGGCGATTGGCAGCAACGCACTACAGAAATGCAACGTCGCACACAACAAGCTGATCAGCAAAGCAGTGAATTATTAGAACAAAACGCACAATTAAAACGTGAATTGGAAATTTTAAAGAATAAAAACCGTGATCTGGAAGCCATTCAAGATGCTGAGTCTCGTGAAATTATGATTCAATATTTTATCTATGGTGGCACTGTACTTGGTGCTGGTTTATTACTTGGACTGTTACTCCCACTTCTTATGCCACGCCGCAAACGCAATAACGGTTGGTAATCAAACGACAAGCGGTCAGTTCCGTTACATTTTTTGCAAATGATGAAGGACGCCTAAGCGTCCTTCCGTTTTTTAAAAATAAGTTGCATCTTTTCGTTTTCACCGCCCTGCTCAACCAATACCCCCATCGTATGGCCTAACAATATAAAATCATTCAATGTTGCCGTTTCATTCAGCAACACTTTCAATAGCTCGCCTTGTTTGAGTTGCTGCAACGCTTTTTTGGTCATTAACAACGGCAAGGGGCAGCGGTAAGCGGTCAGGTCGAGTTGGTAGTCCATTAAACTTTACGACGATCCGCCATAATTTTACCGATAGATTGCAGTTCGCTCTCGGCAAGATGCTCACGCCCCAGCTCAAACAACGGCTCTTCAATGGCAATATGCGAATCGTAGCCCGAAACGAACCGCTTGATCAGCTCTCGATCAACATTCTCCCGCTCGCCATTAAGTAACGCCACCAGTTGCGTGGAAAGTTCGTCCCAGTTTTTATGCAATGCAACGTGCTGCTGTTCAAGTAAATCGACATCGGCTTGGGCGGTTGGTACTTGTTTAATCAACGCAGGGAAGAAATCTTTTTCTTCATCGTCGTGGTGCAACGGGGCAGATTGGTTGAAGTAGTTTAAAATCTGCTTCACATCATTTTTCACCGCTTCGTTGCAGCCGTTTTGCTCGATATAATCTGGCAGAATTTGCAACTGACGGCAGAAATTTTTCACTTTGCCATGGCAGGCGTAAAGCATTTCAATCGGTTCGTCCCAAGTGACGAACTGCTGTGGTGATAAATTAAGCATTTTCGTTGTTTCCTAATTGTAGTGGCGGGATTTCCTTGCCGATTTTTTGGTAGAACGCCACCACAAATTCATCAAAGCGGTCCTCTTCAATCGCTTGGCGAATTTGTGCCATCAAGCGTTGATAATAACGCAAATTGTGAATGGTGTTCAGCCTTGCTCCTAAAATTTCATTACATTTATCTAAATGATACAAATACGCTTTGGTGTAGTTTTTGCAGGTGTAGCAATCGCACTCGGCATCAAGCGGGCTAGTGTCGTTGCGATATTTCGCATTACGAATTTTCACCACGCCATTGCTCACGAATAAATGGCCGTTACGGGCATTGCGAGTAGGCATTACGCAGTCGAACATATCAATCCCACGGCGAACACCTTCGACCAAATCCTCTGGCTTGCCTACGCCCATTAAGTAGCGAGGTTTGTCAGCAGGAATTTGCGGGCAAACGTACTCTAAAATGCGGTGCATATCTTCTTTCGGCTCACCGACCGCCAAACCACCAACCGCATAGCCGTCAAAGCCGATTTCGACTAATTTTTCTACCGAAATTTTGCGTAATTCTTCATACACACCGCCCTGAATAATACCGAATAAGGCATTTGGGTTTTCCAGCTCATCAAAACGATCGCGGCTACGTTTCGCCCAGCGGAGCGACATTTCCATGGATTGTTTGGCATAGTCAAAGGTGGCGGGATATGGCGTACATTCATCGAAAATCATCACAATGTCGGAGCCGAGATCGTATTGAATTTCCATTGATTTTTCAGGTGATAAGAAGATTTTTTCACCACTGATTGGGTTTTGGAAGGTGACCCCTTCTTCTTTGATTTTGCGTAATTTACCCAAGCTGAACACTTGGAAGCCACCTGAATCGGTGAGAATTGGGCCATGCCACTGCATAAAATCGTGCAAATCACCGTGCAACTTCATAATCTCTTGCCCTGGACGCAGCCATAAATGAAAGGTATTGCCGAGCAAAATTTGTGCCCCTGTTGCCGCCACTTCTTCGGGCGTCATCCCCTTCACGGTACCGTAAGTGCCTACAGGCATAAAAGCGGGGGTTTCAACGTGAAACTCGCCTTTTGGACGAGAAAAGGTTAAACGCCCACGACGAGCGTTGCCACTGGTTTTGTGTAGTTCGTATTTCATTCGTTCTCCTGCGGAAAAACAGTCCACATTATTCATTTTGCCACTTAACTAGCAGTTAATCCACTGTTATATGACAAATATGTAAGCGTGATATAAGTATCAATTAGAAAGCACTAAACTTTATCTATAAACCAATCATAAAAGCTTAACACCCTATAATTACCAAACACTTCTTTATACTTTACTTACAATAGATTACTTATTATTAGATAGGTTAGCGTGTATAATTAAAAAGCTAAGTCATCTTCTTACCAGAAACTAAAATATGACTTAGCGTACTTTATTTTTCAATACTCAAATTTAATTGACACAAGAATTCTTGGGAGAATTATTTATGAATAAGATATACAAAGTTATCTGGAGCCAAGTAGCTAATGCATTTATTGCTGTTTCTGAGTTAGCTAGTGCTAGAGGAAAAACTAAGTCTGTCAGCAATAGTGATGGTGTAAGCCCTTCGGACAATACACAAACATTTAAATTAACCAAACTTGCTCTTCTATCTTCCATAGTATTTGCACTCCCAAGCTATGTCACTGCGACGGAAGTAAATGCTGACACATTAAATGTAACTGGAACAGCTACCTTTAATGGAAATGCAACATTTAATAATGGAATAACCACCAACACTCTAACTGTTGGGGGAAAAAATGTTGCTACAGAAGAGCAAATTACTAATTTAACGAATCAGTTAAACAGTAAAGCTAACAATACAGAGTTAAATACATTGAAAACAACTGTAGAGGGTAAAGCTAATCAAACTGATTTAACAGCATTACAAGGCACAGTCGCAACTAAAGCAAGTCAAGCGGATTTAACAACCTTGCAAGCCACTGTTGCAACCAAAGCCAACCAAACAGATGTAACTGCTTTGCAAAACAACAAAGCAGATAAATCCGCATTAACCACCCTATCTAATACGGTTACTAATAATCAAAATCAATTTAATGCACTAAATACATTATTCAACACATTAGAATTAACATCAACCTATTCAGGAATCAAATATTTTCGTGCAAATTCAACTGGACCAGATGCAACTGCAACAGGAACAAATGCTCTTGCAGCAGGCTCAAGTTCTAAAGCTACTGGCAATAATGCTGTGGCTGTTGGTCACAATGCAGAAGCTAAAGATAAAGAGACTGTGGCTGTTGGCCATAACACTACTGCCAAAGCAGACATGTCTATTACAATTGGTTCAGGTTCATATACTGAAGATACGGCTAAAAAAGGAGTTGCCATTGGTAATAAATCACGAGTAGGCTCAAAAAAGGACGGGGATGTTACTTATGATGGTGGCTCAACCTATGTAATTGGTGATGGTGAAAGTTCCGTTGCTGTGGGTGACAATGCTATAGCTCGTGGTAATCGTAATATCGCTATTGGTAAAGATTCTGTAACTGCAAATAAAGACGCTGATACTGCTTTTGCAGAAGACAGCATTGCTATAGGTACAGCCGCAAAAACAATTGCAAGTAGTAAAGCTATTGCATTAGGTAATGAAGCGAAAGTCGAGAAAAAAGCCGACTTTGCTCTAGCAATTGGTAATCAAGCCACCTCGTCTGCTCAAAAAGCAGTTGCTATTGGTCCAAATTCTCAAGCAATAGGCGATTCAGCTATTGCCGTAGGTTCTACTGCTAGAGCATCAACAAGAGCTGTTGCAATTGGTGAAAATACTAATGCAGCATCTTCAAGCAGTGTTGCTATTGGTCAACTCGCTCAAGCGTTACCAGAAAAAACCATTTCTATTGGTTTAAATGCTGGTAAAGGTCAAGCTTCCGATGCAACAGGAACCAAAAATTCCCATATCAATATTGGTGAAGAAGCTGGTGAAAATGTAGACGGTCAAGGAAATATCGGTATTGGTGCAGGAGCAGGCTCCAATGTTATCGGCAAAGTAAATATTGCATTAGGTCAGCACGCTGGTAAATTTATTGTTAACTCTCCAGAAACACTAGGCGAAAATATTGCGATTGGTAATAATGCAAATACCTATACCAGTGCAACAGCAATCCAACGTGCGACAGCTGTTGGTTCACAAACTAAAGCAGGTCAAGATTCTACAGCTCTAGGTTACAATGCTAATGCATCTTCAAAACAATCTGTTGCTATTGGTTTCAACGCTAGTATCAAGGGCGAAAGCGGTGTTGCAATTGGTTTTAGTGCAAGCTCAGATGCAAATAATGTTGCTTTAGGTAGTAGCTCAGTAGCTAAAGAAAAAAGTGCAACAAGCTACCTCACAGCTAAACCATCAAGTTCAGTAGTCTCTGTTGGTAATCAAAATTTAGATACTCCCCTTCTTCGTCGAATCGTAAATGTTGCGGATGGTGCAGACGATCAAGATGTAGTAACCGTTGCACAATTAAAACGAGCCTCATCTGATGTCACTAACAATTTAAATCAACTTATCAATAATCTACCACAAAACCAAAATAATGGTATCAATTATGATGTGGTTCCACCTCCAGCAGATAGTGGAGCTACTGCAGGTATTACATTAAAGCAAAATACTCGTATCTCCAATGTTGCTGATGCTAAGACAGAAAAAGATGCTGTTAATTACGGTCAAATGCTAGCATATGTAAATAGCACTACAACACATTATTTTAGTGTGAATGATGGTGGTATTACGAGAGGTAATAAAGATAATTCAAAAGCAACTGGTGAATTATCAATGGCAATTGGTCAATCTGTAGCAGCAATTGCTGAACGTAGTATTGCAATTGGTAACAACGCAAATGCACACGGAGTAGGTTCTATTGCTATTGGCACTAAATATATCGGCTCCGCTGAGTTAGATGATGGTGTTGCAGATAGAAGTAGTGAAACTAATGCTGCAATTGCAAATAACAAATATCAATATGGTCTAGCTATTGGTGCAGGAGCAAATACTGAAGGACACAATTCAATTGCAATTGGTAGTTTAGCAGCCACATCAAATAAAGACATTACCAAAGGTAATGTTGATCGTGCAATTGCACTTGGTTATTTTGCTCGCTCATCTGCTGAAAAAGCAAATGCTATTGGTGATAGAGCAATTGCTAACTCACTAAAAGGTAATGCATTTGGTAGTGAAGCATTCTCTGGCGCTGAATCAGCTAATGCCATTGGTACTCTTGCTAACGCAACAGGAACTAATTCTATTGCCTTCGGTACCCATACAAAAGTTACAGGAACCAACTCTGGTAGCATCGGGTATGCTGGCGTATTAGGTGATACAAATGCAACTGTAGTTAGTGGCTCTGGTACTTATTCTCTCGGTAATACTAACGACGATATTTCTGCTAATGAAAGTGGTGTATTTGGTAATAACAACGTATTAAAAGCAAAAGAAAATGTTCGTATTGTAGGTAATCAAAATATCATCGGAAATGTAACCACTACCACACCAAGCGGAGCTGCTCCTGTTAATGAACTTAAAAACATTCAAGTATCTGGTTATGAAAATACTATCAGCAGTGGCAATAAACTTGCTAATGATTTAAGTGGTTTATTTGTTTATGGACACCACAATACAGTTGCGAATATTGATGATCCTGATTCGCAAGAGGAAGTTAAAATTATAGATTCTACAGTTATCGGTGCGAACAATACCTTAAACGCAAAAGGTAACAGTTTCTTTGTACTTGGTAATAATGTCACAACAACACAGGATAATTCCGTTTATTTAGGTGATGGAGCCTCCGCCCATGTAGCTAAGTCAGCTTCATCATCCGGAATGGAAACCTATACAACAAGAACGGATAATCATTCTGGACATACATTTGCAGGAGGCAAACCTGTAGGTGTTGTTACCGTTGGTGCCACTGGGACAGAGCGTAGAATTCAAAATGTTGCGGCTGGATTGGTTGATGCTGAAAGTACTGATGCTATCAATGGTAGCCAACTTTACGCTTTAACTCGTCCATTACGTTTTGGAGGAGATAACTCCACCATCAGCAATCAGGATAGCGGTATTCCAGCTGGAGATCAGAATGTTATCGCCCGAAGCTCTAACCAAGCAATGGATATTAAAGGTGGAGAAAATAATGATGCAAATCTTACTACTCTAAATGATAAAAATATTGGTGTTATTGTTCGTGACACTAACTCAATGGAAGTTAAGTTAGCTAAAAACCTAAAAGGATTAGAAAGTGCTAATTTTGGTACAGGCAATGATTTAACGACTATTAATAAAGACGGCATTACCATTAAAAACCCTAACAAGTCAGATGTTAGTTTAACTGATAATGGACTTAATAATGGTGGTAACAAAGTTACTAATGTGGCTAATGGTGATGTCAATTCAACCTCTACTGATGCCATAAATGGTAGCCAATTACACGAGGTAAAAACTGTTGTAGAAAGTAAGTTAAGTTCATTTACTGTAGGTGCAGATAAAGATGCAACAGCTACAGGTATTGTTATTGATAAAGACAATGCACGTTTTGATATTGTTGGTAAGGATAATGGAAAAGTAACCACTGTAGTAGAAGGCAATAAAGTCACGGTTGATTTAACTCAAGAGGCAAAAGATAGTTTAGCGAAAGCAGATTCTGCACTACAAAATGTGGTATCTAATGACCCTAACTTAACCGCAACCAAAAATGGTGGCACCATTACATTAGACTTCTCTGATACACCAACCTTTAAAGGTGTAACAGCAGGCACTGGCGTAAACCAAGTTGTATTGGATGACAACGGTGTTAACGTTGGTGGAAAAACGTATATCTCTAATGCTGGTTTAAATGCGAATAATGAAGTAATCACTAACGTTGCTTCTAATTTACCAGTTATAAATGATAATACTGCAGCAGCTAATCAGCCACATAATGGCACAAAGACACAAACAAAACCAAACAATGTTGTTATAACTAATGCAGCAACCGTTGGTGATGTACTAAATGCAGGCTTTAATTTACAAACAAATGGTACAGCAACAGACTTTGTTAAACCTTACGATACAGTGAATTTTGCTGATGGCACTGGTACAACAGTAACAAGTGAAACAGATGGTAATAAGACAACTTTCAAGGTGAATGTTGATGCTCAGAAATTGGCAGAAACAGCACAATTGCCTGTGGTTTACACTAAAGCAGATGGTACTAAAGTCTATAAACACGCTGATGGCAATTTCTACACAGATCCAACGGATAAAACAAACAAAGTCGAACTTGCAGATATTATTGCCTCTATGCAAGGTGCTGATAGTTCAACAACTAACCCAACTACATTAGCAAATGTCCAAGCAGGTAAAAAAGATACTGACGCAGTAAATGTAAGCCAACTGAAAGGTGCGGTTGATGCGTTAGGTGGTGGTGCTGCGGTTAACCCAGACGGCACAATTAAAGCACCAACTTATAACATCACTAACCCTGCAAATGATTCAGTGAAACAAGCAAATAATGTAGGCGATGCATTAAATAGCTTAAATGATGCAGTAAATAGCCCATTATCTTTTGGTGGTGATACTGGTGCTGATGTAACCCGTAAACTTGGTCAAAAAGTAAGTGTGGTTGGTGGTGTTACAGATGAAACAAAATTATCAAGCGGTAACATAGGTGTTGTTGCAAATGGCAACGATAAACTAGAGGTTAAACTTGCTAAAAATTTAACAGGGCTTTCTAGTGCAGAATTCCAAGATGCCGCAGGTAACACAACAACCGTAAATGGTAATGGTGTAACGATTACGCCTGCTAATCAAGCAGATCCAACCAAAACAGTATCTTTAACCAAAGATGGCTTAAATAACGGCGGTAATCAAATTACTAACGTTGCAACTGGTGCAAACACCTTTAATGCACCAGTTGTTGACGGTGAGAAAATTAAACTCGCTAACGACGGTAAATGGTACAAAGAAAGTGATGTTGGAGCTAACGGTAAACCAACAGATACCGCAACCGCTATTGACCCAGCGAAAGCAGCAGAAGCACTTAAGGCAACACCTAATGGTGGTTTAGTTGATTTTGCAAACTCTAATCCAAATAACGCGGCAACAGTAGGCGACTTACAAAATCTTGGCTTTAACATTGGTACATCAGAAAATGGTTATACCGACCAAGTTCGTAACAATGCCAAAGTAGACTTTGTAGGCGATAAGAAATTTATCACTGTAGAAGGTTCAACTAATAAAGAGACTGGTACACGTGAAGTCAAGATTTCCTTGAAAGAAGGCGATATCATCAATAAAGACGAAGGCACAGCCACGATTGATGGACAACCGACAGAAGTCGTGAAAGCGGCTGATGGTAAGTACTATAAGAAATCAGATATCGATCCTACAACAGGTCTTCCATTTGTTGATCCAAAGTCAAATCAACCAAGAGCGGATATCACACCACTAACCGATGATCAAGTTGCAACCATTAAAAACAATGGTAATGGTTTAGTGACGGGTCACAAAGTGGCAGAAGCGTTGCAAAAATCAGGTTGGACAGTAGGTAAAGCAGAGGCTGAAGAAGCATTTGAAGTCACTTATACTAATGCAGATGAAAAAGTGAACCCGAATGATAATGTTCGCTTTGCAGATGGTAAAAACACAGTAGCGTCTTTAGGTACTGTGAAGAAATTAGATGCGGATGGCAAAGTTGTTACTACGACTGTTGTGAAAGTGGATGTCGATTTACCAGTTGATTTCAAATATACCGATGCGACAGGCAAAGAGTATGTGAAAGCAAACGATGGTAAGTTCTATGCGAAAAATGAAGTAGGTGTTGATGGCTTCCCAAGCATCAGTGCTCAACCACTCACAGATGACCAAGTTTCTGAGTTGAAGAAAGGTGCTCAGCTTACTGATGGGGTAAATGCAAATGGTCAACCAAACAATGGTTATACTGCACAAGATCCAATTCAAGTAGCAGTAGAAAAAGCAGCCAAAGATGCTGTTGCGAAAACATTGCAAGACA
Source organism: Frederiksenia canicola (assembly GCF_011455495.1). Taxonomy (NCBI): domain Bacteria; kingdom Pseudomonadati; phylum Pseudomonadota; class Gammaproteobacteria; order Pasteurellales; family Pasteurellaceae; genus Frederiksenia; species Frederiksenia canicola. The sequence continues at coordinate 1,624,404 of NZ_CP015029.1, forward strand.
ACCCACAAGCTACTCCAGAGCAAATTGCAGCTGCAGTAAAAACAGCAACGGATAGAGCGCGTGTTGATGCGATTAAAGCAAATCCTGAAGCGAAAGATACGGTGACTGCAGGTACAGGTGGTGTGAACTTGGATAATGTTGCATGGGCAGAAAAACCTGACCAAGCGGTGAACAAAGACCAGTTAGATCAAACTGTCAACAAATCAGGCTTCTTTGTAGAGCAAAACGGTGAGTCAACTATCGCAGGTAAACCAACTGAGAAAGTCACACCAAACGACACGGTAAACTTTGCAAATGGTGCGAATACCCTTGTGACAGCAGAAACCAAGCGTGATGAAGCAACGGGTGCTGATAAGACAACAGTTACAGTCAATGTAAACGGCTTACCACTTACTTACACGACCAAAGATGCAACAGGCAAAGATGTACCTGTGGCGAAAGTGGGTGACAAGTTCTACCAAGTGGGAGCAGATGGCAAACCAGATATGACCAAACCAGCGGATGTGAATTCATTAAGCACTAACTTAGTGAATCCAGCTGCACCGAATGGTGAGATTGGTAAACCATCACAATTAGGTAATGTTGCAAATGGTGCAAACACCTTTGATGCACCAGTTGTTGACGGTGAGAAAATTAAACTCGCTAACGACGGTAAATGGTACAAAGAAAGTGATGTTGGAGCTAACGGTAAACCAACAGATACCGCAACCGCTATTGACCCAGCGAAAGCAGCAGAAGCACTTAAGGCAACACCTAATGGTGGTTTAGTAGATTTCGAGAAATCTAACCCGAACAATGCGGCGACAGTTGGTGATTTACAAAATCTTGGTTTTAACATTGGTGCATCAGAAAATGGTTATACCGACCAAGTTCGTAACAATGCCAAAGTAGACTTTGTTGGCGATAAGAAATTTATCAATGTAGAAGGTGCAACTAAAGCGGATGGCACACGTGAAATCAAGATTTCCTTGAAAGAAGGTGACGTTATCAAGCCAAACGAAGGCATTGCAACCATTGATGGTCAAAAAACGGAAGTAGTGAAAACCCCAGATGGTAACTACTACAAAAAATCAGACATTGACCCAACAACAGGTGAGCCAAAAGCGGGGGCAACACCATTAACACAAGCACAGAAAGACACTGTGGTAAACAATGGTGATGGCTTAGTGACTGGTCACAAAGTCGCAGAAGCGTTGCAAAAATCAGGCTGGACAGTCGGTAAAGCGGATGCAGCAGAAGCGGCAAACGTGGACTATAACAACAAGTCTGAAAAAGTGAACCCTGATGATAAAGTTAGTTTTGCTGACGGTAAAAATACTCAAGTATCATTGGGTACAGTGAAGCAAGAAGACAAAGACGGTAAAGTAGTAACGACGACGACTGTAAAAGTGGATGTGGATTTACCAATTGACTTCAAATACACCGACGCAACGGGCAAAGAGTTTGTGAAAGCAAACGACGGCAAGATCTATGCTAAAGATCAAGTTGGAGCAGATGGCAAACCAAACGGTAATGCAACACCATTAGCAGATGCTGAAGTTGCAAAACTGAACAAAGGTGCGCAGCTCACTAACGGTCTTGGTAAAGAAACGCCGAAGTATGAAGTGAAAGACCCAATTGCAGCTGCAGCTGAAAAAGCGGTCGCAGACACTTTGGCTGCTAACCCACAAGCAACGCCAGCGGACATCTTAAAAGCAGTAGATGCAGCGAAAGCAGCCGCAATCAAAGCAAATCCAAATGCTAAAGATGAAATCACCAAAGGTACAGGTGGTGTGAACTTGGATAATGTTGCCTGGGCAGAAAAACCTGACCAAGCGGTGAACAAAGATCAATTAGATCAAACAGTTAACAAATCAGGCTTCTTTGTACAACAAAATGGTGAGTCCACCAACGGTAAGGGTAAACCGACTGAAAAAGTGACCCCGAACGATGTGGTTGATTTCACCAATGGTGCAAATACGGTTGTAACAGCAGAAACAACACGTGATGAAAAAACAGGTGTGGATACAACCAAAGTTTCTGTACACGTAAATGGTTTACCACTTACCTACACAACTAAAGATGCAAGTGGTAAAGATGTGCCTGTAGCGAAAGTGGGAGACAAGTTCTACCAAGTGGGTGCAGATGGCAAACCAGATATGACTAAACCTGCGGATGTGAATGCATTAAGCACTAACTTAGTGAACCCAGCTGCACCGAATGGTGAAATTGGTGCACCATCACAATTAGGTAATGTTGCAAATGGTGCAAACACCTTTGTTGCGCCGCAAGTAGATGGCAAAGACATCAAACTTGCTAACGATGGTAAATGGTATGCAGCAGATCAAGTTGATCCAAACGGTTCTGCAAAAGCGAATGCAAAAGCCATTGATGCAGCAAAAGCGAAAGATGCTTTAGGTACAGCAGGTAACGGTGGTTTAGCGGATTTTGCAAACTCTAACCCGAACAATGTGGCGACCGTGGGTGATTTACAAAACTTAGGCTTTGTGATTGGCACAGCAGATGACAAATACAAAGATCAAGTGCGTAATAACAGCCGTGTTGAATTTGCAAGTGGCAACAAAAATGCAACGGTCACAGGTTCAACGCTGGCTGATGGCACACGTCAAGTGAAAGTAACCATTTCGGACAACCCAGTATTTAACACCATTCAAGTTGGTGGGGATAAAGGGCCGAAAGTAGGTTCAACTTCAACGGGTGACTTAAAAGTGAGTAAGGCAGATGGTTCTGCTGCACGCATTACTAACGTTGCTCCTGGTGTTGATAACAATGATGCAGTAAATGTTGGACAATTAAAAGGTGCAGTAAATAACATCAATAACCACGTGAATAAAATCAACAAAGATCTTCGTGCTGGTATTGCTGGTGCAACTGCAATCTCCTTCTTACAACGTCCAAATGAAGCTGGCAAGAGCATCATTTCCGTCGGTATGGGTTCATACAAAGCTGAATCAGCCGTTGCGGTAGGATACTCAAGAAACTCTGATAACAACAAAATCTCAATCAAAGTCGGAGCGGGCTTGAACTCTCGCGGTGATGTCAACTTTGGTGGTAGTGTTGGTTATCAATGGTAATCTGATAGCCTGTTATCTAACTAAATTTTAAGTACAAGAGTTGCTGGAAACAGCAACTCTTTTTTGTTTGCAAAATTGCGTGTGGATCTGACCGCTTGCAAGTACTTCAAATAAACCTTTGACAGGCTTTCGCTATCTTCCTATTATTCGCCTATTTTCCTTTACTTATAGATTCTAATGAAAGACCAAACACAACTTCTCACTACTCTCCTCTCTCAACGCATTCTAATTCTAGACGGTGCGATGGGGACGATGATCCAAAAATATAAACTCACTGAAGCAGATTTTCGTGGCGAGCGTTTTAAAAATAGCCCCGTTGATTTGCGTGGTAATAACGATTTATTAACTCTCACCCAGCCGTTGCTAATTAAAGCCATTCACGAGAAATATTTGGCGGCGGGTGCAGATATTATTGAAACCAATACTTTTAGCTCAACCACCATTGCCCAAGCCGATTATGAATTACAAGCGGTAGCTTATGAACTCAATTTTGCAGGGGCAAAATTGGCTCGTTTGGCGGCAGATAAATATAGCACGCCAGAAAAGCCTCGTTTTGTGGCGGGGATTTTAGGCCCAACCAACCGCACAGCCTCAATTTCACCGAATGTAAACGATCCCGGTTTCCGTAACGTCACTTTTATGGAATTAGTTGATGCTTATGCGGAAGCCACTCGAGGTTTAATTGAAGGTGGATCTGATCTGATTATGATCGAAACCATTTTCGATACCTTAAACGCTAAAGCAGCTGCCTTTGCTATTGACCAAGTGTTTGAAGAATTGGGCGTGATTTTGCCAATTATGATTTCAGGCACGATCACCGATGCCTCTGGGCGAACCCTTTCGGGACAAACCACCGAAGCCTTCTACAATTCCCTACGCCATGTTAAACCACTCACTTTTGGCTTGAACTGTGCTTTAGGCCCGAAAGAGTTGCGTCAATATGTAGAAGCTATGTCGAAAATCAGCGAGACCTATGTGTCTGTGCACCCTAATGCAGGCTTGCCAAATGCCTTTGGGGGCTATGATTTAGGTGCGGAAGAAATGGCAGCTCATTTAAAAGAATGGGCGGAGCAAGGTTTTGTGAACATTGTTGGCGGTTGCTGTGGGACAACGCCTGAGCATATCAAAGCCTTTAGTGAAGCGATGGAAGGCATCAAACCACGTCAGTTACCTGAAATCAAAACCGCTATGCGTTTATCTGGGCTTGAGCCATTAACCGTTGATGAAGATAGCCTGTTCGTCAATGTGGGTGAACGCAATAACGTGACGGGTTCGGCTAAATTTAAAAAGCTAATCAAGGAAGAAAAATTTGCCGAAGCCATTGAAATTGCCATTCAGCAGGTGGAAAACGGTGCACAGGTGATCGATGTCAATATGGACGAGGCCTTGCTCGATTCGGAAAAATGTATGGTGCGTTTCCTCAACATTATGGCGACGGAACCTGATGCGGCAAAAGTGCCGGTGATGATCGATTCGTCCAAATGGGAAGTAATTGAAGCAGGCTTGCAAGTGGTGCAAGGCAAGGCAATCGTGAACTCGATTTCCTTGAAAGAAGGGGAAGAGAAATTTATTCAACAAGCCAAGCTCGTTCGCCGTTATGGTGCGGCTGTGGTGGTGATGGCGTTTGATGAAGTGGGGCAAGCAGATACAGAAGATCGCAAAGTAGAAATCTGTACCAGAGCCTACCGCATTTTAGTGGATCAAGTGGGCTTTCCGCCTGAAGATATTATTTTTGACCCAAACATTTTCGCTATCGGTACAGGAATTGAAGAACACAACAACTACGGTGTGGATTTCATCAATGCCGTAGGGCGAATTAAACAGAGCCTACCGCACGCCAAAATTTCGGGCGGTGTGTCTAACGTCTCTTTCTCATTCCGAGGCAATAATGTGATGCGTGAAGCCATTCACGCCGTTTTCCTCTATCACGCTATTAAGCAAGGCATGGATATGGGGATTGTCAATGCTGGGCAGTTGGCGATTTATGATGATCTCGATCCTGAAATGCGTAACATCATTGAAGATGCGGTGCTAAACCGTAGTCCAGACGCCACAGAACAGCTAATCGAACTTGCAGAAAAATACCGAAATTCGACCGCTCGTCAGGAAGATAACAGCGTCGCCGAGTGGCGAACTTGGAGCGTAGAAGAACGTTTGAAACACGCTTTAGTCAAAGGGATCACCAACCATATCATTGAAGACACCGAAGAAGCTCGCTTAAAATTCAGCTCGCCATTGGAAGTGATCGAAGGGCCGTTAATGGATGGTATGGATGTGGTGGGCGAGCTATTTGGTGATGGCAAAATGTTCCTACCGCAAGTGGTAAAATCTGCTCGTGTAATGAAGCAATCGGTGGCTTACTTAGAGCCATTTATCAATGCCACCAAGCAAAAAGGCTCGTCAGCGGGCAAAGTGGTAATCGCAACGGTGAAAGGCGATGTGCACGATATTGGTAAAAATATCGTGAGTGTGGTGATGCAATGTAACAACTTTGAAGTGATTGACTTAGGCGTGATGGTGCCTGCGGATAAAATTATCGACACCGCCATTCGAGAAAAAGCCGATGTGATTGCGTTGAGTGGTTTGATTACCCCGTCTTTAGATGAAATGGAATATTTCTTAGGCGAAATGACCCGTTTAGGCTTAAATCTGCCGGTGATGATTGGCGGAGCGACCACGTCAAAAGAACATACAGCTATTAAACTCTATCCAAAATATAAGCACGAAGTGGTTTATACCACCAACGCTTCTCGTGCGGTAACCGTTTGTGCTGCACTAATGAACCCAGAAACTAAAGCGGAATTGTGGGAACGAATGAAAAAGGAATATGAGCAAATTCAGCACGCCTTTGCCAACAAAAAAGCTCCACGCAAACAGTTGCCAATTGAAGAGGCACGAGCCAATCGCTTTGATGCCTTTGCGGGCGAATGGGCGGATTATCAAGTGCCACAGCCAAAACAAACGGGCATTATCGAATATAAAAACGTGCCGATTGCCACCTTACGCAAATTTATCGACTGGTCGCCATTCTTTATGTTATGGGGCTTGATGGGTGGCTATCCTGATGCTTTCGATTATCCTGAAGGGGGCGAAGAAGCTCGCCGAGTATGGAATGATGCCCAAAAAGTGTTAGACGAATTAGAGCAAAACGGCAAACTCAACCCAAGTGGCGTAATGGGGATTTTCCCTGCCTGTCGAGCGGGCGATGATATTGAAATTTTTGCAAATTCCGACCGCACTTCGCCAGTGGGCAAAGTCTATAACCTACGCCAACAAACCGAACGGGGCAAAAACAGCAAAAGCCCATATAACCTTTGCTTGAGCGATTTTATCGCCGATAAAGAGAGCGGACAGCAAGACTGGTTCGGTATGTTCGCCGTTTGTGCAGGGATTGAAGAGCACGACTTAGTGGAAGGCTACAAAGCCGCAGGTGACGACTACAACGCCATCTTACTGCAAGCCGTCGGCGACCGTTTAGCCGAAGCCATGGCGGAATATCTTCACTTTGAACTTCGCACTAAAGTTTGGGGCTATTCAAACGAAACTATGGATAACGAACGTTTAATTCGTGAAGAATACATCGGCATCCGCCCCGCCCCCGGCTACCCAAGCTGCCCAGAACACACCGAAAAACAGATCATCTGGGATTTATTGGAAGTAGAACAACGCATCGGCATGAAACTCACCGAAAGCTACGCCATGTGGCCCGCCGCCTCCGTCTGCGGCTGGTACTTCTCCCACCCAGCGAGCAACTATTTCACACTAGGACGTATTGACGAAGATCAGGCTGTGGATTATGCCAAACGAAAAGGTTGGGATGAGAAGACGATGTTGAAATGGTTGAGTGTAGCGATGAAGTAGAATTACTTTTGTAAAGGAATAAAATCAAATGCCAAAAACAAATATTTCAGAATTGGATAGACTAAAAAGTAGACGCCGAAATAGAGAGCTGATGGATACTATTTATTCAAATAAATCAAATAATTATGTGGTTCATTATTCTTGTGAATCTTTTTATGATGAAGAATATAATACCTTTAAGAGTGGTCGTATAACGTCAATAGGATTACGTAATTTAGAAGATGCGCAAACTCATTATTGGTCTATTTGGTTATCCGCTGAAGTGAAAAATAAAGAAGATCAAATTGATGAATATTTAGATGAGTTAGAAAAGGATGTTTTGGATTCTTATTTTAATTTTATTAGAATAAATTCAAGAGCACACTATATTCATTGGAATATGAGAGATATAAATTATGGGTTTCAAGCTTTAGAACACAGATACAAAGTTTTAGGGGGAGAACCTGTAATTATTACTGATGATAGAAAATTTGATCTTGCAAGAGTGTTAGTTTCTTTATATGGACGTAATTATGCGAGTCATGAATATACAAAAAATGGAAAAGAATATAAAGGGCGTATGATGGTACTTGCCGCAATGAATAATGTTGCTGTGAAGGATGCAATGGAAGGGCGTGATGAAGCAAATGCATTTAAAGAAAAAAATTATAAGGCACTACACATGTCTACATTAAGGAAACTAGATATGTTAGCTAATTTTTTTGATAGAGCACATGCAAATAAACTAAAGAATAATGGTACATTCAGAGAAAAATATGGATTTCACTGGATTGTTATTTTTGAATTGATAAAAGCTCATCCAGCATATACAGCTTTAATTGTACTAGCTGCTATTAGTAGTGCAATTTATAAATTTACAGATATTTTTTCAAACTTGATAACTCAAGCTCGATAATTTTTTCCCCCGATGGCACTCGTCTTTGACGAGTGCTAAAATTTTGTTATGCAAAGCGCTCATTGCAGACGAGCCTTATCTATTCTTGTTTATAGAACCAATATTCCAACTGAACTTTTATCCCAAATTTGCAAATTTTTCTCCAAAACTGACCGCTTGCCTTTTATTCAGTCTTTTTCTTCTCATCTAAAAGATTACGCATTTTGCGATCTCTGTCGAAAATCTCATATTTCCATTCGACAAAATCACAACAATCGGTAAAATTTGCACAGATTTTTGCAAAGGTATTTAATGATGACCAAACTGATCCGCAACAGCACTGCCGAATTTTTGATTTTTACCAATCAAACAGGCGATAAAAATATTGAAGTTCGTTATGAAAATGGCGAAATTTGGTTAACACAGAAACGTATTGCTGAACTTTTTGAATGCTCTAGTGATAATGTTTCTCTGCATTTAAAAAATATTTTTAAAGATGGCGAGTTAGATCCTTTTTCAGTTACCGAGATTTTCTCGGCAACTGCCTCAGACGGTAAAAATTACAACACTAAACACTATAATTTAGATGCTGTAATTTCTGTTGGCTATCGGGTTAATTCCGTGCGGGCAACACAGTTTCGTCAATGGGCAACTAGAGTTTTGCGTGAATTTTCGATGAAAGGCTATGTGCTAGATCGGGAACGAATGGAAAACGGTTCGTTCTTAGGAGAAGATTACTTTGAGCGTTTGTTAGAAGAAATTCGAGAAATTCGCTTATCGGAACGCCGTTTTTATCAGAAGATTACTGATATTTATGCCACAGCGGTGGATTACAACAAAGATGCTCCAACAACCAAGCAGTTTTTTGCTACTGTTCAAAACAAACTGCATTACGCTATTCATCAACATACTGCTGCGGAATTGATTCGAGAACGAGCAGACAGCAATAAGCCGAATATGGGATTGAGCACTTGGGCAAAATCACCCGATGGCAAAATCTTAAAAAGCGATGTATTGGTAGCAAAGAACTACTTGAATAATGAAGAGTTAAAAGATTTGGGGGCGATCGTCAATGCGTTTTTAGACCTTGCAGAGCGACGTGCTAGGCGACAAATTCCAATGACAATGGAAGATTGGGCAAAGCGGTTGGATATTTTCTTAAATGCGGATGATTTACCGATTTTAGACAACAAAGGCAAAATCAGTTTTGATGAAGCAAAACTTTATGCCGAAACGGAGTTTGAAAAATACCGTATTATTCAAGATCGCAAATTTGAAAGTGATTTTGACCGCTTGTTGAAAAGTCAAAAAGGCTCTTTAGAGTCCGATGAATAGTAAAATGCAATTACCCCACATCTACCTCGGCACAGGCGGTTATAGCGATACAGATTTAATCGGTACGCTTTATCCATTTGGCACAGATAAATCAGATTTTTTGACGATTTACAGCCAGCATTATGATGCCATTGAAATCAACAGCACCTTTCACGCACCAATCGGGGCTAAGGCGTTGCAAGGCATGGTGGAGAAGGCAAAAGAGCGGTTGAAATTTTCGGTGAAATTGCATCAGGATTTTAGCCATAAACGCACCGCACTTAAACAACAAGCAGAAGCCTTTTTAAATGCGTTGCAACCATTGGTAGAACAAGATTGTTTGGCGAATTTGTTTATCCAGTTTCCCTCGAGTTTTGAACGCACTCAAGCCAATCGTTATTATCTTGCGGAATTGGTGTCTTGGTTTGAGGGCTATCCTTTAGCCATTGAATTTCGCCACGCCAGTTGGCATATCCAATCCGTACTGGATTATTTTCAAGGTAAACAAAATTTGATTTGGTGTAATGTGGATTATCCACAGAATATCGGCTTGCCCACTTTTCAATTTTACGCCAATCAACGCACCGCTTATTTACGCCTACATGGACGTAATCCAAACTGGTGGAAAGCGCAATCAGCGGCAGAACGCCACGACTACCGTTATAGTGAAAGCGAATTACAACATTTAGCCAAGTTACTTCATCAACGCAGAGATGAATTCGACCAGCTCTATCTCTATTTCCAGAACACCACCAAAAGCCATTCTTTCTACAATATTGAGAGCTTAAAAGGCTATTTAGCCGAATATGGATTTTCAGTAAAAGCTAAACCTGAGTTTTTAATTGGGCAGCAGAGTTTGTTTTAGCATTCAGAATGCCACTTATAAAATCTGATTTAAATTGCGTTAATTACACCTTTTTAAGGATTATTCGCAATAATCACCGCTCGTTTTGGTGCGGGGTAGCCTTCAAGGGTTTTGCTGTGGTCGTTTGGATCTAAGAAATCAATCAACGATTCGTTTTCTAGCCAGTCGGTTTTGCGTTGTTCTTCCAATGTGGTGACCGCTTCATCTACGCAACGAACGTTTTTAAAGCCGACTTTCTCTAGCCAATTAATCAATGCCGCCACAGATGGAATAAAATAGACGTTTTTCATTTTGGCGTAGCGGTCGACTGGTACCAGCACGGTGTTCACATCACCATCAATCACCAAGGTTTCTAGCACCAACTCCCCACCTTTGACGAGTTGATTTTTAAGCTGTGAAAGGTGATCAAGTGGCGATTTACGGTGGTACAACACCCCCATTGAAAACACCGTGTCAAAGGCGTGTAACGGCTGCATTTGTTCAATGCCAAGGGGAATTAAATTCGCTCTGCGATCGTTGTTCAGCAATTTTCGTACTGCTTCAAATTGGCATAAAAACAGCTCTGTAGGATCAATACCGATCACCATTTTTGCCCCTTCACCGACCATTCGCCACATATGGTAGCCGCTACCGCAGCCGACATCGAGTACGGTTCGGTCTTTCAATGGCGATAAATGTGGCAGTACACGATCCCATTTGAAATCGGAACGCCATTCAGTATCAATATGCACACCATAAAGGTGGTAAGGTCCTTTTCGCCAAGGCATAAGCTGTTTGAGATGATAAACCAGCCGCTGCATTTCGCCTGTTGAAAGTGGCTCGTTTAAACGGGCTTCAACTCGTTTGCTCAGATCAATTTTGGCAGGATAAGTTGGCAGAAAATCGACAATTTTTGCCCATTTGGCGTAATCGCCGTGGGTTTGTTTTTCCCACTGTTTGAGTTGTAAAGGTAGGGTTTCAAGCCACGCTGATAAGTTCGTGGTGGCGATTTGTTGGTAAAAAGGACGAAAATCAATCATTTATCTTAAACGTTTCAAAGGTTACAAGCGGTCAGATTCTAACGAAATTTTGCAATTGGTGCAAAGCAAGTCAAAGTAAAAAGCCTTGGTGATTATCCAAGGCGGCTTGCTTAATTTTCTATGCTTTCTGACTCATCACGAATTAGCCCTTCTTGTTGATACGTCACAAGCAAATTACCTTGCTGATCGAACACTTCCCCGCGAGTTAGCCCTCTTGCACCGCTTGCGTTAGAGCTATGTAATGCAAACAGTAGCCAATCATTAAAATTAATGTCTCGATGAAACCATAAACTATGATCAAGGGTCGCGATTCGAACACCTGGTTGCATAAAACCACGTTCATGCGGGTGTAACATCGTCAAAATACAGTGAAAATCGCTGAAATAAGCGACAAGACATTGTTGCAAACGGCGATCCAGCGGTGCATTGCCATTTAATTTCGCCCACAGTGTCTGCTCTGCTGGTAATTTATGACCATTGAAAGGATCATTAGGATACTTAATACGCACATCAAACGCACGCTCTGCCTGAAATTTTTCTCTCAATGGCATTGGTAACATCAATGCTAACGACTGTATCAGTTCATTCTCAGAATAAAATTCATCAGGGGAGCCTGCTTTTGGCATACTCACTTGATGTTCAAACCCTACTTCCCGAACTTGAAATGAAGTCATCACTCGACAAATAAGCTCATTATGTTGCTTTGCATTCACGCTTACCGCAGTGAAACTTTTGCCTTCTCGTAGCACTTCTGTTTCATAAATAATCGGATACGCCGCATCGCCTGCTCGCAAGAAATAACAATGGCAGGAGTGAAGATCTCTTTCAACATCAACCACTCGCATTGCCGCTGCAATAGCTTGTGAAACGACTTGCCCGCCAAATACTTGAGGAAAGCCAAGGTCTTCACTTTCACCTCGAAACAAACCATCATCTAGGCGTTCCAAAGTCAGTAATTCGATTAAACGTGCAAGTGCTTTCATGTTGTTCTCCTTGTTAGCTTTCCTAAAATTTGGAAATTTTTCAAACAATCGTACCGCTTGTTGTGCTTTTTACTTGAGTTCATTCAATGAACTCTCTATAATTCGGGTCCTTACACTTTGGTGTAATCCAATGAGGGCGTTTTTGGTCTCTCGCAATGGAATTCAGTTTACTTGGTCAGGTTCGGAAGAAAGCAGCCAGAATTGAAAGCTCCGTGTGCCGAGAAGTGCTGGGAACGCCCTCACCTTTTTCACTCTAAAATAAAAAAGGTGATTTTACAACCACCTTCTTTTTCGGCTTCACTAGCCATTAATCGCTTGGGTAATTAAATCGCCCATTTCACTTGTGGACACTGGTGCAGATTGATCGGCTAAATCCGCTGTTCGATGTCCATTTGCAAGCACTTTTTGCACTGCGTTTTCAATCGCTTTTGCGGCATCTTCCAAGCCAAAACTATAACGCAACATCATTGCCGCAGAAAGAATTTGTGCGATAGGATTGGCGATATTTTTACCTGCAATATCTGGTGCTGAACCGCCCGCAGGCTCGTATAAACCAAAGCCTTTCTCATTCAAACTAGCTGACGGCAGCATACCCATCGAGCCGGTGATCATCGCACATTCATCAGAAATAATATCGCCAAAAATGTTAGAACAGAGTAACACATCGAAGAAATTTGGCTGTTTGATCAACTGCATCGTAGCATTGTCGATATAGATATGATCGAGCGTAACTTCAGGGTAATCTTTTGCCACGTCATTCACCACTTCACGCCACAAAATAGAGCTCATCAGCACGTTGGCTTTATCCACCGAAGTCACGTGTTTGCGGCGTTTCATTGCAGTTTCAAATGCCACTCTCGCAATCCGTTCGATTTCATAACGATGATAAACTTCCGTATCAAATGCTTTTTCATTGGCACCCGTGCCTTCACGCCCTTTTGGCTGACCGAAATAGATCCCGCCCGTTAATTCACGCACCGTAACCATATCAAACCCTTTCGCGGCGATATCTGCACGTAATGGACAAAACTGTTCCAAGCCTTGGTAAAGCGTGGCTGGGCGAAGGTTGCAGAATAGTGAAAAATGTTTACGCAGTGGCAATAACGCCCCACGCTCTGGCTGTTCGTTAGCAGGCAAATGCTCCCATTTTGGCCCGCCTACCGAGCCGAATAAAATAGCATCTGCCGCCTCACAGCCTTTCAATGTACTGTCTGGCAAGGCTTTACCGTGGTTATCAATCGCAATGCCGCCGATATCGTAAGGGTGATAATTGAGTTTAAAATCAAATTTTTGCTGCACCGCATCAAGCACTTTGATCGCTTGAGCCATAATTTCAGGACCAATTCCATCGCCGCTTAACACAGCAATATTGTAAGTTTGCATACGCTTTTCCTTTCTTTCTTGTTATGAATAAAATTGCTTAGGCCTCACGTTTCACAATAAATTCTGCCAGCTCTCGCAGAATTTGTGAATCAAACGGCAATTGTTCTAACGCATTCAGTGCGGTTTGGTATAAATCATTGGCTTTCTGCTTGGCTCCATCTAAACCGAGTAATCTCGGGTAGGTGCTTTTATTCAATGCTTCGTCTGAACCAACGGTTTTGCCAATTTTATCGCTCTGCCCAATCACATCTAAAATGTCATCTTGTACTTGGAAGGCTAATCCAATCGCTCGGGCGTATTGTTCTAAATTATTTTTAATTTCAATATGTTGTGCGTAATCAGATAAGTTAAATCCCATCAACACTGAAGCCACAATCAACGCTCCCGTTTTATTGCGGTGAATGTGTTCTAGCTCCGCAAGACTGACACTTTTATTTTCCGCTTGTAAATCCAAACTCTGCCCTAAGCACATTCCACTTGCTCCCGCAGCAGTCGCCAGTTGGTAAATTTGTGCAACTTTTTGACCGCTTGTGAGGCTGGGATCTTTCGCTAATAGCTCAAACGCAAAACTTTGCAACGCATCGCCCGCTAAAATTGCCGTAGCTTCATCAAACGCAATATGACAAGTTGGTTTGCCACGGCGAAATCTATCATCGTCCATTGCAGGCAAATCGTCGTGTACTAACGAATACGCATGAATGGCTTCCATTGCAGCAGCGGAGTGATCAAGTTTGTCTAGTGGCACACCCAGCATTTTCCCTGTCGCGTAAATCAAAAACGGGCGAACTCGTTTACCGCCTAATAATACGGCATACGCCATCGCTTCGACTAAGGGTGATCCCGCCTGTTCGTAATTATGTAGTTGCTGTTCTAAAAAGTGATTAACCCGAGCCTGACAAGCGGTCAGTTCCTGCGAAAATTTTACCATTACGCTACCCTATTATTCGTAATCGGCAAGGGGAGCTTGCTCGTTTTTCTGTAATAAAATTTGAATGCGTTGCTCGGCTTTTTGCAGACGATCTTGCCCCTGTTGCACCAATTTAATTGCGGTTTCAAATTCGTTTAAGGCATCTTCTAACGGTAAATCGCCCGCTTCCAAACGCCCAACAATGTCTTCTAGTTCTTTTAACGTGGTTTCAAAATCTGTTGGTTTCTTTGCCATAATTAGCTCTTTTCATTTTGCGAAAATACAAGCGGCCATTTTACTGGAATTTTTTGCAAATTTCAGGCTTTTCCGCTATTGTGCGAGCCATTTTTAAAGGAGAATCAAATGCAAGTTACTGAACTAAATTTGTTTCCGATAAAATCGACCCGAGCATACAAAGTTGCACAGGCGTTTGTGCAACCTCAGGGATTGAATTTCGATCGGGAATTTATGATTACGGAGCCTGATGGCACCTTTATCACCGCCCGCAAGGAGCAGATGCTCTATCGTTTGTCAGCATTTCCGATTTCGACGGGAATTGTGATCCGCGACGATCAGGGCGAACAAGCGGTCGCTTTATACCAAGATTTTGCAAAATGTGACTCCAGCGAAGTATGGGGAACCTATTTCCCATCTTGGATCGCAGGTGAAACCGTCAATCAATGGCTGAGCGAAAAATTGGGTCGCCCTGTGCAGTTGCGTTGGTTGGGTGAAAAAAGCCAACGCACTGTTGCCAACTTTGGCGATCATCCGCTAAGTTTTGCCGATAGTAATCCGCTGTTACTGGTTTCAGAAAAATCCTTGGAGCAGGTGCAAAAATGGTCGCCTGTGCCAATTTCGATGGAACAATTTCGTGGCAATATTGTCATAGACGGCAACGTGGCGTTTGAAGAAGAACAGTGGCGAAAAATTCAAATTGGTGAAGTCAAATTCACCTTCTCGCAATGCTGTACTCGCTGTATTCTGATTACCCGTGATGTACAAACCCTTGAACTCGACCCCAAAGCGGAACCGTTTCGCACGCTCAAACAACAACATACCAATGAAAAAGGCAAACCCATTTTTGGTATTCATTTGGTGCCTGAAAATAGCGGGGTGATCCGTGTGGGAGATTTTATTTCCATTTTAGAATAAGGTTTGCGTATGCAACAACAAGCCCGCGCTGTGTTATTCCCCGTGCTGTTTTTCGTGGTGCTTAATCTCATTATCTTTAGCCTTTCTCGGCTTGGACTTTCCCTATGGCACGCGGATCGCATTGCGGCTGTTGATGGCTGGTTACCCCTCTTTTTGCAAGGTATTCGGATCGATATTGTTTCCGTTTGCTATCTGTTTGGTGTGCCTGCCCTGTTTAGTGTATTGCTTTATCATCACAATGTGTTAGGCCACATTTGGAAAACGATTTTACGTGTATGGCTCACCGTCAGCAGCGTGTTCATTATCTTTGTGGAAATGGCAACACCAGCCTTTATTGACACCTACGATTTCCGTCCAAACCGCTTATTTATTGAATATTTGCTTTACCCGAAAGAAGTCTCTACGATGCTAGTAAACGGGCATTTAACCGCTGTCATTTTGAGTTTAGTGACCACCATTTTAGCTACTGTGATTTATTGGAAACTCTCTGGCTGGGCAACGCAAAATCTGCGTTCACCAAGTTGGAAATGGCGACCGGTGATGGCGTTGGTGATTATTGCCATTTCCTTTATTGGTGCTCGTTCCACTTTCCAACATCGTGGAATTAACCCTGCTATGGTGGCATTTTCGGGCGATCCGTTAATTAATTCACTGGTACTCAATTCAGGCTATTCGGTGCTTTATGCTGCTCAGCAATTAAAAGATGAAGATAAGTCTTCTGAACAGTATGGCAAAATGGCGGTGGACGAAATGTTACAAATCGTTAAACAGAGCCGTGGACGTGATGTAAATGACTATATTTCAGCACAATATCCAACCTTAAGCCGCAACCAAGCCACTTATCAAGGCAAACCCAAAAATATCGTGATTTTGCTGATGGAAAGCCAAGGTGCACAGTTTATTGGCACGTTAGGTGGGCGCCCAATCAGCCCTGAATTTGATAAACTCGCCATGCAAGGCTGGTTATTTGAAAATCTCTACGCCACAGGAACCCGATCAGTGCGTGGCATTGAAGCCGTAACGGCAGGTTTCACACCGACACCTGCTCGTGCCACCGTGAAACTGACCAAAAGCCAAAATGGTTTCTTCACTATTGCCGATTTACTCGGTCGCAATGGCTATAAAACGTCCTTTATTTATGGTGGTGAAAAGCATTTCGATAATATGGCAAGCTACTTCTACGGCAACGGTTTCCAAACCATTATTGATGAAAAAGATTACAAAAATCCAAAATTCCAAGGTACTTGGGGAATGAGTGATGAAGATCTGTTTGATAAAGCCAATGACACATTCACCGAACTTGCCAAAGGCAATCAGCCATTCTTTAGTTTAGTTTTCACATCAAGCCACCACGATCCGTTTGAGTTCCCCGACGGCAAAATTGAGCTCTTTGATAAAGACAAACAGACCCGCAATAATGCCGCCAAATATGCAGACTATGCATTAGGGTATTTCTTTAAATTAGCACAACATTCAAATTACTGGAAAGATACTATTTTTCTTGTGATTGCGGACCACGATTCCCGTGTGGCAGGGGCGGAATTAGTGCCGATCAACCATTTCCATATTCCTGCGTTAATTTTGGGTGATGGCATTGAACCAAAGCGTGACTCTCGTTTAGTGAGCCAAATTGATATGCCAACCACACTCCTTTCTCTGGCGGGCATCAGCGGCGATTATCCAATGATCGGTTATGACCTAACGCAAAATGACGATCCCAATCGTGCCTTTATGCAATACGACCAAACGCAAGCGATGATGAAAGGTTCAGATGTGATTATCTTACAACCTAACAATGCTCCACAAGGTTATGAGTATGACAAACTATCTCGCAAACTCACTCCCAAAGAGCAGCCTGAGGCGATGAAAAAAGAGGCACTTGCCCATGCCTTATTGGGCAGTTATTTGTATAAAAATCAATTATATAAATTACCTAAAGACAAACCATGAATAGCAAAACAGGGCGTAATAATCATACGCCCTGTTTTTTTATGTCACTTTTCGACCTCGTAACAAATTCCGTATCCAAGTGCGGTTGGTACTTAATGCATGGCGAATGTCTTCGCTCAACGGCATAGGTTCGCCGCAAATTTGGCTAGCAAGCAACTCCGCCAATAGCGGTGCGGTAGTTAAGCCTCGGGAGCCAAGCCCTGCAATCAAATAACAATTCGGATAGCATTCTGCTTGCTCAATAGGCTCTCTACGACGAAGTTGGTTGTAAAGATTAGCGAATTGTGCTTTTTGCCGAGTAAAATTCGGCGTCGCTCCCACCATTGGCACCCGATCTCGCAACGCCGCCCGAATGCCCACTTTGGCTTGGTTTTGTGAGCTATCGATCTGCTCTGTCCAGCGACAAGCGGTCAGATTCTGCTGAAGTTTTGCAATATTTTGCTGATGTTCCGCCAAACTGAATGACGTTTCAGCATTGTCACGCACATGGCTCGCCCCGATACAGTGGCTTTCCGATGCGGACATCGGTGTAATATAGCCATCAAAACAGACTACACATTTTAGCTGGCGAAGCTGATCGTTGGTCGGCACTTGGCTGACTTGTCCCCGTACAGGGTAAAGGGGAATACCGTCTGCCTGCGGAAAATCCGTTAAAGTATGTCCATTTGCCAGTACCAACACATCGTGAGCAAAATTTTCGTCCTGATGTGTCCATTGCCATTTGCCGCGGTGAAATTCAGGCATATCAACCCGATGATTGAGCACAATTTTCAGCCCCAGTGCTTGCAAATAAGCAAAGCCATTGCGAACTAACTCCACAGGTGAAAGCCAACCGCCTTGCGAGATAAATGCCCCGCCATTCACCACAGATAAGCCGATTTTTTCACTCAGATCCGTTGCTGAACAACGCTTAAAGAGGTGTTCGTCCCAGCCCTGTTCTGCCATTTTCTGCAATTTTTGAGCCGTTTTGTCGTTGTAAGCGTAAAGTGCCACACCTGCAAAATTGTGCTGGAAAGTAACCGCTTGTGACAGCTGCCCTAGGCGGTGCAAGGCATAATCAAAGCTATGCACATAAAACCGCACATTGCGTTGATCATCGTCGCTCAACTGCGGATAAATCACCCCCTGCAAATTGCCCGATGTATTTTCCGCCAGCTGTGCATCTTTACAATAAAGGGTGACTTTTTTACCCTTTTTCAACAGTGACCATGCCAAAAACAGACTTGCCACACCACCACCAACAATCGCCACATCCTCATTATTTGTTTGATTCTGCTGATAAAAATAAGGAAAGCGAATATCGTTCGGCAACGCATCAAACGGTTTTTCGCCCCATAACATTTCTCGTTTTTTGCCAAAGCCTTTGCGTTTTTTCACCTCAAAACCGACTGCTTGTAAACCTCTCCGCACCTCACTTGCGGCGGTAAACGTCGCAAAAGATCCACCATTGCGAGTAAGGCGAAACATCTGCCGATAAAGATGTGCATTCCACATTTCTGGATTTTTATCGGGTGAAAAGCCATCCAAAAACCACGCATCGACTGAGCTATTGTCACTATCCCCAAGCTGAATAAGATTCTCCGCCATTTCACCGAACCAAATATCTAAATAGACATCATCAAAATGGTAACGCTGACAGCCGACTTGGCGAGGCTGCCAACAAGCGGTCAGTTTCTGCGACAGTTTTGCAAATTGCGGAAACGTTTCATGAACCAGCGCGAACTGTTCTGCCTGCAGTGGAAATTTTTCAAAGGAAATAAAATAGAGCCGTTTCAGTGGTAAATGGGGAAATTCCGATCGGAATTGCTGAAAACGCTCAACGACCGCCAAGAAATTCAGCCCCGTGCCAAAGCCCGTTTCCGCAATCACAAAATGCGATCGAGTATGGTTTTGCCATTTTTGCCAAAGCTGGTTGCCGTCTTGGAAAACATAGTAGCTTTCAGCAAGACCATCTTGGGTGGAAAAATAGATATCGTCAAATTGCTCGGAAATGGGTGTCTGTTGAGCATTGAAAGACAGTGTTGCAAAAGTGAGTTTGTTCATAAAAAAGACAAAGACAGGTTTTCGCCTGTCTGCAGAAAAAATTAAGGCGGGTCAATCCCGCCTGATAACACTAAAATTAGAAAATGTTCACAGCAAATAAGACAATCATGCCTAATGAACCGATTACTGCTAACATTGAATAACCCAAAGTACCCATTTTGTTTTCTCCATTAAATCACGTAAAGCCCAGCTATTCTAAAACGATTTGCCCAAAATGAAAAGCAATCCGTTATTTTGTTTAAGCATTTTAAGAAATTCGCTATAATACGGCAATTTTTTGATTGTGAGGAATCTTATGGCTACGATTAAAGATGTTGCCAAACTAGCGGGTGTTTCAACAACAACGGTTTCCCACGTGATCAACAAAACCCGCTTTGTTGCAGAAGACACCGCAAAAGCCGTATGGAAGGCGGTCTCTGAGCTAAACTATTCGCCAAGTGCCGTAGCACGCAGTTTAAAAGTAAATACCACCAAATCCATTGGTATGATCATCACCACTAGTGAAGCTCCCTATTTTGCGGAAATTGTGTTAGCGGTTGAAGAATATTGCTACCAAAATGGCTATTCGTTGTTTTTATGTAACACCCAAAATAATCCTGAGAAAATTCAAAACCATCTCGATATGTTGGTGAAAAAACGGGTGGATGGCATTTTGGTGATGTGCTCTGAATATGCGGAAAACTCTTTCGAGCTATTTAATGCAACCAATGTACCTATGGTAGTAATGGATTGGGGCCCAAACGATAATAAAAGCGACCGTATTCTTGATCATGGGGTCGAAGGCGGTTATCTCGCTACTCGCCATTTAATCGACAATGGACATCGGGATATTGCGATTATTACTGGTGATCTGTTTAAAACCATTTCCAAAGCCCGTTTTGATGGCTATGTGAAAGCCATGACGGAAGCGGGATTGCTAATTCGTGATGAATGGATTTTAGAAAATGACTTCGAGCCAGAAGCCGGCTTTGAGAGCATGAATCAACTTCTCAAGCAAGATAAATTGCCAACAGCAGTAGTCTGCTCTTGCGATACCGTAGCACTTGGAGCGATTTCAGCGATTACTGAAAAAGGATTATCAGTGCCGCAAGATATTTCGGTGATCGGCTACGATAATATCCACAACTCTCGTTTTTACGCCCCGCCTTTAACGACTATTCACCAGTCAAAAGCACGCGTTGGACGAATGGCGCTGGATATTTTATTTGAACGAATTAATAGTGGTGAACAACCACATACCCCAACCACGTTGGAGTTCTATCCTGAACTCGTTATTAGACAGTCTGTACGAAATTTGACACAGGCATAATCCACAGAGGTTTTAATGGAATATTTAATTGAATTTTTTAGTAGCTACGGTTACTGGGCCGTTTTTTTTGTACTACTTATTTGTGGTTTTGGCGTACCAATTCCAGAAGATATTACCCTTGTTTCAGGCGGGGTTATTTCAGGGTTAGGCTACACCAATGTGCATTGGATGTTAGTCGTGAGTATGATTGGCGTACTCGTCGGTGATAGCACTATGTATTGGCTTGGTCGCATTTATGGCGAAAAAATTCTCAATTTCCCACTTATTCGAAAGATCGCCACCCCAGAACGGTTCCAAACCGTGCAAGAACGTTTCGAAAAACAAGGCTGGAAATTACTTTTCGTTGCCCGTTTCTTACCTGGACTTCGTGCCGTGGTATATTTAGTATCAGGCATTACACGTCGTGTCACTTACACCCGCTTCGTACTAGTTGATTTCTTTGCCGCCATTATTTCTGTGCCGATTTGGGTTTATTTAGGCGATTTTGGTGCTAAAAATTTAGATTGGTTAAAAGAACAAATTCATAAAGGGCAATTAGCGATTTGGATTATTTTAGTCGTTGGCGGTCTATTTATTTTCTGGAAATGGAAGAAAAACCGCAAAGCTAAACAAGCAATATAAAAATTAGAATAGTAATAAAAGAGTTGGTATCGTGATAAAAAGCGAATTATCTGAATGAGATCATATCGCGTTGAGTCTCAGAAAAAGCACTCGTCGCAGACGAGTGCTATCGGGGGATTATCCCCTACTGACAATAACTTTTATTTCTTCCAACCTTAGTGTTTTGCTAAATAAGAAAAATTCATCTTTACTAAGCTCAAAGCTATATTCAATGCCATTTTCATGTTCTAAATAGTAAGGATTAAGTTCAATTTCTATTTTCCATTTATCATCTATAGGAGAAAAAGACATATCAAATCCACCATTACATATATCATCGGCATAACTAACTTTATGATTATAAAGTGCGTCAAAACATGATTGAGAAATCATATAGTCCATTGTTTCAATCTCAAATACATCTATCAACCCATTATTTATTCCTAAGGGATAAGATTGCCTTTTCTTATCTTCATACAATGAAATTGCATAATAAAATTCGTTAGTATCGCTACCATCACTACGATAATAATGTCCTATTGGAATTATTTCTAATTCAACATTATTGCATACTATTTTTGCCATTCTACTCCTAAATAAGCTCTATATTTCCAACAACATCACTTTCAAAGTTTGCAATTTATCCCTTACCGCTGCCGCTTTTTCAAACTCTAAATTCTGAGCAAATTCTTTCATTTGTTGCTCTAGAACTTTGAGCTCTTTCTCTAATTCCTTGCGGGATTTTGGTTTATAGTCATTTGCAAAATGATCGGCGGATCTAACCGCTTGTTTGCTGCGTTTCGGTTTGTCGGATTGACCGATGTCGAGTAATTCGCCGACTTTTTTGTTTAACGCTTGCGGGGTGATGCCGTGTAAGCGGTTATGTTCCATCTGTTTTTCACGACGGCGTTCGGTTTCCGTGATCGCTTTTTGCATTGAGTGAGTAATGCGGTCGCCGTAGAGAATGGCTTTGCCGTTGAGATTTCGGGCAGCACGTCCGATGGTTTGGATCAGCGAGCGTTCAGAACGTAGAAAGCCTTCTTTATCGGCATCTAAAATTGCCACAAGTGATACTTCAGGCATATCCAAACCTTCACGCAATAGGTTGATCCCAACCAGTACGTCAAACATTCCCATTCGTAAATCGTGGATAATTTCGACCCGCTCGACGGTGTCAATATCGCTATGCAAATAACGCACCCGCACGCCGTGTTCGTCCAAATAATCAGTCAAATCTTCTGCCATTTTTTTGGTGAGCGTAGTAACCAGAACCCGCTCGTTCACTTCTACCCGCTTGTGAATTTCCGACAGTAAATCATCGACTTGCGTCGCCACAGGGCGAACTTCGATAATCGGATCAAGCAACCCCGTTGGTCGCACGACTTGGTCAATCACATCAGGGTTTTTCTCTAATTCGTAAGGTCCGGGCGTAGCAGAAACGTAGATCGTCTGTGGTGAAAGGCGTTCAAACTCCTCAAAACGTAGTGGACGATTATCCAATGCAGACGGTAAGCGAAAGCCGTATTGCACCAAGGTTTCTTTTCTCGCTCGGTCGCCTCGATACATTCCGCCAATTTGCGGCACGGTAACATGGCTTTCGTCGATAATCAGCAAGCCGTCGCTTGGCATATAGTCGAACAAGGTCGGTGGCGGATCGCCTGCTTTTCTGCCTGACAGATAGCGTGAGTAGTTTTCAATCCCCGAGCAGTAACCAAGCTCATTCATCATTTCAATATCAAATTGGGTACGTTGTGCAAGGCGTTGTTCTTCCAACAATTTATGTTCTTGAATAAAGTAAGTTCGGCGTTCGGCAAGCTCTTCTTTAATTTGCTCTATCGCCTCCAAAATCCGTTCTCTTGGAGTCACGTAGTGGGTTTTCGGGTAAATGGTGTAGCGTGGCACTTTGCCGAGACTATGCCCTGTCAGCGGGTCAAATAGCGATAAATTTTCGATTTCATCATCAAACAATTCCACTCGTAACGCCACTTCATCAGATTCCGCAGGGAAAATATCAATCACTTCGCCACGCACTCGGAAAGTAGAACGCTGAAAGGCTTGGTCGTTGCGAGTGTATTGCAGTTCGGCAAGGCGAGAGAGAATGGTACGTTGGTCGATAATCGCCCCGACTTGCAAATGCAACATCATCTGCATATAAGCATCAACATCGCCCAAGCCATAAATAGCAGAAACAGAAGCAACCACAATGGTATCACGTCGTTCTAGAAAAGACTTCGTGGCGGAAAGCCGCATCTGCTCGATTTGCTCATTGATGGACGCATCTTTTTCGATAAAAGTATCGCTGGCTGGCACATAGGCTTCGGGCTGATAGTAGTCGTAGTAGGAAACGAAATATTCCACCGCATTTTCGGGGAAGAACGCTTTCATCTCTGCATAAAGCTGAGCCGCAAGGGTTTTATTCGGCGCGAGTAACATCGCAGGGCGGTTGAGAGTGGCGATGACATTGGCGATAGTAAATGTTTTTCCCGAACCCGTTACCCCAAGCAACGTTTGATGTGCCAAGCCATCGTTTAGCCCTTCGACCAATTTGGCAATGGCTGCGGGCTGATCGCCAGCGGGTTTAAATGGGGAATGAAGAATAAAAGGTTTGCCTTGCTTACTCATAAAAAAATCCGACTGAAAAATTTGTCGGATTTTAACATAAGCAAGCGGTCAGTTTCGGGGAAAATTTTGCAAATTTTAGGCTGAATCTCACCGCTTGTGAGACTAAAAGTCATTCTTCAAGACAATGCGATAGCGGGCTTTGCCCTCTTTTAAATGCTGAATGGCTTGGTTGATTTGCGACATTGGGAACATTTCAACCCTCGGCAAAATTTGTTTACGGGCCGAAAAGTCGATCATTTTGCGGAGTTGTGCAGGGGATCCTGTGGTTGATCCTGCCACCGTTTTATTGCCATCGATCAAGGAAAAAGAATGCATATTCAGTGGGTCAAGCACAGCACCTACGAGATGCAGTTTGCCTTCAGGTTTGAGCAAACTCATATAAGCATTCCAATTTAGCGATACGTTCACCGTTGAGATAATCAAATCCAAACTTTGCCGTTCGACTTTCAAGGCTTGTTCATTGGTAGAATCTAAAATGCGATCTGCCCCTAGTGCATAAATCTCATCATATTTTGCAGGATTTGAACTGAACGCTACCACTTCGCAGCCCCATTGTTTTAAAAACTGCAATGCCAGATGCCCTAAGCCACCAATGCCAATCACGCCGACTTTATGCATTGCGTTGATGTTATGTTGCAAAAGTGGTTGGAAAACGGTAATACCACCACATAACAGCGGACCGGCTTTCGCAAAATCTAAATGACTCGGCAGCGGGATCACCCATTGCCATTGCGTGCGAACTTTATCAGCGAAACCACCCATTTTTAACACCGTTGGTAAAGCTTCCTTACATAGCTGGCTTTTGCCGTCAATGCAGTGATCACAAGATTGGCAAGACTGCCCAGTCCAACCTACGCCGACCATTTGCCCGATTTGCAAACCTTTAACTGCCGTACCTAAAGCGATAATTTCACCAACAATTTCATGTCCTGCAACCAATGGGTATTGGCTAATGCCCCAATCGTTGTTGATCATCGACAGATCTGAATGGCAAATGCCACAATAATGCACTTTGATTTCAACATCATCGGCACACAATTCGCCTGCCTGATAATCATAACGAACAAGGGATTCACCCGCATTCATGGCAGCATAGGTGTGGATGGTATTCAACATGTCTTTCTCCATTTGCAAAATTTTGGTCGCATCTGACCGCTTGTTACCCAGCGTTCATCAACGTCTTATGCGGTTCAAAGGCGATTTCTCGGGCCAGTTTTGGCACAAGATAGCCAGATGTGATCCGCTGTAATTCTTTGTAAATCACAAACGCCTGTTCGTCGCTCACATAGAAATGGCTTGCTCCTTCTACTTTGTCAAGCAGATGCAAGTAATACGGCAGAATGCCATAGCCAAATAGCTTGTCGCTCAAGGCTTTAAGTGTTTTAGCGTTGTCGTTTACGCCTTTGAGTAACACCGATTGATTCAGCAACATCACGCCCGCTTGTTTAAGTATTGCCATTTTTTCAGCAAAAATATCGTCAATTTCGTTGGCATGATTGATGTGTGTCACCAGCACGACATTCAGTCTAGAACGTTGCAAGCGGTCGGCAAATTCGGGGGTAATGCGATTTGGGATCACCACAGGTAAGCGACTGTGAATACGCAACGTTTTAATATGGGGGATATGCTCTAGCTCGCTCAAAATCCAGTCAATTTCGTGATCTTTCGCCATTAACGGATCGCCGCCCGACAAAATCACTTCTTCCAATTCGCTATGTTCAGCAATATAGGCGAGCCCTTGCTGCCAAACCGCTTTACCACTTTTGACATCATCATAAGGAAAATGACGGCGGAAGCAGTAGCGACAGTTGATGGCACAACTATTTTTTAGCATAAATAACAAACGGTTATGGTATTTATGCAGAATATTAGGGGCAGGTGAATGCTGTTCTTCAAGAGGATCCTTCACAAAACCGTCCGCTTGCAAAAACTCGTCTTGCAACGCCATTGCTTGCAAGAAAAGCGGATCATTTCGGTCATTTCTTTGCATTTTCTCCGCAAAGGGACGCGGCACCCGAACCGCAAACAGCTTGCGTGCGGGCAAATCTTGAGCAAAATCGGAGGGATCAAAATCTAAAAACCGCAACAGTTCAGTCGGATCGTTAAAGGCGTCTGCCAAGTCCTGCAACCATTGCGGTTTGTGGTGTGACTGAATGTCAATGCGTTGCATCGTTATGGTGTCACCACACAACGTTGTGGCTGGTTTTGGCTATCGACCAACACCATCGCTTTTGAGCCACTAACAAGATATTGCATACCGCCTAAGCAGTAGCGTGAATAGTTCGCATTGCGTTCGATCATATTTGGATCGGTTGGATCAAGCTGTTTGAACGCAGGCACATTCGCCATTTGCTCCACTTTTTGAGTCAGTTTTGTTGTCGGATTTGCAATATTTTGCTCGGAACTGACCGCTTGTGTACCCGTTTCCTGAGCTTGGGCCTCTGTTGGTGAAAGCACATTGCTTAATAAGTAACCCGCCGCCGCTCCTGTGACAAAATTGTTCATTCCACTACCACGCTGAACTTGCTGAGCTTGGGCTGCCGCACCATTTGGTATTGCATTTGGCGTATTGTTAAAATCGGCATCTTGCTGATTTTTTTGCTGCTGACTTTGGCTTGTACTTGGCTTGCTTTTAGCTACTTTAAAGCCGCCACCACGCTTCGCTTCTGCGACTGTTGCCACTGATAGTGCCAATACCATAGCGAATGTCATCATCTTATTCATGTTTTTCCTTTTTGAGTCCAAGTAAAAAAATTGATCGGATTATACCCGAAAAAAATCCCCTGCCATAGCAAGAAATTTTTTAACCATTGACCAATTTTGTTGTATTATATTCACCTTTTTTACCTTTGCCATTTAGGCAATTATCAATCTATTCTGAGGAATACAATGGCTAGTTACAGCACTAACGACTTCAAACCAGGTTTAAAATTTATCCAAGATGGCGAACCTTGTGTGATTGTTGAAAACGAATTCGTAAAACCAGGTAAAGGTCAAGCATTTACCCGTACTAAAATCCGTAAATTGATTTCTGGTAAAGTATTAGAAATCAACTTCAAATCAGGTACTTCAGTAGAGGCCGCGGACGTTGTCGATTACAACTACACCTATTCATACAAAGACGAAGATTTCTGGTACTTTATGCACCCAGAAACCTTCGAACAAATCTCTGTTGATGCTAAAGCCTTAGGCGATAACGACAAATGGTTAGTTGACCAAGCAGAATGTATCATCACCTTATGGAATGGCTCTGCAATCGGTGTAACCCCACCAAACTTCGTTGAGTTAGAAGTGGTTGAAACCGATCCAGGTTTGAAAGGCGATACTGCAGGTACTGGCGGTAAACCAGCAACCTTAAGCACTGGTGCGGTAGTTCGTGTACCATTATTCGTTCAAATCGGCGAAGTGATCCGCGTAGATACCCGTTCTGGCGAATACGTTTCTCGTGTGAAATAATCTGTTTCCCCTAACCACAGTTAGGGGATTTTTTTATCAAGATTTCAAAACTTTATAATGAAATGGCTGCCAGATTGGGGTACAATCTTGCAACTTTCAGCGTTATTATAAAGAGGGAAAAATTATGTCAATCGAAGTGCTTGATCAACTTGAAAACAAAATTAAACAAGCCGTTGAAACTATTCAATTACTTCAATTAGAAGTGGAAGAATTAAAAGGCAAAAACGACGAAGCTAATCGTGCAAATGAAACATTGCGTCAAGAGCACGAACAATTAAAAGCAGAACACCAAGGTTTCCAAGACCGTTTACGTTCACTTTTAGGTCAAATCGACAACGTTTAATTTGAACAACAGAAACGGCTAATTTCATCAAGTTAGCCGTTTTTTATTGGATAAATTATGGCAAAACTCTATTTTTACTATTCTTCCATGAATGCAGGGAAATCGACTACGTTGTTGCAATCTTCCTACAACTATCAAGAACGGGGAATGAATACGTTAGTCTACACCGCTGCGATTGACGGGCGTTATGGCTTAGGCAAAGTTGCTTCCCGCATTGGTATTATGCAAGAAGCCAATCTTTTTCATACAAATACCGATATTTTCGAAGAGGTTAAAGCCCATATTGAAAAACAAACGCTACATTGCATTTTGGTGGATGAAGCACAGTTTTTAACCAAGGCTCAAGTTTATCAGCTGACTGAAGTGGTCGATAAGCTCTCGATTCCAGTTTTGTGTTACGGTTTACGCACCGATTTCCAAGCAGAACTCTTTGAAGGCAGTAAATATTTATTGGCATGGTCTGATCAACTTGAGGAGTTGAAAACCATTTGTTACTGCGGACGCAAAGCCCACTTTGTTATTCGAATGAATGAAAAAGGTGAAGCCGTTGCCGATGGCGAACAAATCCAAATTGGGGGCAACGACACTTATCTCTCAGTTTGCCGCCGCCATTACAAAGAAAAACTGCAAAAATAATGGCAAAAGTGACCGCTTGTAGGCTAACAAGCGGTCACTTTCGATGAAAAATTTACGAATGCGTGTACGTTCGATACAAAAACGCAATCACTAAAATCACTAACATCAGACAAATTTGAATTAATCGTTTCTTGGTTAATTTTTCCGCTGGCACTGCCCATTCTCCTTATCAAATTTATTGGTTCACATTCTCAAAAAAGATGTTAAAATTTGCCCTAAATCAAATTTGAGGCATTTTATGAAAATTGTATCTGATTCAAAAACAAATGGAAGAACAGCTTGCACAATTCACTGCCAAAACTGCAGTATTAGTCAGCTCTGTTTACCTTTTACACTCAATGAACACGAACTCACTCAACTAGACAACATCATTGAGCGTAAAAAACCAGTGCAAAAGTCTCAAGTGATTTTCCAATCTGGTGATGAACTAAAAGCCATTTATGCGATTCGCTCAGGCACAATCAAAAGCTATACTATCAGTGAAAATGGTGAAGAACAGATCACCGCATTCCACCTACCAGGTGATCTCGTCGGCTTTGATGCCATTATGGATATGAAACACGTTGGATTTGCTCAAGCGTTGGAAACTTCAATGATTTGTGAGATTCCATTTGAGATCCTTGACGATCTTGCAGGCAAGATGCCACGTATTCGGCATCAAATTATGCGATTAATGAGCCATGAAATCAAAACAGATCAAGAGATGATTTTGTTACTTTCTAAAATGAACGCAGAAGAAAAATTGGCCGCGTTCTTATACAACCTTTCTCAACGCTACTCTGCTCGCGGCTTCTCCGCTCGTGAATTCCGTTTAACAATGACACGTGGCGATATTGGTAACTATCTTGGCTTAACCATTGAAACGATAAGCCGTTTACTCGGTCGCTTCCAAAAAAGCGGCATGATTACGGTACAAGGAAAATACATTACTATTAATCGAATGGATGAACTCAGTGAAATGGCGGGGGTAACAAAATCACAAATTCCCGTAACCGTTACCGCTTAAGAGCCAAAACTTTTTCTAACATAAGAAAACCCATTTAGAAATATTCACTTGAATACTTTTAAATGGGTTTTCTCCATTTGCATAACCTTTTCGGTGCTTGGCATTTCGTTGGTAGCTGCCTTTACCTTTTCGGTTTCGTTCTACTCTGCTGCGGAATAATTTGTCAGTCACCAATGCTTTCATTGCACTCTCTTGGATTTCCCCCCGCTGATGAGCGTAGTGAGTTGATTTTTCAGATTTTTTCATTCAAATTTCCTTCATTATAAAAAAATACATTCGCTTACGAAAAAGCGGGGCGAATTTTGCCAAAAATCTTATCACTTGTATATAAAAGTCTGTATAATTTGGAGCATTTCCGTGTGATAACGAACTTTATCTCGTGACAAGCGGTCAGATTTTAGAAATTTTTTGCAAATTGAGGTGGTTTATGAAAAAAGAAGAAGTTGGTCACCATTTCTTAGCCCGTTTAGGTAAAACCCGTTTACGTCCAGGTGGCAAATTGGCAACGGATTGGCTTATTGCGAACGGCGATTTCCGTCAAGACAAAAAAGTCTTAGAAGTTGCGTGCAATATGGGGACAACCGCAATTGAAATTGCCAAGCAATTTGGCTGCGAAGTGATCGGAATTGATCTCGATGAAGAAGCACTTGAAAAAGCACGCCAAAATATTGCAGAAAATAAAATGGAAGACTTAGTCCAAGTGCAGCGAGCCAATGCCACAAAACTGCCTTTTGAAGACAATAGTTTTGATATTGTTATCAACGAAGCCATGTTGACTATGTTACCCATTGAAGCAAAAGAAAAAGCTATTCGTGAGTATTTACGTGTGCTAAAACCTAACGGTTTCTTACTCACTCACGATGTTTTGCTGAATACTGAAGATTCCGAACAAATCTTAGCCGATTTACGTGACGCGATTAACATTACTGTCACTCCGCTAACCAAAGAAAATTGGAAAACCTTATTCCTAGACTGTGGCTTTCGCAATGTTGAAACCTTCACTGGTGAAATGAGTTTGCTCTCACCCAAAGGGCTAATCTATGATGAAGGGGTGCTTGGTGCGATGAAAATCGTTGGTAATGCATTAAAACCAGAAAATCGAGAAACCTTCAAAAAAATGTTCCAAACCTTTAATAATCCAGACAACAAACTGGGATTTATTGCCGTTTGTAGCCAAAAATAACCGTGACATTTCAGCCCCATTCTTCGGGGCTGATTTAACTTCTTTTATGTCCACTTTTAGAAAAATATCATCGCTTTAACAGGAAGTCGCAATGTTCGAAATGTTTCAAACGTGGTTCAAACAAAAATTTAATGATCCACAAACGGCTGTCTTATTAGCCATTTTATTAGTTGGTTTCGGGACGATTTACTTTTTTAGTGATCTGCTCATGCCTTTACTTATCGCTATTGTTTTTGCGTACTTACTCGAATGGCCAATCCGCTTCCTTACTGAACAGTTTAAACTGCCACGAATTGTTAGCTTAATTATTGTATTAGGCGGTTTTATTTCACTTTCTGTGTTTCTCTTTATGGTGATGTTGCCAAATCTCTGGAATCAAACGGTTAAATTTCTCAAAGACTTGCCGTCGATGTTCAATCTATTAAACGAATGGCTGCAAGCCTTGCCAGAGCATTATCCAGAGCTAATCGATTATGTGATGTTGGATTCCATCATGACAACATTACGCAGTAAAATTCTCGGCTTTGGCGATTCACTGCTCGCTTTTTCGCTCAATTCATTGGTCAGCTTAGTCGGGTTAGGAATTTATGCTTTCCTTGTACCACTTATGGTCTTTTTCCTGTTAAAAGATAAGAATTTATTCCTTCGCTCTCTGAGTAAATTGCTGCCTGAAAACCGTGGATTAGCCACCCATGTTTGGACAGAAATGCAACAACAAATTGCCAATTATATACGAGGAAAGTTGTTAGAGATTCTGATTGTCGGGCTTGCCACTTATATTATTTTCCTATTTTTTGGCTTAAATTATCCACTATTACTTTCAGTGGCTGTCGGGTTGTCCGTTTTAGTGCCTTATATCGGTGCGGTGTTAGTCACGATTCCCGTGGTGTTAGTTGCCCTTTTCCAATTCGGACTTTCGCCTGATTTTTATTATTTGTTGCTTGCTTTTGTGATCAGCCAGCTACTGGATGGCAACTTAGTTGTACCATTTTTATTTTCGGAAGCGGTCAATTTACATCCTTTAACTATTATTGTTGCAGTGATCATTTTTGGTGGGCTTTGGGGGCTTTGGGGCGTGTTTTTTGCTATCCCACTTGCTACCTTGGTAAAAGCGGTTATTAACGCATTACCAAGTACCAAACAAGCGGTCTGATCCGCAGATTTTTTTGCAAACGGATTTCTATGACTGAAAAAAACCTTTCACCACGCCACCCCCATCTCACACAACTGAATAAAGTGGTTGCCATCGGTGGCGGACACGGGCTAGGGCGTGTTTTATCCGCACTCTCATTCTTACGTGAAAAACTCACAGGTGTTGTGGCAACAACCGATAATGGCGGTTCGACAGGACGAATTCGTTCGCAACACGGTGGCATCGCTTGGGGAGATTTGCGTAACTGCTTAACGCAGATCACCGTCAAACCGACGGTTGCCTCTGCCCTATTTGAATATCGCTTTGCTGGAAAAGGCGAACTGGCGGGACACAATCTTGGCAATTTAATTTTAAAAGCCTTAGAAGATATGAAAATTCGCCCTTTGGAAGCCTTAGATCTAGTTCGTGATCTACTGCATGTAAGAGTGGGATTAATGCCGATGTCAGAAACCCCAGTTCATTTAGCCAGTCTCCTGCCTTGTGGAAAGACCATTGTAGGCGAGGTTTCTATTGATGCTCTTGATCAGCTTCCCCATTCCCTTTCACTAGAGCCAAATGTGGCGGCAACACCAGAATTGCTTGATGAATTACGCCAAGCTGAACTGATTTTGCTTGGACCTGGAAGCTTTTTCACTAGTATTATGCCAAATTTATTACTTGATGACGTCGCCCAAACTATTCAACAAAGCCACGCTAACGTGATCTTTATTGATAATATTGGCAAAGAACATGGCATTGCTGGGACACTGTCATTAAATGATCGGATTCAATGGATAGAAAATCGGATTGGTGTTACTCGCTTAAACGGCATTATCACCGTGCCTGAAGAACGTAGTGAGACACCGTCCCACATCAAGACACTCCGCCAAGATCTAAGTGCAGAGGACGTCAGCTATCGCCATGATCGCGTAAAATTACGCAGAGCCATTGAAGACATCATCGCGCTTTTATAATTTGCTTTGCGATCAGCTGAAAAATACTTTCGCATTTGATTGTTAGCTCTGCTAGCAACGTTGAAGAAACGAATCACTTTTTAAAACCTTTATCACTATTTTTATTATTTTTTGTAACGTTATATTTAAGGAACTTTCGTGCTTGTCTCTGATTTCCACTTTGATTTACCCGATGAACTTATTGCTCGCTATCCTACCGCAGAACGCACTGCGAGCCGCTTACTCTATCTGAATGGTGAAACCGGTCTGTTTCAAGATCAACACTTCACTGATTTACTCTCACATCTCAACGCTGGAGATCTGCTGATTTTCAACAATACGCGTGTCATTCCGGCTCGCTTATATGGTCGTAAAGCCAGCGGTGGAAAATTGGAAGTCTTAGTCGAGCGTGTACTGGATGCACATCGCTGCCTGGCACATATTCGGGCATCTAAATCCCCAAAAATTGATACCGAAATTTGGCTTGGTGAAGATAAATTAGGCGAAGGAAATGGCTTTAAAGCGACGATGGTAGCTCGTCATGATGCCTTATTTGAACTGCATTTTGCCGCTGAACAGCCACTCTTTGATCTACTCCAACAAGCAGGACATATGCCACTTCCACCTTATATTGATCGCCCTGATGAAGATACCGATCAAGAACGCTATCAAACAGTTTATAGTCAAGTGTTAGGAGCGGTTGCTGCTCCCACAGCAGGATTACATTTCGATGAAAACACGTTACAGAAAATTGCTGAAAAAGGGGTAAATACCGCTTTTGTGACTCTTCACGTTGGAGCAGGCACATTCCAGCCTGTTCGGGTAGAGAGCATTGAAGATCACAAAATGCATGCTGAATACGCCGAAGTCAGCCAAGAAGTGGTAGATAAAATTCTCGCCACCAAAGCCAATGGCAAGCGAGTAATCTGTGTTGGCACAACATCTGTAAGATCTATTGAGAGTGCGGCCCAAGCGGCTGAAGCAAGCGGTCAATTAATCGCACCATTTTACGCAGACACTGCCATTTTCCTGCACCCTGGAAAATCTTTCCGCATTGTGGATGCTTTGGTTACGAACTTCCACTTGCCCGAATCTACACTGATTATGTTAGTCTCTGCCTTTGCAGGTTATCGCCAGTGTATGAATGCCTACCGCCACGCCGTAGAAGCAAAATATCGTTTTTTCAGCTATGGCGATGCAATGTTTATTACTAAAAACGCGAATGCGTTGAACGATACGCCTTAATGACCGAATAAATGCCCTAATTAGGGCATTATTTTTTGCCAAAATAATGCTGATACCAAGGACTATATGTGGATCTTGCCGTAACAATTTGATGGTGTTCAGTATAAAAATTCATTTTAACCATTCCCACTTGGGCTGTATTAAAAAACGGAATTTGATACTGTTCGAGTCGCTTTTCTACTTGTTGATTAGGCAATCGCCACGGATTCCATCTTCCTGCAGAAATGATGGCCATATCTGGCTGAGTATTGGCTAACAACGTATGACTGGTGCTGGTATTGCTACCATGATGCCCCACTTGCAAAAAATCTATCTTGCCAATTTGAGATGAAAATTGTTGCTCTTGTTTTATCCCGCTATCGCCCGTTAGTAGCAAGCGAAACTTGCCAACCTCTGCGACCAACACACAAGACTCCTGATTTTCCGCTTTGTTCACAATATGTTCTGGGAAAATCGCTTGCAATCGTATATCACCAAATTGCCAAAACTGTCCCGCTACACAATGCTCTGACGGGAAATGTCCATAATTTTGTTGATCGCTTGTGATCAACACCGCCTTCGGATAGGCTTTTAACAGTGGAGTCACCCCGCCTGCATGATCATTATCTGAATGGCTAATAAAAACCACAGAGACATCAATTCCCTGTCGCTTCAAATAAGGCAGAATCTCCAATTCCGCCATTGAGCCGCCTTGCCAACTCGATCCCGTATCATAAATTACCGCTTTTTGCTCACCTTGTTGCTGATAAACCAATGCCATGGCCAACCCCTGTCCAACATCAAAATGCAGCCACTGCACCACTGGCTGTGGCAAAATCCAATTCGGAACAAAATAGAAACGATTTAACGCAATAGGTAAAAAACAAGTCCACCACCACTTAACAGATTGATGCAGCCAGCCATACAACAATAATAAAATCAATAAGTTAAAAGAAAAAATCTGCCATTGTTGCGGATAACTGAGATAAATCCAATAATCTGATAGTGGCTCAAGTATCCATAAGCTAACCTGCGACAAGCAGTCTGCCAATTGCCAAGTATGTAGCCCATTGTCCGTCAACAGCGTAAATAAAATCAATGGTACAAGTACCAAACTATACAGCGGTACAATCAGCAAATTAGCTAATAGAGCAAATGGCGAAATACCATCAAAAAAAGTGAATTGCACTGGCGAAAACACTAGCCATATCCCGACTTGTAAATGAACTAGCCCTAGCAACAAGCGGTAAGATCCGCTTATTTTTTTGCAAATCTTCTCCACAAATGCCTTTAGCGGAAAAAACTGATACCAAAAAATCAGGCTCCCCACCGCCAACACAGAGAGCCAAAAACTGTCAGACAGTAAACTGATTGGATCTAGCAGCAACAATAATGCCACCACACGCCACCAAAATTGCCACGCAGTATAGTGTCGGCGTAGTGCTTGGCAAAGCAAAATCAACCCAATCGCCAGTAATGCTCGCAACGTCGGGATTGCAAACCCAGCCAAATAGCTATATCCCAACGCCAATACAAAGCCGATCGCTTTTGCAAAAAAAGGCGAGGATCTGACCGCTTGCCTCCCATTTACTTGCCATAAAAACCATTGAATGCCTTTGCCAAATGCCATTCCAATTCCCATTGCAAGTGCAATGTGTAGCCCCGAAATTGCAATTAAATGCGCCGTCGATGTTTGCTGAAAATGTTGCCAGTCTACTTGTTCAAGCCATGCTCGTTCACCAAATGCAAGGGCTAATAAAAGCCCTTGTGAACGTAAGGTTTCCGTTTGTTCGTGAACTCGCTCTAACCATTTAGTTCGGATAGACGACGTTTGATGAGGCAAAGGCTGAATATGGCGTAATGTGCCGATTTGATGAATGGATTGGGCGAAATACCATTTTTGACGATCAAAATTGCCGATATTTAAGCGGCTTGAAATCGGTCGAATCGTAAAATCAGCCTGATATTGCCCCGAAAGCTGCAATGGGATTTTATGTTGAACCGTAAGATAAATTCGCTCTCCTGTAGCTCGCTTTGCAATGACTGATTGAAAATCACCTTGCTTCAGCACTTTTTCAATCACAATCGGTTCTTGAACACGGGAAACAGTGACATTATCCGCCCGCTTTGCAATGGCAAAAATTTGCCCGTAACTGACCGCTTGTAATACCGCTAACAGCAACCATAGTGTACTTTTTTGCATCAATGCAATCAGTAGCGACAGCCCAGTGATGCCAAAACCATAAGGTAACCAATCAAATGGCAGCCATAGTACAGGTAAAAGACTCAACACAAAAAGCACACAAAGACGATCAAGATTCATTTTCCGCTCCATCCGTGCGGAATTATGCAAAATCTCGACTAAATACCCTAGCTTGCTACGCTTGTTTCTCGACAAAGATCACAAAAAAAGGACGCAAGTTGTGATTTGCGTCCTTAAATTCAATAATCTATTTGATACTATTTTTCATCTGCCATACTGACGGCTGCCGTGAACAACACGTCGGTTGATGAGTTGAGTGCGGTTTCGGCAGAGTCTTGAATCACACCGATGATGAAGCCAACACCAATCACTTGAGCCGCCACATCATTTGGAATGTTAAATAGGCTACACGCAAGTGGGATCAACAATAATGAGCCACCCGCAACACCTGATGCACCGCAGGCACAGACTGATGCCACAAGGCTTAATAACAATGCTGTCCCAAAATCAGGCACGATACCTTGAGTGTAAGTTGCCGCAAGGGTTAGCACAGTAATCGTAATCGCGGCTCCCGCCATATTGATGTTCGCACCCAGCGGGATAGAAATGGAGTAGATTTCTTCTTTTAAGCCCAAACGTTTTGCTAACCCCATATTCACAGGAATATTTGCCGCTGAACTGCGAGTGAAGAATGCCGTTACGCCACTTTCACGCAAGCACGTTAACGTCAATGGGTATGGGTTACGGCGAAGTTTTAAGAACACTAATAACGGGTTCAACACAAACGCCACAAATGCCATTGCACCAAGTAATACCGCAAGCAAACGCAAGTAGCCTGCGAATGCGTCCATACCGTTGGTCGCAATAGTTTCAGCCACTAACCCAAATACGCCGATTGGGGCAAATGCGATCACCACTTTCACTACAAATGAAACGGCATCTGCCATATCACTGAGTAGCACTTTGGTGCTTGGTGCAGCATGGCGTAAGGCAATACCTAAACCGATTGACCACGCTAAAATTCCTAAGAAATTACCATTGGTAATGGCACCAAGTGGGTTATCTACTAAGTTGAACACCACGGTTTTCAACACTTCACCCACACCTTTTGGTGGTGATAAGCCGTCTGGACTAGTCACTAATTCAAGAGTGGTCGGGAACATATAGCTTAAAATAACCGCTGTTAATGCCGCTAAGAAAGTGCCAACAAGGTATAACACTAAAATCGGTTTCAAGCGGCTGTCGCTGCCCACTTCTTTATTGGCAATCGCAGAAAGCACTAAAGAAAAAACCAAAATGGGGGCGATAGCACGTAATGATTTAACGAAAAATTGACCTAGCACACCAACGTCTTTTGCCCACTCTTCATGGAGTAACGCAAGCAATACCCCGAGTACTAAACCAACGGCAATGCGTAGCACGAGATTGCCGCCTAACAGTTTGGAAGATAACGAATGACTCATAACATTTCCTGTAGATAAAACAAAATGGACGGCACAGCCGTCTATACTCCTAAAAGAGCCTAAAGAGTAGCCGAAAAATCACCATAAGGGAATAGACAAGCGGTCAGTTCCTGTAGAAATTTTGCAAATCTTAGATTTTTTCTATTTTTTAGCTATTTTTTTGAATTTTTGCTAAAAATGCGTACAAACTCTTTCCGCAAACCTTTGCTTTGGGTAGAATGTAGCTCCTTTTTCAGATGAATATTTTTATGAAACCAGAAAATAGAGTGAGTTTTCACCGCGTTATTCGTGCTGCAGGCTTTTCAATGAAAGGCTTGAAAAGTGCTTATTTAAATGAAGCTGCATTTCGTCAAGAAGTGTGGCTTTGTTTTTTTCTGATTCCGTTCGGTTTATATCTCGGTGATGGGTCAATTGAAAAAATTTTGTTAGTTGGTTCAACACTGTTAGTGTTAGTGACCGAATTATTAAACAGTGCGGTTGAAGCTGTTGTAGATCGGATCGGATCAGACTATCACGAACTTTCTGGACGAGCTAAAGACATTGGCTCCGCGGCGGTCTTTATGTCAATGATGATCTTTGCATTGACCTGGTTGCTCATTCTGTTTTTCTAGAGCAGTTGATTTCCAATGAAACGATTACTGTACATAGCCGGCACAATTATTCTGCTTTCATCGGCAATTTTTAGCTATTTTTATTGGTCAAGTATGATGCAAATCAGCCAAATGCAAATTGATAGCCCTACTCCACCGTTGGTCAACAGTGACGATGCCCTACCCGATGTCAAAATTGATCGGCTTGTTGTCTTTAAAGCAAAACGACAAATGTGGGCATATCAAGGTGAACAATTGATTAAAGTTTACCCTATTGCTCTTGGTTTCAACCCTATTGGGCACAAACAGTTTGAAGGTGATGGTAAAACACCAGAAGGCATTTATCGCATCAATGAACGCAATCCAAACAGCGGCTATCATAAAAACTTAGGTGTGTCTTACCCAAATGAAGCCGACAAAGCCTATGCGGCTTCGCAAGGGAAATCACCGGGTGGTTTAATAAAAATTCACGGTTTACGAAATGGTACTGGTGCTATTGGAAAAATGCATTTACTCAAAGACTGGACTCACGGTTGTATTGCTGTCACTGATGAGGAAGTTGATGAGCTTTACCAAGCGGTTATTCATCATGCGATAATTGATATTCGCCCCTAATTTCAACACAAGGAGAACGTTACATGAGATTTACTAAAACTCTACTTTCCGTTGCATTACTTTCTGCAACCACCGCAATGGCATCCGAAGCGGACAAAACTTACCGCTTTACTATATTACACGTGAATGATACTCACGGCCACTTTTGGAAAAATGACAAAGGTGAATATGGTTTTGCCGCTCAAAAAACCGCTATTGATAATATTCGCCAAGAGCTTGAAGCAAAAGGCGAACCTGTATTCTTACTGCATGCTGGTGATTTCAACACTGGTGTACCAGAATCGGATATGCAAAATGCTAAACCCGATATTGAAGGGATGAATATGATCGGCTACGATGTCGCCGTACTAGGTAACCACGAATTCGACTTCCCACTACAAGTACTTGAAATGCAAGAAAAATGGGCTACCTTCCCATTTATTTCGGCTAACGTTATCAATAAAAAAACCAATAAACCTATGGTAAAACCTTACGTGATGCTAGAAAAAAATGGTCTAAAAATCGCTGTTGTAGGTTTAACTACTGAAGATACCGGTAAATTGGGTAATCCAGATGTAACCGAAAACGTTGTATTCCAAGATCCATTAGCCACTGCTAAGAGTACTCTTGCCCATATCAATACAACAGAAAAGCCTGATTTCCATATTGCATTAACGCATATGGGTTACTATTTCGACGGTAAACATGGACAAAATGCACCTGGTGATGTATCTCTTGCTCGCTCTCTAGACAAAGGTGCATTTGATTTAATTATCGGCGGACATACTCACGATACCGTTTGCATTGATGAAAAAGGTGAATTTAAGGTTAAATACACACCAGGTGATGAATGTAAACCAGATTTCCAAAATGGTACTTGGATTGTTCAGGCTGGAGAATGGGGTAAATACGTTGGGCGTGCCGATTTTGAATTAAAAAATGGTGAAGCAAAATTACTCAATTACCAACTCATTCCAATTAACCTGAAACAAAAAATCAAACTGGCTGATGGCAAATCGGAATATAAGCTCTACCAGAATGAAATAGCTGAAGATAAAGCTGTTTTTGACCACTTAAAAGTTTATCAAGACGAAGGTGATCGCTTATTAGGGGTAAAAGTGGGTGAAGTAAAAGGTAAATTTGAAGGTGATCGCAAAATTATACGCTTCCAACAAACTAATTTAGGTCGATTGATCGCCCAATCTCAAATGGAGCGTGTAAAAGCAGATGTGGCAGTAATGAATTCCGGTGGTATCCGCACTTCAATCAATGAAGGACCGACGACTTACAAAGATCTCCTAAGCGTTCAACCTTTCGGTAATATGATCGCCACTGTTGATTTCACCGGTCAAGAACTACTCGATTACTTAAATGTAGTTGCATTCAAAGAACCTGATAGCGGGGCGTATCCACAGTTTGCAGGCATCTCAATGGTAGTTGATCGTGCATCTAAAACAATCACCGATGTCAAAGTTGGTGGAAAAGCACTAGATTTAAGCAAAAAATATAAACTCTCTGTACCAGACTACTGTGCTGGTGGCGGTGACGGCTACCCAGTATTGAAAAAACACCCAAGCTATGTCAATACAGGCTTTATTGATGCCGAAATGTTGAAAAAATACTTTGAAGAAAACAAAGTGTTAGACGCATCAAAATACGACCCGAAAGATGATGTTATCTTTAAATAACAACGAGTAACAAAAAAATGGCTTAAGACATTACGTTTTAAGCCATTTTTTATACTAATAAAAGGCAAAAATCGTTTTAGAGACAAATAATTACCATGGATAAAAATAAATAAGTGAGAAGAATGAAAAGAGACAAAATAGGCAGGTAGCTAGCAAAGAACATAAAGAAATGGTTGCGGGGGCTGGATTTGAACCAACGACCTTCGGGTTATGAGCCCGACGAGCTACCAAGCTGCTCCACCCCGCGTCTGAGTGGTTGGTATCATACTCTGCTCATTTTTATTTTCAATCATTTATTTTTAATGATGATTCATTTGAACCAAATAAGCACAAAATTTGCTTATTTAACAGCAAATTTGTCGGTTTTTGATGCAATTTGATTCTATCTATTTGTCTTAGCTTTTGCTATGCTAACTACCTTTTATTCTCCATAAGGATTTAAAAATGACTTGGAAAGCATACACAAAATATGCATTGTTAGTTGGCACAATGTTCTTTCTCGCTAGCTGTTCGACCACGACAAAAAAACAAAGTGGTGCCTATACGGCGGATAGAGCAAAATTTGGAGCCGTGACTCAAGGGAGACAGTTCGTGCCTGAACATATTCCTTACTTTGCCACCGCTTCTGTTGATGCACATGGAAATATCGTCAATTCATCCGATTTTCTAAAACAGCTTAATCATGTTTATCAATATTCAGGCAATCTTTCTGCTACATTTGCAAATACTTACCGTAAAGTGACCGCTTGGGTTCAGTCAGGCGGAAATATTAACGATTTGGCACGCTACGGGTTATTCTCTCGTCAAATGCGTGGTGAAGATGGCTTCCAAAATGTCTTAATGACAGGATATTATATCCCCGTTATTCAGGCTCGCTTGTCACCACAAGGTGAATTCCGTCATCCTATTTACGCTATTCCTCGTGGCAATAAAAAATACAGTCGAGCAGAAATTTATAATGGTGCTTTATACGGAAAAGGCTTAGAACTTGCCTATACGAATTCTTATTTAGAGAATTTCTTAATGGAAGTTCAAGGTAGCGGTTTTGTTGATCTAGGCGGTGGTAATTTAAGACACTTTGCTTATGGTGATAAAAATGGCTACAGCTACACTAGTGTTGGTCGTTTATTAGTTGAAAATGGCGAAATTCCTAAAGAAAAAATGTCTGTGCAAGCTATCCGAGACTGGGCAAATCGTAATCCACACCGCTTAAAAGGACTTTTAGAACGGAATAAATCTTTTGTTTATTTCCGTCATGATCCAACACTAGATGTAAAAGGCTCTGCACAAGTTCCGCTGGTTGCACTTTCATCAGTTGCATCAGATAAACGCATTGTTCCAACAGGCAGTGTATTACTTGTGGAAATGCCATTAGTTGATCAACAAGGAAACTGGACAGGCAAACACGAAATGCGTTTGATGGTTGCTCTCGATGTGGGTGGTGCTGTTAAGAACCAACACTTCGATTTATACCAAGGCATTGGCGATAAAGCTGGCCACCAAGCTGGGCATATGAAACATTATGGGCGAGTTTGGCTATTAAATTAAGTTTAAATAACCTGGCGTATGATCTGCACCCCAAAAGTTGAACTATAAATCCAACTGACTAAGGTGCAGATTTTTATGACTAAATACAACCACTCTTTCAAACAACGCACCCTCGAATGTTATCAAGGCATGGTAAAACACAGCCGCTAACTTGGTAGTTTTTCAATCGAAAAAATATCACGTTTACTTTCATCAATATCTACCTGAATCCCAAATCCATCTGCAAGATTTCGTTTTGTCAAAACCTTTTGTGTTTCCCCACTGGCAATGATCTCGCCTGC
Source organism: Frederiksenia canicola (assembly GCF_011455495.1). Classification (NCBI taxonomy): domain Bacteria; kingdom Pseudomonadati; phylum Pseudomonadota; class Gammaproteobacteria; order Pasteurellales; family Pasteurellaceae; genus Frederiksenia; species Frederiksenia canicola. Next base: position 1,666,660 of record NZ_CP015029.1, read on the forward strand.
TTTCAGTAAAATTATCTCATCGCAAAAACGATATGCTAAAGATAAGTGATGGATTACAACCACACAGGTTTGCTTAGGTGTGAGAGATTTGATCTGCTCCATAATGTCGATTTGGTAGTAAGGATCGAGAGAGGCAATCGGTTCATCGGCGAGCAAAATTGGCGGATGTTTAATACAACAACGGGCGAGCTGCACCCGTGTTTTTTCGCCACCAGAAAGCTGTTGGAATGGTTTGCTCAGCAAATGCGAAATAGAAAACTTGTCTGACACTGACCGCACTTTTTGCTGCTCTTGGCAGCTTGGCAATGGCTGTGGCAAGCCAAGAGCGATGACATCATAAGCGGTTAAATCCCAATGAATTGCCGTGCTTTGGGCGAGGTAGGCAAGTTTCTGACTTTTTTCCTTAGGTGAAAGCTGACTCAATTTGCAATTTTCTAGCCAAATCTGACCGCTTGTTGCGGGCAAAATCCCTGCTATCACTTTGAGTAAGGTCGATTTTCCTGCACCATTCGCTCCCATAATGCCTACCAGTTTTCCTTGTGGAATATGGCAACTCACGTTTTTTAAACCGTAGGGCAAACTCACATTTTCGATGCTAATCATAAAGTCTCCGTTGCTGCGTAAGCAAAATCCAAATCAATACTGGAGCTCCAATAATCGCTGTTAGCGTGCCAATATAAATATGCGAGAAAAATGGCAGATATTGAATGGCAAGATCCGCAATTAGCAACAACAATGCCCCGATCAAACTGCTGGTCAGATAGAGCTGCGATGGGCGTTTTTTCAGCAAAATGCGAGCAAAGTGTGGGGCAATTAAGCCGATAAAACCGATAGTGCCCGTCTGCGGAATAGTTGCTCCCACCAATAACGCCACGCCCAAGGTGGTGATAAAGAAGCTACGTTTAGGGTCAATCCCCATCGTGCTAGCCGTTTCTTCACCAAAGGTAAGTAGATCCACATAACGCCGTTGTCGGTAAATGCAGAATACCCCAAGCAACACAATCAACAATGAAATCAATAAGTTATCGAATTTCGCCCACACTAAAGAGCCTTGCAACCAGCGATAAAGTTCCGCTAACGCCCAAGGGCTTTTGGCGTTGGAGAGCAACAACGCAATTGTCGAACCTAGCAACATATTGACCGCCACGCCTGCTAAAATCATCATCGTACTGCCGTAATTTTTGGCGATCAGATAGACCAACAAAAAGCTCGCCAATGCCCCAGCCACTCCGCCAAATAACAGTAGCGAAAACGGCACGGAAAAATAGTACAACATAAATACACTTGCCGTGGTCGCCCCATTCGCTGCACCAAGTAACCCTGGGCTTGCAAGTGGATTTTGAAAGACGCCTTGCATCACATTGCCTGCCAACGCCAAACTCGCTCCTGTCAGCACTGCCAGCAAAAAACGCGGTAGGCGAATATCCACCAGCACCAAGGAACGCATATCTGTTAATACCCCATCCGCATTGCGAAGGGCAGAAAAATCGCCGAGCTGATAGCTGCACGCAAGGGCGATGAGTGTCATCAATATTGCAGTCAAAATCAGGTTTAATTGATTGATTTTCTTCATTTTATCTGTTGTCGAATATTCTCTGCACCTTGCCACAAGCCGTGGTCGAAGCAATAACTATACTTTAACGGAAGCTGAACAAGCGGTCGGTTTTGGAAGATTTTTTGCAAAATCGGGTGGCGTAGCAACTCTGCCTGTTCGTTGTAGCCTTGCTTATCGCTGAATATCACAAGCTGATTGGGCTGGCTTAGCAGCAATTTTTCAAGAGAAAAATTCTGCGGTGTGAGTGTGCTTTTCATCGGTTCAAGTCCAGCCAATTGTAGCAAGGTGTGGAAAGGCTGGCTATTGCCGTCTAGCACGCCCGTGTCGGACAAAATCAAGGTTTCTGCAAGCGGTCGGTTTAGCGAAAAATATTGCAAATTTAACTCAGAAATCAACTGATTAGCTTGAGCTTCATTGTCCGTCAGCTTGCCGATCTGTGTTATCAAAGCGAACAATTCTTCAGGCGTTTGTGGATCCCGAATCGACACCACTTTCACGCCTAACTGTTGCAATTTTTCTACCAACTGCGGATAAAAAAGCGGATTGATCAACACTGTTTTATCCAAATAAGGCAAAAGCTGATTGAGTTGAGGCTCAACCATAGGTTTGTCAGCATTGATTTTATCCAACATCATCAGCGGATTGTTGGAATAAGGCGACTGTGCCGCAATTTGTTCAGGGCGAGCAAGTTCGATCAGCAAGCGGTCGCTACACAAATTGAGCGAGATAAATTGCTCGGTTTCAGCGTAAGCCGTGCCGATCGAAAGCAAAAGTGTGGTACAAAGTTGGAGAGTTTTACGCATAACAAACAGGCGTGTTGCCACGCCCGATAAGATTAGAACGACCCTTTTAAGCCAACGTAAACATTACGACCATCTTGACCATAGCCAAGCACGTTTTCATATTTTTTGTTGAACAGGTTGTTCAAATTCGCATAGATATTTACATTTTTGTTGAGCTGATAATTTACACCTATATTCACCAAAGTGTATGAAGGCATTTTGGTTCTGTGTGGATAGGTATCAATGCGTTTACCCACATAGGATAGGCTCAGATTGGAACCTAGCTGCTCGGTAATTTGATATCCCAAGCCAACATTCGCAGAGTGTTTAGGACGGCGAGCCAATTCCACACCTTTGCTGTCCTTCGCTCGAGTAAAGGTGTAATTTGCATAAGTCGTCACATCATCAGTGAGTTTTCCATTATAAGCAACTTCCATCCCTTTAATTTTGCTCGTGCCAGCAAGGTTTATGGACTGAGTATAAGTCGAATTATTGCTAATAAAATCTTTTACATTGCGAGCAAAATAAGTGACATCAAGGCTGTGGGCTTTATTTGTGGTTTCAAGCAATAATCCTACATCTCCCCCTAAACTTTTCGCTGGTTTTAAATCAGGATTAGCTTTATAAGAACCATAGTAGCCATAGTAATCTGTCAGTGTCGGGTTTTGGATTGCTTGAGCAACACTTGCGTGAGCTTTTAAATTTGGCAATAAACGATAAGCCCCAGCAATACGTCCTGTAAACGCATTTTGATATTGGGAGTTATCGGTGAATCGTCCGCTTAAGGATAAACTATGATCTTGTTCAGTGAACAAACGATATTCCATTGCAATACTTTTTTCAGTTAATTTTTTCTCTGACGCATACTCAGTGGATGCATAATTCGCACGTTGGTATTCGCCTAAAAAACTGACTGATTGTGTTACATCCCCTTCACGATCAAAATTGAGATCTAACTGATAATTCGCATTTTGTTTTTTCGCATCATAAGCATTATGTCTTGGAATAGTGCCTGTTTTCACATAAGTTGTTGGATCATAAATATTTTGTGTGGTGAATGTATCGCTATCTGTTTTGATTTGGCTCACGACAACTTTTTGCTTCACTAATTGTTCATCGTTGCCTAAATAACCGCTTAATTTGAATAGAGTCTCACGCATGCGAGCGTAATCATCATAGAAAGTTTCGCTCCGATCGTAAGTTTCATCGTAATGTGCTGATTGAGATGAATGCGTTGCTAAAATCTCAACGCCTTTATTATTATCATCATAACCTAGACGTAATGATGCATTATCTCGATGGAATTTATCTCTTTCAACTGCACCACCAGTAGAAAATGCAGTACCCATTGTCGAAGTATAGTGAAACTTATCGGAGCTTAACGCAGAAATACCACGAGTACGGTGGCTATCGCCGTGTAAGGCATAATAAAAGCCATTGTGATAGCCAGAAATAGTGGCAGAGCTATCATAAGTACCGTGCGAACCCGTGCCTAAGTCAAAATCAACATTAAATGGTTTGTCTTTGTATAAGCCACTTTTAGTCGTGATATAAACGACACCTCCCATCGCATCACTACCCCATAAGGCAGATTGCTCACCACGTAGCACTTCAATGCGTTCTACATTACTTAATACTAATCCTCCAAAATCAAAACCTAAATTTGAAACAGGCTGCATTTTAACGCCATCAATAATAATCGCTGTTTGATTTGAATTCGCACCACGTAAAAAGAGGCTAGTCAATGCACCACGTCCACCATTTGCTCCCATTGCCACCCCAGGTACCGTTTTTAATACATCGCTCACATAAGTCGCATTGCGAGCTGCGAAATCTTTTTCGGTCAACACGGTAACTGACGAAGCGGTTTTATCTTGATTGACAGGGGTTGCATAAGCAGAATAAACGTTGATTGGTGATAACTTTGCGGTTTCAGCAAAAACGACATTTGGTAAAGCGAGTAACAGTGATGTTGTGATTAAGTTTTTTTTCATTGTTGATCCTAAGAAGAAAATCTAAGAGTAAACGGATTCAATATAGTGAGAAACATAACAAAAAAGAAGAGCCACTATCATAAAAGGCTCTTCTTTTTTTTCATAACTAGTCGTAAAAAAATTCATAATGAATTTTTAGAATGGTTGTTTCCATATTATTTGGGAATGTAAATTATAAAACTATTTTAAATCAATTAATTAAACACTAATCTACCCAGATTGAAGTATGAATACGTAAAAATAAAGTATAAAAAGGCTAGATTTCAGATTTTATTTTTACACAATGTACTTGCTATGAGATACCAAACAGATAATATTTGACCATAAAGTTATTGAAAGCATGAAAATTTACACTTATTTAGCGGGAATTTGAGTTAGAATAACGAATTGTATATCAATATTAGATTGTTTCAGGGAGAGAAATATGGATTCAAAATTTTATCTTTCTAGAGTTTTATATACAACTAATAATCAAGAATTTAATGAATCTGAACTGCTTTTGGTTGAAAAGAAAGTAATTATTATTCTTGCAGAACCTGGTGCAGGGAAAAGTTATTTATTAGATAGTTTGGCAAAACAAATCGGTGTTACTAAAAATACTGCAAATATTTTTATTCATTCAAATGAAGAAAAATGTTCCCTACTTGTTATTGATGGTTTTGATGAATTAGTAAAAATTGGCTCATCAACGGTAATGAAAGCTCTTACAATGGTTAAAAATACTTCAGCAGAAAGAATAATCTTATCTAGTCGTTCTAGTGAGTGGTCTGAAGGTTATACACATTATTGTAAAACTCTTTTTGACGAAGAACCTTTATTAGTTTATTTAAAACCTTTCGACGAAATAGAACAAAAAGATCTTTTCTTACATTATTACCCACAACAAAATGCAGAACAATTTTTAAAAGAAGCAGCTAATATTGAATTAACGCCATTATTAGCTAATCCTTTATTTATGAAACTATTTTCAAAATCCTATGTAGAGAACAACCAATGCTTTGAAAATCGTTATTCTGCATTTAGGCTAGCTATTGAAGGATTAGCAAAAGAAAATAATAGTAGCTATTCTTATGATAAAAATATATTACCTGCTTCTAAAAAAATTGAATTAGTAGAAGATATTTTTACTAAATTAATGTTATCAGGTTCAGAAGGAATAAGTTTAAGTGATTCGGCCTCTAATCGGTTTTATCCACATATTGTTACTTTAAATTCAGATACAAACATTACACAAATTTTATCTACTCAATTTTTCATTCCCTCTGATGAGGCAGAACAACATCGCCCTGTTCATAGAATTGTTGCTGAATATTGTGCTGGTAATTATCTTGCTAAAAAATTGACTTCAGCATCGAATCCATTAGCTCTGAGTAAAATTTTATCTATTATTGCCCCTAATGATATAGTGCGTGATGAGCTACGTGGTTTGTTTGCTTGGATGGCTGTATTATCGGAAAATCAGCGTATTCAGGAAATACTAATTGATTTAGACCCCTATGCAATTTTGTCGAACGGGGATTCTGGATTGCTATTACCTAGCTCAAAAATAAAATTACTCTCTAAATTAAAAGACTTAAATCAAATAGATCCTTATTTCCGCCGTAGTGATAGATGGAGAAACTTTAGTTTGTCAGAATTTTTTACAGATGAATTATTGGATGAACTGAAAGATTTATTATCTTTAGATAATGTTGATGGAGATTTACAAAGTCTTTTATTAGAAGTATTAATTGATTCCCCTATAATTTCAAAATTAACTAATGAACTAAAAAATATTGTTTACGATATCAGCTCTGAATATTGGGATAAATATACACGTAGATTAGCAGGTAAATGTTTATCAAAAGTCAAAGAGTATAACCACCAAGAAACTTGTAAATTTTTAATTGAAGCAGGAGATAATGTTTCCCTTTCTATAGTAGCTGACATAATGATCGAATCAAATGATAAATTCCAACTAATTGATTATACCCAATTTTTAATAGTTTGTGCGGTATTATATCCAACAAATTACCGTATTGAGAGAGAGATTGGAGAACGTTTCTTTATTAAACGCTTTATTCAAAAATTGAGTTTGAATTTAGTTGTACCATTATTAGATGAGTTATCTGCTAATTTATCTTGTTCTTGTCAAAAAAAGTACAACTGCCGATGCCGAAATGGCATAAGCAAAATTATCAGTATGCTATTGGATCGTTATTTTGAATTATCTCCAGAACCTTGGGAACCAAAACGAATTTGGGAATGGATAAAATCACTTTATTTTCAAGCTAGTGTCAGAAAAGAAGATAGCTTATCAGTAAAAATCTTATCTGAAAATAATACTTTGAGACAAAGTATTATCAAAATTGCCTTTGAGAACATGTTTGATCATAAAACTATTAATGAAACTAAATTTTATAGCTTTGAGCAGCATGCTCATTCTGGGCTGTATTTTCAACATCAGGACCTTAAATATATTATTGATTTAGCTTTTGATACTAATAATATTACATTATGGTCCTGTTTTATGGTTGGACATGATTTTTATAGTAAAGGAAAATCATCTAATTCATTACGTCAGCATATGCGTATGCAATCATTGCAGAAAACTGAATTTTTGCGCGTCTGGTACAGAAATAATAGAGAGCATAAAAAATATTATAAAAGAAATCTTTTAAAATATAATAGGAAAAAGAGTTATAGAAAATATAATCAAAAACAACGAAAGATTCGTAATAAAGATATTCAATATATTCAAGAAAATAGACAATTAATAGAAAGTGGAAAACATTGGAATGCTCTTTTAGCATTTTCTCAAACTATATTACAAGAACCTGATAAAATTTCAGAAAATTTTGGGGATGAGGAGCTTGTTAGAAATTCTCTATATAATTGTTTAGATTATATTAAGCATGATATACCAAATTTATTAAAACTGGCAGAATTACAATGCCAATCTCAAACTTTAGATATTGAATTCATTTTATATGCGGCTTGCTTAGAGATTTTAAAGAGAGATGGCTCTTTAAAAAATATATCAGTAGATACATTAATAGCATTACGAGCTGGTTTTTCTACTTATTGGGTAGGAATGAATTCTGATGATAGAGAGTTACTAAAACAAGAAGTAGATAGATGTCTATTCTTGAATTCAGCAACTGCTGAGCAATTTTTACGTGACTATATTGAACCACAATTAGCTTGTGTAGAATGTAAAAGTACGTCAGTAAGCTGGTTAGCTCATGATGAAACATTTAAATTTTTACAGGGGACTCTCCCATTAGAATGGCTGAAAAAGTTCCCTGATATGAATTTTTCAGCACAAAAAGAATTATTGCTATTAGCTATTCAATTTGGTGATCGTGAGGAGCTTAAAGAATTAGTTCTGCAATACTGTGAAAAACTGCTTGATATGACAGTAGAGCCAGAAGATGTAGAGATAAAAGTTAAAAGAAATTTCTGGTTTGCTCATGCTTTTTACTTATTAGATAAAAATTATGAACCTTTTTGGCAAGAACTAATTAAAGATGCTGATAGCATCTTTATTTTAGCAGATCATTTTGGTTCTTTTGGGGACTATTCAAAATGGATAAGTCTTTCTTCTGTAAAAATAGAGCTAATTCTGAATACTTTTATTGGGCAATGGGAAGAAGTTTATTTGCCTAATATGCATGGCTCTGATAGTCCGCCTTCAGAAAAAGCTTATCGTTTTTTAAGTGGACTAATTTATAAATTGGAAGAAAATAATGAAGATAATCCAATACCAGTTATAGAACGCTTATTGCAGGATATTCGCTATAAAAAATTTCATACTAGTCTAAAAAGTATTCGATTTAATTGTTTACGTAAATCAGTAATTCAAAATTTCCAAGTCCCTACAGCCGAGCAAATTGTAAGCTTATTAAATAAAGATGAAATAATCACTGCTGAAAATTTACGTGCAGTTATATTGGAAGAACTTCAAGCCTATCAAAATGACTTAAATGGGCATGATATTTCTACGAAATCTATTTTTTACCATGGAGAAATGAATATCATCAATCGAGTTGATGAAAATACTGCGACTCAGCGGATTGCAGAACGTTTAAGATTACGTCTTGAAAATAGACAAGTAATTCCTATACGCGAAGGTTATATGAAAGACAATAATCGTTGTGATATCGTTTTTTCTAAGTTAATTGATGGAAAAAGAAAAATTTTACCTGTAGAAGTAAAGGGACAATGGCATCCACAACTTTATTCAGCATGTGAGCACCAATTAGATCGTTTATATACCATTCATCCAGATGCTGATGGACAAGGTATTTACTTAGTATTATGGTTCGGTTCTAATGAAAAGGTCGCCAATAGAAAAAATCATGACATAAATAGTGCGGAAGAATTATACCAAAATATTCAAAAGCAAGTACCTGAAGAATTGAGAAACCGAATGGATATTTTTGTTTTAAATTTAGCTCTATAACATTATAAATAAGGCATATTGTCTGAAGTTTATAAAGAGCCTTTTAGGAAATTTACCCAAATTCCGACTATATAGCCTTTGTCTAATCAAACAATTCTTATGGTCATCAACCACGACTGGTTAATTTTTCATCGGTTCTTTACAAATAATCAGGTAAGTAGCCTAGGTAAACGATTTAAGTGATGTACCCACCTAAATCTTATTGAGCTAAAGAGAGGCATATCTTGCGTTCTTATAAATATATTTAGTGGGAAATGTTAAAATATTGCTATCTAATTGATAGACTTTTTACATATATAAATATCAAAAAGTAAATTAACGTGTAAAAAGAGCCCTTAAAAATATGATCTGACCCCAAAAAGTTAGACTGTTATTTTAAGGACTGTTTCCGATATTGAATCGGACTCAGTCCTTTTAATTTGAGCTGAATTCGCTCCTCGTTGTAATAACACACATAGCTTCGTATCGCTTGCTCAAGTGCCTCAATGCTTTCAAAGGATTTTCCGTGAAAACATTCTGTTTTTAGCCGTCCAAAGAAACTTTCCATCGCTGCATTATCCAAGCAATTGCCTTTTCTTGACATACTTTGGCGAATACCATTCGCTTTTAAAAAAGCTTGATAGCCTCGCATTTGGTACTGCCAGCCTTGGTCTGAATGTAAAATTGGCGTTGCATTTTTCGGACACTTTCTTACCGCTTGTTCAAGCATTTGTTGTACCTGTTGAAAGTTCGGGCGACGACTAAGATTGTAAGCAATGATTTCATTGTTAAAATAATCCAAAATCGGCGAGAAGTAGAGCTTTTCCTCTTTTACCCTAAACTCAGTAATATCCGTCAGCCATTTCTGAGCTGGCGTTGTCGCTTTAAAGTTTCGCTGCAACTGGTTTGGCGCAATTTTACCGACCTCACCTCGATAAGAGCGATACGTCCGTCTCTTGCGTGGTAAACCGATGATCATTTTTAAAAAAGGGAACATGGAAAATACGGGTAGAATACCCACTCCCCACAATGGCAACATTAATTTTCTTCATATTTGGCTATCCTTAATTAATAAAATTGTGGCGAGTATAAGATCGTTTCTATCTATCCGCCATTTAGGTTATTTATACAGAATATCTAAATAGATTTAACTTTTGACATCTTTTTTCCTAAATAAAAAGAACCAAACCAAAAATCTTGTGCTGTAAGCCAGCGCAATTAAAATCGCAAGAAAGTCAAAATAAAAGACCGCTTGCGGTTCATCATAATTGAAATAGGCAAAATCTACTTGTAGCAATAAATAGGGTAACAACTCTCGTTGCACAAAAACGAAAATACCATAAGCGGCAATAATCAGCCAACAATCTGGAATAAGCCTGCGTGCAAGCCAATGTTCAAGATCTAAACGGTAGCCATTTGCGAATAAATTAGCAATAGGTTTCCAATGTAACCCCAAATGTACACCCACTAAAATTTGCAACCAATGGGTGCTGGTCATATGAATTTTTCGCATTAAATCTGTGGTAGAGTGGAATAGCATTTCCACCAATAGATGTTTAGAAAGCATAATGCCACTGATACAAGCGGTTAAAAATAACAAAAAAGTTGCAAAATTGACCGCACTTTGCAAAATGCGATAGCTGTTATAACTGCCTGAAAAGGTCTTTTTGAGCCACCATGTATTCAGTGAAAGATGTGAGATAATCAAAGCAAAAAAGACCAAGCCGAGCCATTCGTGCGTGATTTCTTCATAAAGATGATAGCCAAAAAGAGAAAGCAATATTGCCGTTAGAACCAAATCTTGAGCGAGTTGGAGGAGATATTTTTTCTTCATAAAATTGAAATTTAAATGGTAGGGACATACGCTGTGTGTCCCTACATTTTTATTTTGTATAACCATTTTCGGTTAAGAATTTAGCTAATCTTTTTTCCACTTGTTGTTCAGCCCTTACCGTTTTATGCAAATACGCCTCAAAACCGTTTTTCACGTTGGCTTGTGGTTGAAGTTGCTGAATATCTTTATCCGTTCCACCCAAACGACTGCCACCGTGACCAACCACCGGCACAATATTTTTCCCACTAAAGTCTACTTGCTCGAGCAAAGAATAAAGCGCCATTGGCATTTTGTACCACCAAATCGGATAGACCAAAATACCGTATCTACATCGCTTACCATGCCAAGACAAGTGAAATCGTGGCATTTGTTTGGGGCAAACGTGATTTGCAAACCGCTTTGGCTTTAAAGCAGCGTTTAAAAGAACTCAAAGTAAGCTATGAACGTATTGCCGGCGATAATTGGGATGCTTTTGTAAATGCGTTTTCTGATACCGGTGACCAATGGGTGGGTAAGCAACATACTAAAGCGATTGAGGGTAATAACTGTCGGATTCGGCACAGATTAAGCAGAGCCGTCAGGCGCAGTTGCTGTTTTTCCAAATCAATGTTTTATCATGTTAAATCTTTTAATATTGGATTTTAGGCAATCAATCATCCCAAACAAATTTAACCCAGCACACTTTTCAGGACACCACCAGTAATTTTTTTGAATTGGCGGTGGCGGTGGCGATTTCCTTGTTTGGCTTGCATTCGGGCGCGGCGTTAGCGACTGTGGTTGGTGTATTGGTTGAAGTGCCTGTGATGCTCTCACTTGTTGCATTGTTAAACCATTGGAATAGGCAGTGATAAGCAGAGGGATTTTCGCGATTTACAAATTTTCACGAAAATCCCTCTGTTTTTTATGGTTAGATACCACTATTCCACTTTAAACATCCCCATCATACCGAGATTTTCATGTTCCAAAATATGGCAATGGTACATTTTCAACCCAGTGTGTCCTTGCTTAAAGCGAATAATCACTTTTTCATAAGGGCGCAAATTGACTACATCTTTTAACGCCCTGCCTTCTGGCTTGAAGGTTTTGCCGTTTAATGTATGTTGAATCACTTCAAATTGAGTGCCGTGCAAATGGAACGGATGATCCATATGGCTTTCATTGAAAATTTCCCACTGTTCCACTTCATTCAATTTGGCAACAAAATCAATACGGTTCATATCAAAGGTTTGACCGTTGATTAAGAACATACCATTCATCATTGGTGGAATAGGGTTATCCGTTGGTGTTGTAGTAGCGTGATGTGTACCGTGATTCATCATTGGCATATTCGTATGGTTCATCATTTTTTCACTAAAGCGAATTTGGCGAACCTGCTTTGGCTCATCCCAGTTAGGCAAGGACCTTAAGCTTTCAGGTAACTGAACAGGTTCTGATTTCACCTGAATTGTGGCTAAAGTGAGATCTTTAGGCTGTTCTTGAACCATCATCTTACGGCGATCATAATAACCGCTTTGTAAATTGACTGTTCCTTGCGTTTCACCCACCATAATCACTTCAACGCGTTCGGCTGGTGTAAGTAGCAGTTCATCAACAGGCGCGCGAGGTTTTTCAAGTAAACCACCTTCGGTACCCACCACAATCCATTTCACCCCTGGAATGTTTAAACGAAAATAACGAGCGCTAGTGGCATTCCAAAGACGGATTCGTTCATTCGTTTTCACTTGAATCTGGGGCTGATATTGACCGTTGATTAACACAAATTCACCCTCACGACCGTTCATCCAATCTAACATCGTGTTTGCTGGAATGGTGCCATCGGCATTTAAACGCAGATCGGAAATCACCCAATGTTGTTCAGGAAGGTGTGCAAGCGGATCATTTTTCGCTTTAACAACGAAAGTGCCTGCTAAGCCTTTATAGACTTGTTCGGAAACATGGTCATGTGGATGAGGGTGGTACCAATATGTCCCAGCACTGCCTTGAGGTAGCGTAAAGCGATAGACTTTTTTCCCTTGCGGTTCAACCATATCCATCGGGTTACCATCCGCCTCATTTGGTACATCTAAGCCGTGCCAATGTACTGTTGAGGGTTGTGGTAGGTGATTGATAAATTCAATTTCTACGGTGTCGCCTTCAAATACTTCAATTTGTGGCCCTGGTAGTTGTCCGTTATAAGCCCAAAATTCCGTTTCTTTATTGTCTGCGAGGCGAATTTTAATTGGCTCTGCTTTTAAAGTGGCTGTGAATAGCCCTGCTTGAGTCGATTGATTAGCAAGTTTTGGCAATATCCCATTAAGCGATAAACCTGAAGGCATTGCCTCAGTTGGCATTAGGCCAGTAGGTACTGAATGCATCATCGCCATATTGCCATGTTGTGCGTGGTTCATCATATTCGCAAGGCTATAAAGCGAGCTACTGGCTAAGCTAATTCCAATTCCATAACGTAAAAAATCTCGACGTTTCATTCTTTCCCCCCCTATTGGTTATAGGATTTGAACACTTCACTTTCACCGTTTTTCTTAATTAAAACAACATCATAAGGATCTTTGCGTCCGCCGTATGCTTCACCGTCCATACCTGGTGAACCAATCGGCATGCCAGGTGCGGACAAGCCAACTGCATCGGGTTTTTCTGCGAGTAAACGTTTGATATCCTCAGCAGGTACATGTCCTTCAATCACATAGCCATCAATCACGGCTGTGTGGCAAGAAGCATGTTCATATTTAATGTTAAAGCGCTTATGAGCATCATAATTGCCTGTTTCGTTGACTTTAATCTCAAAACCGTTTTTCTGCATATAGCTGATCCATTCATTACAACAGCCACAAGTCGGGCTTTTCCACACTTCCATAGAAAGTGTTTGTGCTTGAGCACAAGCGGTTATCCCTAAACTTAAAAGCAACAATGAGCGGGTGAATTTATGTAATTTCATAAGATGTCCTTATTTTTATTGAGATGGAATGGCGCAATGTTAAAGCTTGACCTAGGGTTAAGGTCAAGTAATCTGAAAAAATTCTATCATTTGAAAATTTTTCTCAAAATCCTACTGCTTGTAGTAGAGATATGCCAACGTACCATTACAGTGCAAAAAGGCGATTTTGTTGTATTGGGCGGAGCGACCAGCTCGGTAGGCATTGCCACCATTCAAATCGCCAAAATGCAAGGGGCAAACGTGATTGCTCTGTCTCGCACGCCAAAGGCGATGTGCTTTTACAGAAAGGGGCGGATTTTGTGATTGCCACCAAAGAAGATGACGTTACGGCTAAATTACTAGAAATTACAAACGGCAAAGGCGTGAATTTGGTGTTCGACCCTGTGGGTGGCAAAGAAGCAGCAAAAATTATCAACGCAATGACACAAGACGGCAAATACATCATCTACGGTGCATTAAGCCACGATGATATCGCCGTGCCTGTGTTCCCAATTTTAGGCAAACACTTAACCGTGCGAGAATTGTTTGAAATCACTACCGTACCAGAAAAACTCGCTCAAGCGAAAAAATTCGTGTTTGACGGCTTAGCAAGCGGTCAATTAAAACTAGAAATTGACAAAGTTTTTGCTTTTGATGAAATGGCGGAAGCTCACCGTTATATGGAAAGCAATGCACAGATTGGGAAGATTTTGGTAAAGGTTTGATTGTTTTAAGGTAAATATGCCGTCTGAAAAATAAGTTTCAGACGGCACATCGTTATTTTACCTGCCGATTAAGCCACCACACTAGCGAGAGCATCACAGGCACTTCCACCAGCACACCGACCACCGTTGCCAATGCCGCCCCCGAGTGCAAACCGAACAAAGAAATTGCCACCGCCAATTCAAAAAAATTACTCGTGCCAATCAAGCACGCAGGGGCGGAAATTTCGTGTGGTAATTTGAGCTATTTTGCCAAAACGTGAGCCAAGGCAAAAATGCCGTAAGTCTGTGCCAGCAAGGGAATGGCAATCAGCAAAATAATCAAGGGATTGGCAATAATGGTTTGGGTTTGAAAGGCAAACAGCAACACCACCGTCAAAATCAAACCCATAATGGAAAAAGGTTTCAGGCTGCCTGAAAAATATTCCGCTATTCTTTTTCTTTAATACCTTGAATAATCTGACACTTATCAACCGTTTTATTTTCACAACCCACAAATTGCATTAGAAAAGTTTTAACTTGTTGTAGTTCTGTGATTTGTTCGTCCAAATATGCCAAATGTTGCTCGGCAAGTGCATTGATTTCATTGCATTGTTTGTTAGGCGTTTGTTGTAATTGCAACAGCGTTTTGATGTTACTTAAAGAAAGACCGATATTACGGCAAGTTTTAATAAAGCGTAATTGTTCTAACTGATTTTCATCAAACACACGATAGCCGTTTTGTTGATGTGTAGGGGCGATTAAGCCTTGTTTTTCATAATAACGAATGGTTTCCAAATGTACGCCTGTTTGTTCACTGGCTTGTTTTATTTTAAAAAATTTTGACATTTTGGCTTGACCCTGTAATGACTACGGAGTTTATAGTATAGCAAATTTCATCTTAAAACAGGAGCAAAAAAAATGGCGTGCCAAAATTGTTGTGGTTCAAATCAGCCCATTCATCAATCGCCCAAGTACAAAAAAGCCTTGTGGATTGTCTTGATATTAAATTTATCAATGTTTTTTGTGGAAATTGTGATGGGGGTTAAATCAGGTTCAACTTCGCTGTTGTCGGACAGTTTGGATTTCTTGGGCGACAGTGCCAATTATTTGATAAGTTTGATTGTTTTGCCAATGGCGTTAAGTTACCGAGCCAAAGCATCTATGGTTAAGGGGCTAACGATGGGCGGTTTTGGTTTATTTATTTTAATGACAACCATTTATCGTGTGTTTTATGGGGAAATGCCCAGTTATTCTGAAATGAGCATTGTGGGATTTTTGGCGTTATTGATCAATGTGTCGGCATTGTTGATATTATTAAAATTTCGTGATGGCGACAGCAATGTCCGCAGTGTGTGGGTGTGTTCCCGAAACGATGCGATTGGTAATGTGGCGGTAATTTTGGCGGGTATGGCAGTTTATTTTTTTCAATCAAAATATCCTGATTTAATTGTGGCGTTTGTTTTGGCATTTTTGGCATTACAAGCCAGTCAAGAAATCATCAAAAGGGCTTGGGCGGAATTAAAAGTCAGTTAATTTAAAACACCGTTTGGATTGATGTTCAAGCGGTGTTTTTATTTTTAAATTTTGCAAAATAACTTTCAGGCTGCCTGAAAAACCTACACCCCTTTATTCCCCAGCGATTTTCGGTTTATCCACCACACCAGCGAGAGCATCACAGGCACTTCCACCAGCACACCGACCACCGTTGCCAATGCCGCCCCAGAATGCAAACCGAACAAAGAAATTGCCACCGCCACCGCCAATTCAAAAAAATTACTCGTGCCAATCAAGCACGCAGGGGCGGAAATTTCGTGTGGTAATTTGAGCCATTTTGCCAAAACGTGAGCCAAGGCAAAAATGCCGTAAGTCTGTGCCAGCAGGGGAATAGCAATCAGCAGAATAATCAAAGGGTTGGCAATAATGGTTTGGGCTTGAAAGGCGAATAGCAACACCACCGTCAAAATCAAGCCCATCACGGAAAAGGGTTTTAGGCTGCCTGAAAATTGTGCCACCGATTTACCCGATTTTTGTAAATAAGAGCGGGTAAGCCAGCCTGCCAGCAAGGGCAACAGCACATACAAAACCGTGCTTAAAATCAAGGTATTCCACGGAATTTCTATGTCGCTTACGCCGAGCAATACGCCTGCAATCGGAGCATACGCCACAATCATAATCAAATCATTGACCGAAACCTGCACCAAAGTGTAATTGGGGTCGCCTTTGACCAGTTGCGACCACACAAACACCATTGCCGTACACGGTGCCACACCCAGCAAAATCATGCCGGCAATGTATTCTTGTGCCGACTGTGCGTCCACCCAACCTGCAAAAAACACCCGAAAAAACAACCAGCCGAACACCGCCATCGTAAACGGCTTGACCAACCAGTTGATAAATAAGGTTAAAAATAAGCCCTTTGGTTTTTTGCCCACGTCTTTGATTGCCGACCAATCAATCTGAATCATCATCGGATAAATCATCAGCCAAATCAGTATCGCCACAGGCAAATTCACATGAGCCACTTCCAAAGATGCAACCCATTGAAATACATTGGGCAACCAAACACCCAAAACCACGCCCAGCACAATCGCCAACGCCACCCAAAGGCTTAAAAAACGTTCAAACAACCCCATGATTTACTCCTTATGATTAATAATTTCGCCGTCTTCTTTGACAAACGGGATCGCAAAAGGCGGTAAAAATGCCAAAACTGTTTCGGACGGACGGCATAATTTCACGCCTTTTTCGCTCACCACAATCGGACGATTGATTAAAATCGGTTCACGAAGCATGGCGGAAATGAGTTCGTCATCGCTTAACTTTTCGTTTTGCAAACCAAGCGTTTCATACGGCACTACATTCGTCCTAAGTAACTGGCGGGGCGTGATGCCCATGCGTTTGATTAAATTACGCAAAGTCGTTTCACTTGGCGGATTTTTCAAATATTCAATCACTTGTGGCTCAATACCAGCGTGGCGGATGAGTGCCAGCACATTGCGTGAAGTACCGCAGTTTGGGTTGTGATAAATGGTAATGTTCATAGTTACTACAATCTTTCAAGAAATATAGAAATATTTGGCAATAATTTTTCAGGCTGCCTGAAAATCACTGGCAAGATTCGCCTGTTTGAGAACAGCAGTTTTGGGTCAGAAAATGGGTCAATGCCATCATCAAATCCAGCTCGGCAAAATAACGCATGTGCCGTCCTTCCTGCACCACACGCACAAGCCCCGAATGCAACAGGCTTTTTAGATGAAAAGACACATTATTCGGGGCAAGGTTAAGCTGTTTTGCCAAGTCGCCAGCAATCATGCCAGTACTGCCTGCGGCGGTAAGTTGTTGAAAAATCGCCAGTCTTATCGGAGAAGACAGGCTCTCAAAGAGTTTGCTTGCTTGTATCGTATTCATAGGCGTAATTATAACAAGAAATTTCAATATTTCAAGTATGATTAAAATGTTTTTTAATTGTCCGAAGCCACCTTTCCAAATCCAAAAACCCACTTCCCATTTTTCGCTATTCTTAAGCCATAGCATGAAAAATTTAGAGACACGGCTAAACCTACTACTATTCAACCGTACAACACGCAATGTATCGCTAACCGAAGCGGGACAACAGCTTTTTGAACAGCTTTTGCCGCTTTATCAAGCCATAAACCAAGAAGTCGATGCATTAAATGATTTTTTGAATACGCCATCGGGATTGATTCGCATCAACGCCCCGGCGATGGCAGCGGAAGCCGTGTTGTATCCAAAATTAAAGCCGATTTTGAACCAATACCCGAAAACCCGCTTGGAAATCGTGGTGGACGATCGTTGGCAGATATTGTGAAAGAAGGGGTTGATATGGGCGTGCACCTAGGCAACGACGTGGCGTAGTTCAGTACAATAGTGTTTGACGCGCCATTAAACTGCTGTATCTCTCCGGCCAGAAGAAGTAGATGTTGACGAAAATTGTTTTCTACTCTACCCATCAAGAAGTTTAATAGGTGTGAAGAGATTGTCTGAAAATTGATTTTCAGACAATCTTTTGTAGAGACTACTATAGTAAAAATAATTTACCTTACATCCTATAAATTACCTACGTTGACGGTTAACAGCAATAAGAGGCTTATTTAAAGTAACTTGGGTCATACCATGCATATATGCATTATATTGCCATACAATAAATTGCTGTTTATATCGCTCATTAATTTCTTCCAAACGTTGTACTTGAGCTTTTAAATTCTTAACTTGCTTTTGCAGATAATCCACAGTTACATTTGGTATAGGATTAGCTTTTGCTCTTTCTTTTATTTTTTGTTTTCGTCTAGTAAAGGCTGTTTGAATATCTGAATAATTTGCAAGAGACTGTCTCTCAATACTTTTAACATTCAGTAGTTCTGCCACTTTATGACAGAGTAAATCCCATGTTAATTTACCCTCCCAAGTATTAATCAACATGATTATATCTTCTAAATTTTCTTCTGTAATAAGAATTTTAGGCATACTATAACTCCATTAGTCTATATAAATCATCGTCTAACTTAGCTGTTTCTTTCTTCTGTATATCTAGATCCATTCCTCTTTCCAACAAAGCTAATTTAATAGGGGAAGGATCATACTCATCAGGCATCCTTAATAAGGAACCATTTGGGATGCTCTCATTTTCTAAGAATTTAATTTTAGTTTTTATGTGAGTTAGTCTCCATCCTAAATTACTTATCCAGCGATCTGCACCAAAAACACCTATTTTATGGTGTTCTTTAGCTTTATTAAATTGTTCGGTTATCTGGGCTTCACGCACCTTTAAGATTTCTAAGGAGTGCTCTAAACCTTTAATACAAACAAGCTCTTTACATGTTTCGCAATCTCCATGACGAGAACATGGAGACATTGCATAATCATGTTCACAGATCCCTATTTCTGTTACCGTTGCGATTCCAATTCTATCTTTCCCTAAGTCTTCATAGGTAATAGGAAGATTCAAATGAATTTTATCTAAGATAGAAATATCTTCGGGAATGAGTAAATTCCTAACTGATTCACTTTTTTCTTCTTCTGTTCTGTGATCATAAGCCTTGTTATCTGCAACTCTTGCTCGTCCTGCCCAATTAGCTAAAGTTAACTCATCCATTCCTCCTCGTTCAGCTTTTGTACTTAACCAATGTCTTGCATTGTGTGATGGTAATCTTATGAATTCTCCTTTGGATGTGCCTATACAATGTTTTTCCCATAATGATGTTTTAGGACGAGTTTCAGAATAGCAAAACCTATCATTAATTTGATTCACCGTTGGTAACACAAAAGAAAAACTTTTAGGGGAAAAGTCATCATGAAATTCATTTTCTCTAAATAATAATAAAGCTTCAGAAACCTTAACATTTTTATGTTTATCAACATAAGGCCAATTATGAAATTTTGATGTATATTTTTTATATAAAAATTTTCCTAACACCTCATAAGTTATACTTCCATCGTTTTCACTTATTAAATTTTTACACCATTTGGTATTACAGATATTTTGGGGATCAATATCTAATACTTCAGCAATTTCACTATTAGTCAAAGGTTTTTGATATAAAAAATGGGATGGAGCAGCCTCTTTATTCGATAACATCAATATATTAGGATTTTCTTCCGAAAATTTAGCAACCCCTCTTGCTAAGGAGCCTATACTTGTTAAACGTTTAACGGCTTCAACAACAATATCTTGCATACAGCTAGGAACCCATTTTAATCCCACTTTACCATTTTTTGCAGGTATCCATCGAATACCTAATTGCTTATTTCCTAAGCTATCATTCTCCCATTCTAAGCAATTAACAGATAACGACATTAACTCAGAACAACGAGATGGAGCAACCATAAGTAGAGCCATAACAGCTGTGTAATATTCAGTTTCTTTGTCTAAATTGGGGGCATCATGAAAGAGTTTAGCAACCAGCATCATTTCTTCATCAGTTGGCATTTTACTTGAACGGTATTCTTTTCCTTTTTCATCAAGTAATATAGTCAAATCTCTAGGGCGTTTATAAGGATTTTCCCATAAAGGTAGTTGAGGTGTAATTTGATTTTCTCTACAAAAATCAAATAATTTTTGAATTTGATAGCCTAATTTATTGACTGATTCCGTACCTTTTTTATACTTTTTTGATACGATATTTTCTACTTCATGAATAGCTAAATAATCAAGCTGAAGTATGTCAGCCTTTCCTTTAATATTATAGAGAGCCATTTCAACTATACGTAAAGATTCAATATGTCTGGCTAAATTACGAATGGGATTTAGAGAATAAGTATAACGAATATAGGCTTTGGCAAATTCAATGAATGGTGCAGCTAATGGCTCATATTTATAAGCTGTAGATTTAATTCTTTCTGTGGAAAAACGAACCTGAACTGGATAAATGCTGAATGTTGTTTTCCATTGGTTGTTTTCCCAGCAATCATTTCCAAAGGTAGTAAGATGATTTTTACTGAAATTAATAAATTGCTCTAAATTAGATTTAGGATTATTATCTTGTGGAGTAAAAATTAGATTATTCATAATTAGTGGCTCCCAATAGTTCTTTTCATATCATTGCAAGCTTGAACAACATACTCAACAGCTAAAATAATACGATCTTTGGATGATGCATAATCTATGCTTTTGGTTTGTTTTAAACGTTCTTCCTTTTCCTCATACAACTTATTTAAGATTTGTTGATGAGGACCATCAACGAGCGGTCTAAACTTAGGACATAAATAACAAGTTTCATAGCCAGTTATACAAAAATCATTTGTACCACAAGCACCTATTGTATCTATTCCGTTATTGGTTATGAAAGATGTTGGATCGTGCCCCCTCTCGCTTTCATTTAAGTTAGAAATAATTCTACCTGTAAATGCTTGAGCTAGTTTTCCCATTTCAGCACCCATAACACGATCAATGTATTGCACTGTATCAGCTGTATTTTCAGTATAAACTTTAACGTTTTGTGTATCTGTATGATCTAGGAGCTCTGCTATAATCGTTGCCCCAACCCCTTTTCTTCCTAGATTTGTTCCTCTAGTATGGCGAAAACGTCTTGCTGTTACATGAATAATTTCACCTGTTCGTTCTGAAATTGCTTTTTGGTGAATACAGAATTTTCGTAATGCGTATAGCTCCAACGAAGAAGCAGAATAATGAAAAATATCTTTGTTTAATAATGAAAGATCAAAATTCCTATTTTTGATATTCTTCTTTAAACAATTCCAATCAATAAACATTGGTAATTTCATTTTATAACTAGAAATAAAGGTTTCATCAACCAAACTAAGCAATTTCTTATATTGATATTCTATAAAGTTTAGGAGAATTAAATATAAGTCCTCTGTGATAGCAAGTTTTTTAAATGTTTCTCTGAATAATCCTCCTCTTTTTTTGGCACTAGGGATATTTAGAAAATAATTCCATGTTCCTTGAGAGATTTCCTTTCTTAAATCTTCAAATTTTAAATGGCGTATTTGAATGGGTCTTCTAGCTGTAGATTGAAGTAAGTGAATATATGCATATGTTTCAAATGAAATAAGATCTTCTCTCCAAAGTCTAGCAAGTTCAGCCATTAAAGCCAAAATTTCATTTTCGGTAAATGCTCCTGTATAAGGGCATCTCATTAATACCGATTTACCTTTATCATTTCCACTCAACGTAAAGCTTTCTAGCAATGACACAACAGATTTATCAACTCCATAATAGCCATACTCATGCCATGACAATAAAAAACCCTTTAATGCTCCTAAATACCATTCATGTTCTTTTCCTAGTTTATTTTTCCAATCCAAGATTATTGGCACATTAATGACTTCTAAATTAGTTGAAATTACTAATCGTTGAAACTGTTGATACATGTGAGATACGTGATAACTTGAGTATTTTTCGGCATATATTGCTAATGTTTTTCTAAAACCGTCTAATGTTTTTTTATTTATATTTAATATATGTTGAGAAAAGTTAATGGTTTTGTCTTTACTTATACGCCAAAAGTTTTCATTTTCATCAAATGCATACCCATCTCTTGACTGTCTAAGACGTTTATTCTGATTCATAATTATCAACCTTTTTTTGAAACTCAATCTGAAGATCTAATAATATCTTGTTAGCTTTTTCTCTTATATAACGTTGATTATAAATATTTCCTGATTTCTCGGATGTATGTCCCATAAGATGTTGTCTCATCTTTGCTTCTTTTTCGGAAGAAATAAAATCTTTATGAGAAAAATCATGATTTATATTTTGATTATTTTTATCCACCTTTCGTGAAAAATCTAAGTTCCATTCATGACGAAAAATATGCGGATGAATAATAGAAAATTTAGGATCTATCTTTTTCATTGTTGGTACAATAACGTTATCAAAAGAACTGGTACTAATTGGGTTTCCTTGTGTTTTTCCTTTTCGATGGGTTACAAATAAATATGGATGTTTATTAGCGTTAGGAATCTTAGAGCGATAGTTCATAATATAGTCATTGATAAGTTGAGCTATATTTTGTGAAATAGGAAGTCGCCTTTCTTTCGTTTTACTTACAGCTTGCTTCTTCCTTGTGTCAAATTTATCATCATGCGTTCGTCTAATTGTAATTGAGGATTTAGCTGTCCCTATATCAATAAATGGGATTTGAATTGATAATAGCTCTCCTCTTCTAATCCCTAATTCCTTTAATAAGATAAACATCAAATGGTTTCTTTTTCTAATTCCAATATCTTGAAATGGATTATTAGGATTAGAAAAGTTCGCAATAGACATAAACTCATCTAACAATCCATCAGGTAGCTCACTTTCTGGTTTGATAGATAATGTTTTATGATTTTTAGGTCTTGACTCTTTAATTAACGTAATTAGTTTCGTCAATTTTTCAATATATTCATTAGATACATTAATTACTTTAGATAGAAATAATATGTATTCTGAAAGCGTTGTTAGTCTATTATATTGATGACTAAGAGATACGGCAGAATAAATATCAATAAATTGAGTCCTACCTTTCATTAACACACTTTTTTTTGTATTGATTACATTCTTTCGCTTTTTTACATTTATTCTCATATGTTGGATAAGAGATTCTAATTGGTTTTCTGTTAAGAGTACTTTGTTATGAATTAGATCACTAATAACAAGATTATTCTGTTTTTCCCAATTCATTATCCACTGTATAGTTCCCAGCTTATTTCTAATTGTGTTTACTGCGGATTGATTACGTAGTTCTACAGTTACCCATAAGGTTGAATAAAAATCAGGAATACCAGTTTTAACATTAACCAATATAGGAAAACGTTCTCCATTTGAAAAAAGGACTGTTTCTAATCTATGCATATTCATTTAATTTACAAAAATATCATATATAAATACTATCAAATTAAAGATGTTGTGTCAAAATTAATGTAAAAAAAGAGAAGTCTTATTTTATAAGGCTTCTCTCTGGTTTCTACGATGTATTTTTACATAATTTCTGTATATGGAATTCAGAACGGAATATCGTCATCAAAATCGTTCATCGGTGGTTCAGCTTGTGGAGCTGGTTTTGCTGCGGCTTTCGGAGCCGCTGAAGCATTGTTATAACCGCCTGTTTGGGAATAATTGTTATCGTAGCCACCTTGGCTATAGCTTTGTTGTTGTGGAGTTTGGTTCCAACCACCTTGATTTCCACTAAATCCGCCTTCGCTATCGTTACGTCCGCCAAGCATGGTTAATGAATCTGCCTGAATTTCAGTGGTATAGCGATCTTGCCCATTTTGATCTTGCCATTTGCGAGTTTTAAGTTTGCCTTCAACATAAACTTGTGAACCTTTACGCAAATATTGCCCAGCCACTTCGGCATTACGGCGGAATAATACGATACGATGCCATTCTGTCACTTCACGACGTTCTCCCGTTTGTTTATCGTTCCACACCTCGCTGGTTGCGACACTGATATTCGCGACAGCATCACCATTTGGCATGGTACGCATTTCAGGATCATTACCTAAACGTCCAACAATAATTACTTTATTTACACCAGCCATAAAATCCTCTCATCAAAAAATAGGTTTAAAAAATT
Organism: Frederiksenia canicola; assembly: GCF_011455495.1. Lineage (NCBI taxonomy): Bacteria > Pseudomonadati > Pseudomonadota > Gammaproteobacteria > Pasteurellales > Pasteurellaceae > Frederiksenia > Frederiksenia canicola. The sequence goes on from NZ_CP015029.1 coordinate 1,690,903, forward strand.
CTGGCTATTCTGCCTGATTTGAAAAAAAAAATCACCATTTAAAACTGATATTTTGTACAGTTATTTCAAATTATGCGATAATGATCGAGAATTTTAAAAAGATTTATTTACTAAAAGGCATTTATGCAACACATCGATATTCGTGGGGCGAGAACCCATAATCTTAAAAATATCAATTTAACCTTACCACGCGATAAATTTATTGTGATTACAGGCTTGTCGGGTTCAGGCAAGTCATCTTTGGCATTTGATACATTATATGCCGAAGGGCAACGGCGTTATGTAGAATCACTTTCAGCGTACGCTCGCCAGTTTTTATCATTAATGGAAAAGCCTGATGTTGATCATATTGAAGGGCTTTCGCCAGCCATTTCTATTGAGCAAAAATCTACCTCTCACAATCCACGTTCTACGGTCGGTACGGTCACAGAAATTCATGATTATTTGCGGTTATTGTTCGCTCGGGTTGGTGAGCCACGCTGCCCTGATCACGACACGGCACTAGCCGCTCAAACTATTTCACAAATGGTCGATCGAGTATTGGAAGAACCCGAAGGTAAGCGTTTGATGTTACTCGCTCCCGTGGTGAAAGATCGCAAAGGCGAACACGTAAAACTGCTCGAAAATTTGACCGCTAACGGCTACATTCGGGCACGCATTAACGGCGAAATTTGTGATTTATCCGATCCACCAAAATTAGAACTGCAGAAAAAACATACAATTGAAGTCGTCATCGACCGTTTTAAAGTGCGCTCAGATATTGCGACTCGTTTGGCAGAATCCTTTGAAACGGCGTTGGAACTCTCTGGCTCCACGGCAATTATTGCTGATATGGACGATCCTACCGCAGAAGAATTGGTCTTTTCATCGAGTTTTGCCTGTTCTCAATGTGGTTATTCTTTAACCGAACTAGAACCCCGTTTGTTCTCGTTTAATAATCCTGCAGGGGCTTGCCCAACCTGTGATGGTTTGGGTGTTCAGCAGTATTTCGATGAACGCAAAGTGGTGCAAAATCCTGATATTTCGCTTGCCAACGGGGCAATTAAAGGCTGGGACAAACGTAGTTTTTATTATTTTGGTTTGTTAAAATCGGTCGCGAAACACTACGATTTTGACATTGAAACGCCGTTTAAAGATCTACCGAAAAAGATCCAAAACATCGTGCTAAACGGTTCAAAAGAGGAAATCGAATTTGTTTATGTGAATGATCGGGGGGATAGCGTCAAACGTACGCACACGTTTGAAGGCGTGTTAAACAATATGGCTCGCCGCTATAAAGAAACCGAGTCCAACTCGGTGCGGGAAGAACTGGCGAAATATATCAACAATCGTGCTTGTACCGATTGCAATGGATCACGTTTACGCAAAGAAGCTCGTTATGTATTTATCGACAAAACCAATTTGCCCGAGGTGTCAGAAAAAAGCATCGGCGAAGCATTGCAGTTCTTTGACACCTTACAACTTGAAGGGCAGAGAGCGAAAATCGCAGAAAAAATCTTGAAGGAAATTCGTGAACGCTTGCAGTTTTTAGTCAATGTCGGCTTAAATTATCTCTCCCTTTCTCGCTCCGCCGAAACCTTGTCAGGCGGTGAAGCACAACGTATTCGTCTCGCCAGCCAAATTGGTGCAGGCTTAGTTGGGGTCATGTATGTGTTGGACGAACCTTCGATTGGCTTACATCAGCGGGATAACGAACGATTGCTCAACACACTCATTCATTTACGCAATCTCGGCAATACAGTCATTGTAGTCGAACACGATGAAGATGCTATTTTAGCCGCTGATCATATTGTCGATATTGGCCCAGGGGCAGGCGTACATGGTGGCAATGTGATTGCCCAAGGCACTGCCAAGCAAATTATGCAGAGCGAACATTCGATTACGGGCAAATTCTTATCGGGGCGGGAAAAAATTGAGATCCCTCAAAACCGCACCGCACGTGATCCAGCCAAGTCTCTCAAGCTTTTCGGTGCAAGCGGTAACAATTTAAAAAATGTCGATCTAGAAATTCCTGTTGGCTTATTTACTTGTATTACGGGTGTTTCAGGCTCGGGCAAATCGACTTTAATCAACGACACGCTATTCCCGCTGGCTCAAAATGCGTTAAATCGTGCAGAAAACAGCGATGTGGCTCCGTATAAAAGCATTGACGGCTTAGCCCATTTTGACAAAGTGATCGACATCAACCAAAGCCCAATTGGACGCACGCCACGCTCCAATCCAGCAACTTATACTGGGTTATTCACCCCAATTCGCGAATTGTTTGCAGGTACGCAAGAAGCTCGGGCAAGAGGTTATAATGTGGGACGTTTTAGCTTTAATGTTCGAGGTGGACGTTGCGAAGCGTGTCAAGGCGATGGCGTAATCAAAGTCGAAATGCACTTTTTACCTGATGTGTATGTGCCTTGTGATCACTGTAAAGGCAAACGCTACAATCGTGAAACCTTGGAAATTCGCTACAAAGGCAAAACCATTCACCAAGTACTTGAAATGACGGTGGAAGAAGCCCGAGAATTTTTCGATGCGGTGCCAATGATCGCTCGCAAATTGCAAACCTTGATGGATGTTGGTTTATCCTATATTCGTTTGGGGCAATCATCAACCACACTTTCAGGCGGCGAAGCCCAACGGGTAAAACTGGCAACAGAATTATCCAAACGAGACACAGGTAAAACCCTGTATATTTTGGATGAACCAACGACAGGCTTGCATTTTGCCGACATCAAACAGTTGCTCAATGTGCTTCACCGTTTGCGTGATCAAGGCAATACCATTGTGGTGATCGAACACAATCTAGATGTGATTAAAACTGCGGACTGGATCGTCGATCTCGGCCCAGAAGGTGGTTCAGGTGGCGGGCAAATCATCGCCACTGGTACCCCCGAAGAAGTCGCTCAAAACAAACACTCCCATACCGCCCGCTTCTTAAAAGCGATTTTGGCAAAAGGCTAACCCAACAAGCGGTTACTTTAGTCTCATTTTTTGCAAATCACATTTGCAAAACGGTTCGAGAATTTGACTGCTTGTCGATAAAAGGAGAACTTATGGAATACCAATTTACTCACACCATGCATGGTGTCATGGCAAAATGCTCAATGGACCACGAAGCTTTTGCCCGCTGGTTGAATACGGAAGTTGCGCCAGAACCGAAAATGTTAAAAGACCTTTTCACTGAAATTGCAAAATGCAAACGTTCTAGCAACTACGAGGCGATTTTTGAAGGGCGAGAATACTCGCTCTATCTCAATGCGGAAGAGGTGATGGCAAAAGCCAATAATCTAGATATGGATACAGATGACTTCGAGCAAATGGAAGAAGGGTTCCATTTCTATAATGAAGAAAGTATCGCTTTTTGCGGTCTGGAAGATTTTGAGGCTTTTTTACAAGCTTACGAACGATTTATCAAAACATTACATTAATTTAGCGACAGACAAGCGGTCAGTTCCTATCACCATTTTGCAAATACGATGTGCAAAAAATGCGAAGAATCTGACCGCTTGTTCTTATAAAAAATAAAACCTTCCTCTTTCAAGGAAGGTTTTTGCTATTCGCGTAGCGAAGAATTATTTTTTCTTCGCTTTTGGATTTGGTAAGTCTGTTACCGAACCTTCAAATACTTCTGCTGCTAGACCAACAGATTCATGTAATGTCGGGTGAGCATGGATAGTTAATGCGATATCTTCTGCATCACAACCCATTTCGATGGCTAAACCGATTTCACCTAATAATTCACCACCGTTTGAACCTACGATCGCACCACCAAGTACACGATGAGTATCTTTATCGAAGATTAATTTAGTCATACCTTCTGAACATTCAGAAGCGATTGCACGACCTGATGCAGCCCAAGGGAATTTAGCTACTTCAAAGTTTAAGCCTTCTTGACGACACTCTTTCTCAGTTTTACCTACCCAAGCAACTTCTGGCTCAGTATAAGCGATTGATGGAATTACTTTCGGATCAAAGTAATGTTTCATTCCCGCAATCACTTCTGCCGCAACGTGACCTTCGTGAACACCTTTGTGCGCTAACATTGGCTGACCAACGATATCGCCGATAGCAAAGATATGTGGAACATTAGTGCGCATTTGTTTATCTACATGGATGAAACCACGTTCATCAACTTCAACGCCTGCTTTACCTGCATCTAACAATTTACCATTTGGTACACGACCGATTGCCACTAATACCGCATCGTAACGTTTAGTATCGTTGCACGCTTTGCCTTCCATTGAAACGTAGATACCATCATCTTTCGCTTCAACTGCAGTCACTTTCGTTTCAAGCATTAACTTGAATTTTTTCTCAACTTGTTTGGTGTAGATCGCAACAATATCTTTATCGGCTGCAGGGATCACTTGGTCAAACATTTCAACCACTTCCACTTCAGAACCTAAAGCATTGTACACCGTACCCATTTCTAAACCGATGATACCGCCACCCATGATGAGTAATTTTTTCGGCACTTCTTTTAATTTAAGTGCATCTGTTGAGTCCCAAACACGTGGGTCATCGTGTGGAATAAATGGTAATTGAATTGGACGTGAGCCTGCCGCAATAATCGCATTATCAAATTTAATTGTGGTTGGGTTACCATCACGGTCACGAGCGACTAAAGTGTGTGAGTCAGCAAAGGTTGCTTGACCTTCAACCACCGTTACTTTACGCATTTTCGCCATACCTGCCAAACCGCCAGTTAATTTAGATACCACGGCTTCTTTACCTGCACGCACTTTATCTAAATCAATGGTTGGTTCGCCGAAGGTAATACCGTTATGCTCTGCGTGTTTCGCTTCTTCAATCACTTTTGCAACGTGAAGTAATGCTTTAGATGGGATACAACCCACGTTCAAACACACACCACCAAGGGTTGAGTAACGCTCAACTAATACTGTTTCTAAGCCCAAATCAGCACAACGGAATGCTGCTGAATAGCCCGCAGGACCTGCACCAAGTACCACGACTTGGGTTTTGATTTCTTTGCTCATTTTTACCTCTGGAATAGATTGCTTCGTCGGTTTATTTTAATCTATTTAACATTTTATTAACGAGAGCAAGATCACAGAATTGAAAACAAGCGGTCAGATTTTTAGGATTTTTTGCAAAAATCTTATACTGTTTTGACCGCTTGCACCTATTACATTACTAACTGACGAATATCTGCTAATACGCCGTTGATGTAGCTTAAGAATCTCGCACCATCAGCACCATCAATCACGCGGTGGTCGAAGGATAATGAGAGTGGCAACATCAAGCGTGGTTGGAACTCTTTGCCGTTCCAAACAGGCATCATTTCAGATTTTGATACACCTAAGATCGCTACTTCTGGCGCATTTACGATTGGCGTAAAGTGAGTTGTACCGATACCACCTAAGCTAGAAATAGTGAAGCAACCGCCTTGCATATCTGATGCTGAGAGTTTGCCATCACGTGCTTTTTTCGACACTTCCATCAATTCACGAGAAAGCTCGATAATACCTTTCTTGTTCACATTTTTGAACACAGGAACCACTAAGCCATTTGGTGTATCTACTGCCACACCGATATTGATGTATTTCTTAAGGGTAAGTTTTTGACCATCTTCAGAAATTGAGCTGTTGAAACGTGGGAAGGCTTCTAATGCTTTTGCCACTGCTTTCATAATGAACACCACTGGTGTGATCTTCACATCAAGTTTCTGTTTCGCCACAACTTCGTTTTGTTTCTTACGGAAAGCTTCTAATTCAGTGATGTCCGTACGATCGAAGTGTGTAACGTGTGGAATCATTACCCAGTTACGGTGTAAGTTCGCACCAGAGATCTTATTGATACGGCTTAATTCAACTTCTTCAATTTCACCGAATTTGCTGAAGTCTACTTTCGGCCATGGTAATAAGCTTAAGCCTGCTCCATTTGCTACACCTGTGCCTGCAGAAGGTGCTTTACCTGCTTTCACTTCTTCAAACACTTTCACCGCAGTTTTCACATAGGCTTCGATATCTTCTTTAACGATACGACCTTTACGACCAGTACCCTTAACATTATCTAAACTTACACCAAATTCACGCGCTAAACGACGAATTACTGGGGTTGCATGAGCATAACCTACACTTGCAACTACTTGTTCTTGACTTAAACCTGCCACATTACCTGATTGTGCTGGTGCTGCTTGAGGAGCTGGCTGTGCTACAGCTGCTTGTTGTGGCGCTGGAGCAGCGGCTGGTGCTGCACCTTCTACTTCAAATTTCATGATTAATGAACCCGTAGAAACTTTATCGCCAACTTTGATTAAGATCTCTTTTACTGTACCTGCGATTGGTGCTGGGACTTCCATTGATGCTTTGTCGCCTTCGACGTTGATGATGGATTGATCAACGCTAACTTTATCACCCACATTTACCATGATTTCAGTGACGTTTACTTCGTCACCACCGATATCAGGCACGTTTACTTCTTTGATTGCAGAAGCCGTTGCTTGTGGGGCTGGTGCCGCTTCTTGAGCAGGAGCTGATGCTGCTGGTGCAACACCCGCCACTTCAAATCGCATAATTAATTTGCCGGTTGAAACAGTGTCGCCAACATTAATTAAAATTTCTTTTACTATTCCTGCAACAGGTGCTGGGACTTCCATTGATGCTTTGTCGCCTTCAACGTTGATGATGGATTGATCAACAGTGACCACATCACCCACTTTAACCATAATTTCGGTTACATTTACTTCATCGCCACCGATATCTGGCACATTCACATCAACCACTGCACTTGCCGTAGCTGCTTGTGGCGCAGGTGCAGCTTCTGCTTTCGCTTCAGCTTTTGGTGTAGGTGCTGCCTCTGCACTTTCTAATACTAACATCGGTGTACCTGTTGAAACGGTATCACCGACTTTTACTAATACTTCTTTAACAACGCCAGCTTCTGGGGAAGGCACTTCCATCGAAGCTTTATCACCTTCTACGTTGATGATTGATTGATCCACAGCAACTGTATCGCCGACTTTTACCATTACTTCCGTAACGGTAACTTCATCGCCACCAATATCTGGCACTTGAATTTGTTTTGACATTTTGTTTTTCCTCATTTAATTCTGCCCCCGCTTGCGGGGGAAGTACCCTTGCATCGCAAGGGGGTAGGGGGCAAATTTGCAAAATTCTAGAGAAATCTTACCGCTTGTAAGCCCCCTCCCCGCCTTCGGCGGTACTCCCCCCGCAAGCGAGGGGAGAATTATCATTCATTATGCGTATAATGGGTTGATACGCTCTACATCTAAGCCGAACTTCTTAATTGCATCTGCAACCACTTTTAACTCAACTGTGCCTTCTTTCGCTAATTGAGTTAATGCAGCAACAACAACATAACGCTCATCAACTTCGAAATGTTCACGTAAGTTTGCACGGCTATCTGAACGACCGAAACCATCAGTACCTAACACGTGGTAGTGTTTGCTTGGTACATAAGCACGAATTTGCTCTGCATAAAGTTTCATGTAGTCAGTTGATGCAACGGTTGGTAAATCTGCCAACACTTGTGCAACGTATGGTACACGTGGAGTCTCGGTTGGGTGTAATAAATTCCAACGTGCAGCATCTGCACCGTCACGACCTAATTCGTTAAATGAAGGTGCTGAGAACACATCTGCCGTTACACCATAGTCATTTGCAAGAATTTGAGCCGCTAAACGAACGTGACGTAAAATTGAGCCAGAACCTAATAATTGAACGTGGCCTTTACCTTTACCTTCCACTGTTTCAAATTTATATAAACCTTTACGGATACCTTCTTCTGCACCCGCTGGCATTGCTGGTTGATCGTAAATTTCGTTTAAGGTTGTGATGTAGTAGAACACGTCCTCTTGGTTCTCGCCATACATACGACGAATACCATCTTGAACGATAACGGCAACCTCAAAAGCAAATGCTGGATCATAAGTGATACAGTTAGGAATAACGCCAGCTTGGATATGGCTGTGACCATCTTCGTGTTGTAAACCTTCACCGTTTAAGGTTGTACGACCTGATGTACCACCGATCATGAAACCACGAGCTAATTGGTCACCCGCTAACCACATCATATCGCCTACACGTTGGAAGCCGAACATTGAGTAGTAGATGAAGAATGGAATCATCGGTTGGTTGTTCACTGAGTATGAAGTTGCTGCAGCAACCCAAGATGCTGTTGCACCTAATTCGTTGATACCCTCTTGTAATACTTGACCATCTGTTGCTTCACGGTAGTAAGCCACTAAATCACGATCTGAAGGCACATAGTTTTGACCATGTGGGTTGTAAATACCGATTTGACGGAATAAACCTTCCATACCGAAAGTACGAGCTTCGTCTGCAATGATTGGAACGATCGTTTTACCGATATTTTTGTCTTTTAATAAGATATTTAATACACGAGAGAATGCCATTGTGGTTGAAATACCACGTGGTTGAGCATCTAACAACGCTTGGAACTCTTCTAATGCGGGCACTTTGTATTCCACATCAAATTTAGGACGACGAGCAGGTAAGTAGCCTTGCAATTCTTGACGACGACCATGCAAGTAATTGTACTCTTCTGAACCTTCTGGGAAAGTGATGTAGTCTAAGTTTTCAACCTGTTCATCAGTTAATGGCAAGTGGAAGTAGTCACGGAAGCCTTTCAAGCTTTCTAATGACATTTTTTTCGATTGGTGAGCGGTATTTTTACTTTCCGCTTCTGGAATTTTATAACCTTTCACTTGGTGAGCTAAAATAACCACTGGTTTATTTGAGCGTTTTGCACGTTCAAAAGCAGCGTACATTTTCTCACTATCGTGTGCACCACGACGTAATGCCCAAATTTCATCGTCAGTCATATCCGCAACTAATGCTGCCGTTTCTGGGAAACGACCGAAGAAGTGTTCACGCACATAAGCACCGTCTTTTGATTTGAAGGTTAAGTAGTCACCATCAACCACTTCCATCATTAATTGGGCTAATTTGCCTGAAGTATCTTTCGCAAATAATTTATCCCAACCACTGCCCCATAAGACTTTGATCACTTCCCAGCCAGCACCGGTGAATAAACCTTCAAGCTCTTGAACGATTTTACCGTTACCGTTTACTGGGCCATCTAAACGTTGCAAGTTACAGCTAATCACGAAAATTAAGTTATCTAATTTCTCACGACCAGCAACCGTTAATGCACCTTTAGATTCAATTTCATCCATCTCACCGTCACCTAAGAAAGCGTAAACGGTTTGACCTGTTGTATCTTTAATACCACGATTGTTTAAGTATTTTAAGAAACGCGCTTGGTAGATTGCGTTTACTGGGCCTAAGCCCATTGAAACGGTTGAGAACTGCCAGTATTCCGGCATCAATTTCGGGTGCGGGTAAGAAGATAAGCCATCAACAAAGGCTTCTTGGCGGAAATTATCTAATTGCTCTGCCGTTAAACGGCCTTCTAAGAAAGAACGAGCGTAGATACCTGGTGCCGCATGGCCTTGTGAATACACTAAGTCTCCACCGTCTTTATCGGTTGCAGCCTTGAAAAAGTGGTTGAAACACACCTCATACATTGTCGCTGCAGATTGGAAAGTCGAAATGTGACCACCTAAATCCAAATCTTTCTTCTGGCTGCGTAATACCATTGCAATCGCATTCCAACGCACTGCAGAACGGATACGACGTTCGATATCTTTGTTACCTGGATAAACTGGCTGCTCAGAAACTGGGATTGTGTTCACATAGTCAGTTGTAATGCCTGATGGAAGCCCAACGCCCTGTGTACGAGCGTGTTGCATCACTTGTTGAATAATATATTGTGCACGCTCAGTTCCTTCTTCTTTAACTAAAGAATTAACTGAATCTAACCATTCTTGTGTCTCGAATGGATCTACGTCGTGTGCTAACAATTCTGACATAGTTTTTTCCTTTTTTGTGAGTGAATAAAATTGATAAACCAACGGCTTATCATCTGCTAAAATCTTACACACAAAATCATTACAAAAATTTGCAGAAAGTTTAAGCACACTCTCATTTATACCTAAAAAATCAGCCAACTTTGCTTATAACCTTGTGCTATCTACTTGATTTTTAACAACATTTAAAATTTGTTGAAAAAATGTAGAAAAATTTGCACACAAGATAACAAAATCAAGGGATTTTGTCCATTTTTGACCGCTCATAACGCACACAAGCGGTTTGATTTCGATCAAATTTTGCAAATCTGAGCTAACAAAAACCGCTTGCAACCATACAAATGGTGTTAAGGCAGGGGATTTTATTCATAAATCAGGTTCTCTAAATCAGATAGTGCGAAAGAATGGGCTTTTCCTTGTTTAATATCTTGGGACGATTTCGCCATTTTGTCTGCTAAAAATACTTCATATCCAGCTTATTTACACATTGTACCGTCCTCTAAATGCTAAATTTTTTCCGTAACTCACCACTAAAAACGCCCAAATATCAACATCACAAGCGGTCCATTTTAATTGCAGATTTACCACTCAGATTTTCAAGCAAACGTTTGCTTTTTGTGATATTCTGATGCCCATTTTTTGTATTTTGACAGTGAGATTTTCAATGAACAAACCTGAAATTGCGATCGTAATGGGTTCAAAATCTGATTGGGCGACGATGTCGGAAGCGACACAAATTCTCGACCTATTTAACCTTCCCTACCACGTTGAAGTGGTCTCTGCACACCGCACTCCTGATAAATTATTCACCTTTGCCGAAACGGCTCAAGCTAATGGCTATAAAGTGATTATTGCAGGTGCAGGCGGTGCAGCACATTTACCTGGGATGATTGCTGCCAAAACGATCATACCTGTGCTTGGTGTGCCAGTGAAAAGCTCAATGTTAAGCGGTGTCGATAGTCTCTACTCTATTGTGCAAATGCCAAAAGGGATTCCTGTTGGCACCTTGGCAATCGGACCTGCAGGTGCCGCCAATGCGGGCTTACTCGCCGCACAAATTTTAGCGGCATTTAATCCTGAATTAGCCCAAAAATTGCAACAATTCCGCAATGAACAAACTCAACACGTTTTAGATAATCCAGACCCACGCATCGCATAATATGGCAAAGAAACTGCTAATTTTACATACGGGTGGAACCATTTCGATGAGCGAAGGCAAAGACGGTAAAGTATCACCGTCTGCAGAAAATCCACTCGTGGCTTTGTTGCACAAACTCAATCACCCTGCTCAGTTACACCAAGAAGCAATTTTCAATTTGCCCTCCCCCCATATCACCCTTGATCACTGGTGGCAGTTGAAAGAGCGGATTGAACAAGCGGTGCAGCAAGAAGGTTTTGACGGTATCGTCATCACGCACGGCACCGACACCCTTGAAGAAACTGCCTATTTTCTGGATTTAGCGTTGAATGTGGATATCCCTGTGGCAATCACAGGGGCAATGCGTTCCAGTAATGAACTTGGCTCAGATGGGCTAATCAACTTACAAAATGCCATTTTGGTTGCACTTTGTGCTGAGAGCCAACACAAAGGCGTGTTGGTGGTGATGAACGATGAAATTCATCATGCCAAATTTGTAACCAAAACCCACACTACCAACGTAGCGACTTTCCAAACGCCAACTTTTGGACCTTGTGGATTAGTCGCAAAAAATCGGGTGATTTATTTTCAGCAGCTCAATCACTACGAGCGTTTCCCCGTAGCACATCTTCACAAAACCAATGTGCAGCTAGTTAAAAGCTATGCCGGAATGGACAGTTTTTTGCTCACGCAGCTGGCTCAACAGGGCTGCGATGGCGTAGTGATAGAAGCCCTTGGGGCAGGCAATTTGCCGCCTACTTGTTTGGAGGGCATCTCCGCACTCTTAGCAGCGAAGATCCCTGTGGTGCTAGTTTCTCGAGCCTTTAACGGCATCACGCAAGATGTTTATGATTATCTCGGTGGCGGTAAACAGCTCAAACAACAAGGCGTGATTTTCACCCAAGGATTAAGCGGACAAAAGGCCCGTATTAAATTACTTGTGCTGTTAAATCAACCACTTAATTCATCCTTAAGGGATTATTTTTAATCCTAAAACACCGCCACAAGCGGTCAGATTTTCCAAAAATTTTACAAAAATGGTGGGACAAATCCCACTTTACCAGAGAAGATTATGCAAAAAAGTAACACCTACCCTACTGTTTATGTACTTGGCAATGGACAGCTTGGCAGAATGCTGCGTTATGCAGGGGCGCCGCTAGACATTGATGTTCGCCCTTTGGCATTTGATGCTCCCACTTTTGAGATTGAGCCCAACAGCCTGATCACGGCAGAAATTGAGCGTTGGGCGGATACGCCACTCACCCAATTACTCGGCAATCACCCGAATTTTGTCAATCTCAACGTATTCGGCAAATTGGCGGATCGTTTCACCCAAAAATCACTACTCGACCAACTCAGCCTTGCCACATCCCCTTGGCAATTATTAGAAACGCCTGCTCAATGGCAGCAAGTATTTGAAAACATTGGCGAAAAAGTTGTGGTAAAACGTCGCACAGGCGGATATGACGGACGTGGACAATGGATTATCACCAAAGACAATCTCGACCAGATCAGCATCGATCTATTTGGTGATGTGATTGCGGAGAAATTTATCCCATTTAAAGCGGAAGTGTCGCTGGTTGGGGCTCGTTTCCGTAATGGCGAGACCCGTTTTTACCCAATAACCCATAATCTGCAACAAAACGGCATTTTACGGTATAGCGTCATGAACCCAAACCTGCCACATCAACAAGCATTCCAACAGCAAGCAGAACAGATGTTGTCCGAGATTATGCACGAGTTGAACTACGTTGGCGTGATGGCGATGGAATGTTTTGTGGTAGGCGATAAATTACTGATTAACGAGCTCGCCCCACGTGTTCACAATAGCGGACACTGGACACAACTTGGTTGCTCAATCAGCCAATTTGAACTGCATCTTCGAGCCTTACTTGATTTACCAACACCTGAACTGAAAGCCATTGCTCCAAGTGTGATGATCAACCTGATTGGCATCAAACACACAAACCAATGGCTCACCCAACCGTTCAGCCAACTCCATTGGTATGGAAAAGAAGTGCGTGAAGGTCGCAAAGTCGGACACATCAACCTTTGCCACCCAAATAAAGCTGATTTAATCGAACTCTTGCAACAGTTCAAACCATTTTTGACGGAAGATTTCCACTCTGGATTAGCTTGGGCGGCTGACAAGCTCAAAATTTGATATACAAGCGGTCAGTTCCGTTAAAAATATTGCAAATTAAAAGGCTTTCAATTGAAAGCCTTTTTTCTGACATTACGGATGTGCTGCCATTATCGCTTCGATTTCTTCGATCTCTTTTGGCACGCCGCAAGTGAGATTTTTATTGCCATACTCGGTGATGAGAAGATCGTCCTCGATCCGAATACCAATGCCTTTGTACTGCTCTGGTACATCCGCATCTTTCGGGATATAAAGCCCCGGCTCAACAGTTAATACCATACCAATTTCAAGTGGACGATCGCGATCGGTGCCGTATTCGCCGACATCATGGACATCCAAGCCCAACCAATGGCCTAAACCGTGCATATAAAATTGTTTGTAGGCTTTTTCTTCGATGAGCGTAACCACATCACCTTTCAGAATGCCAAGACGTACCATCCCTGCAGTCATGATTTCCACCGCTTTATCATTTGCCGCTTTAATTGAACTATTCGGCACAAGCAATTTGCTCGCTTCTTTTAACGCTTCTAGCACAATTTCGTACACTTCCCGCTGGGCTTGGCTGAACTTGCCATTGACGGGAATGGTGCGAGTAATATCGCCTGCATACATCGCAAACTCTGCCCCAGAATCGATCAGCAGCAAATCACCGTCTTGCAACACTTGATCATTTTCGTTGTAGTGCAAAATGCAAGCGTTATCGCCACCTGCCACAATTTGATTATAAGAGGCAAAACGGGAACCAAAACGGGAAAATTCGTGCTGAATTTCGCCTTCGATTTCCATTTCATAACGATTTGGGCGGGTCTGTTTCATCGCTCGTAGGTGAGCAAGGGCGGAAATTTGGCAGGCTTGTTGTATTAACGCAATTTCATTTTCTGATTTGAACAGACGCATTTCAGATAACATCGGCTGCCAGTCAATCAACGTAGTTGGGACTTTTTGACGGCTGGCCATAATCGCATCAAAGCTGTCAAACACAATCTTATCGCCCCAAGTTTGCACACCGCGAGCGTAGTAACAAGCGGTCAGATTTACCAATTTTTTTGCAAATACCGATTGAATTTCGTCAATATCAAAAGCTTCGTTCATTTCTAACGTTTGTGGTGCAGCATCAATCCCTAAACGACGACCGTTCCAGGTTTCCATCAACGGATCTTTTTTGCGTAAGAAAATGATGCTCTCGCATTTTCCTGCTTGTTTGATCAGCAATAACGCTGATTGCGGCTCGGAAAAACCCGTGAGATACCAAAAATAGCTGTCTGGGCGGAACAAATAGTCACAATCACTATTGCGGCGTTTTTCTGTTTCCGTAAATACAATCAAGGCTGAATTGTCTTGCATTTGCTCAAACACACGTTGACGGCGTTGGTTAAATTCAACCTGTGGCATTTTTTGAAGATAAGTTAAATCCATTTCTCAATCCTTTTGGTTAAAAATAGAAAGCGATAAATTGTAGCATAGTCACTGAACTAAATTTACATTTAAATAGACAAACGCTTATCTGAACGCCACAATAACATTTTTATTTTAGGAGAATGAAATGACGGAAATGACGCAATTACTTGACGTTGTGGCAAAGCTGCGTGATCCACAAACAGGTTGCCCTTGGGACATTAAACAAACCTTTGACTCTATGCTGCCCCATTTGTTAGAAGAAACCTACGAAGTCGCAGAAGCCTTACACACCAATAATCGTACCGCATTGCGAGAAGAATTAGGCGATTTGCTGTTACAAGTCATTTTTTTAAGCCAACTTGCAAGGGAAGAAGGCGATTTTACGTTTCATGATGTTGTACAAGATTTGCATGACAAATTGATCTTCCGCCATCCACACGTTTTTGGTGATAAGTCTGCTCAAAATAGCGAAGAAGCATTACAAAACTGGGAAGCCCAAAAAGCGGTGGAGAAAAAAGCCAAAGGGCAAACCTCAATTCTTGATGATCTACCATATGCACTTCCCGCACTCACTCGTGCCGCTAAATTACAAAAACGTTGTGCCAAAGTTGGTTTTGATTGGGACAATTGGCCTGATGTGCAAGCCAAAGTGGCGGAAGAGTGGCAAGAAGTCTGTGAAGAATTAGCTCAATCACCGCTCCACCCTGAACGATTAGAAGAAGAACTCGGTGATTTGCTGTTTGCGAGTGTCAATCTCTGTCGTCACCACAAAATTGACGCAGAAAGTTGTTTACGCAAAGCGAATGTCAAATTTGAAAATCGGTTCAGAAAAATTGAAGATACACTCGCAAAACAAGGCAAGGAACTGACCGCCTGCACGCTTTCCGAGCTGGATTTTATGTGGAGTGAAATAAAAAGATTGGAAAAAATTGACAAAATTTTGTAAAGTAACCGTATTTGATCACGATAAGTGTCAAATTAAGCGAAATAATCGCAGTCATAAACTACATGGAATAGGAACAACGCTATGCCAAAAATTTTACTTGTTGATGATGATGTAGATTTAACCGAATTACTGGCAGAACTACTTTCTTTAGAAGGTTTCGACCCTGATGTTGTACATAATGGTCAAGAAGCTTTGGATAAGTTGGAGCAAAAACACTACGACATTATGTTACTTGATGTCATGATGCCCGTATTAAATGGCATTGAAACGTTAAAGCAAGTTCGCCAAAAATACGATCTTCCTGTTTTGATGCTTAGTGCAAGAGATGACGAAATCGATCGTGTCCTTGGCTTAGAATTAGGGGCTGATGATTATCTTCCAAAACCGTTTAATGATCGTGAGTTAGTTGCTCGTATTAAAGCGATTTTACGCCGAACAGCAAAAGATATACCTGAAGGCAGTGAACCTGTTGATGAAGAACGTAAACTCCTGCAATTTGGCGGAGTGGAATTACATCCAGGTCGTCAACAAGCCATGTTTGAAGGTAAGGACCTTGACTTAACAGGAACTGAATTTGCACTACTCCAAATCTTAATGCAACACCCTGGTGAGATTCTTTCTCGTGAATTATTAAGTCTTGATATTTTAGGCAAACGCTTAACACCTTATGACCGTGCGATTGATATGCACATTTCAAACTTACGGAAAAAACTCCCTGAACGTAATGACAATCTACCTTGGTTTAAAACATTACGAGGTCGTGGTTATTTACTTGTTACTGAAAAATAAATATGACAAATTCCCTCGAAATAATTTCGGGGGAATTTTTTCTCTTACTAACGAGATTTTTTATGTTTTATTTGTGGAATAAATTCAAAGTATTACGCAATTATTTTGCTTTTCAGATCTTTTCCTATTTCTTCATTATTTTCTTTTCCCTGCTTAGTATTGTACTTGTTCTGCCTTATTTTGACGCACGAACATTTAATCCTATTGAGGAAAAAGAATATACTTTTTTTAGTAATGAAACACTTAATGCTCGTTTAGAATTTAATCTTGATGAAGTTTTCCGCCGAAACTTATCGCTAAAAACCCAAAATGGCTACGATGTTATTTTATTAGAACCACAAAGCAACATTGTGAGCGGAATCAATTCTGAACATCTCAACGCATTCCGAGCCTTTACCTTCCAAGCCAATAACCCTGGTCATCCATTACAACGTCGTTTTGGTTCTGTTGAAATGTACGGTCCTTTTATTACAGGATCAACAGATCGCCACTACTTGCAATACTTCATTGATAAAGTCGATCCACAGCAAGAAATCATCAACCTATTATTCGACTATCCTACTTTCATGTTGATGTTGCTCGTTATCATTTGTGCCCCTATTCTACTTTGGTTCTCTTGGCAAATTGCTAAACCCGTTAAAGCACTACGGTTATCCGCAGATGCAGTGGCAACAGGGGATTTGAGTGTGAATCCCAAACTTGAAACGGAAGGAGTGAATGAACTTCGCCAAGTCGGTATCAGTTTTAATCAAATGGTAAAATCGCTACAAAAACTCACCAGTTATCAACAGCGATTATTATCTGATATTTCCCATGAACTCAAAACACCGCTCACACGAATTCAACTTTCCGTATCACTATTACGCCGTCGTAATGGCGAATCGAATGAGCTAACTCGCATTGAAAATGAAATACACAAATTAGATACAATGATCCACGACTTACTTTCTCTTTCCAGACAGCAAGTCAATCATCACTTGCATCGAGAAATTTTCAGTATCAACAAAATTTGGGAAGATGTCTTTATTGATGCAAAATTTGAGCTTGGACAGAATAATTTAATGCTGAATATTCACCAGCAAATTCAAAACCCAGAAAATTACCACATCAATGGCAATGTATCATTACTCGCCAGTGCGGTTGAAAATGTGATTCGGAATGCGAAAAAATATGCGAAGCGACAAATTAATGTGATCAGCTACATTGAAAATAAAGAACTGATTTTTATCGTTGAAGATGATGGGGTTGGCGTGCCACCAGACCAGTATGAAGAAATCTTCCGTCCATTCTACCGAGTTGGCGAGGATCGTGCCCGACAAACAGGCGGTACTGGTTTAGGGCTTGCGATTGTGGCAAATGCGATCCAACAGCACAAAGGCACGGTTAGTGCGGGTAAGAGTTTGCTGGGTGGATTACGCATTAAAATCCAGCTTCCGCTCTGGTCTGAATAGTTCTACAAGCGGTCAGTTTCAGCAAAAATTTTGCAAATTTTTCGAAGAAACTGACCGCTTGCTGCATTTGCAATTTCCGATTTCATCCCCATATTCGCCCAATTATTTCACCCTTTAAGGAAAGCAAATGACTTCATTGCACTGGCAACTCTCTTCGGATTATCGCAACGCCCTCTCGTCCAATTTTTATGCGGATGTTACTCTGGCGGTATTTCCTGATCCGCAAATTCTCTTATTTAATCAACCGCTTGCCCAAGAACTTGGCTTATTAAAAGCCAATGAACATACCAATCTCGCCCAACTGGCTGATTTACTGGTGGGAAACCGTTTCCCTGACGGTAGCCAACCCATTGCTCAAGCCTATGCAGGACACCAATTCGGGCGGTTCAATATGTTAGGCGATGGGCGTGCAACACTACTCGGCGAACAGCTCACACCGCAAGGAGAGAAAATCGATATTCAGCTCAAAGGCAATGGGGCAACGCCCTACTCTCGCCGTGGCGATGGCAAAGCCGCCCTTGCACCAATGTTACGGGAATATCTGATTAGCGAAGCGATGAATGCATTGCATATTCCCACCACTCGCAGCTTAGCGGTGGCAACAACGGGCGAAAAAATTTATCGGGAAACGGCATTAGACGGTGCGGTACTCACCCGCACGGCAGCAAGTCACATTCGTGTGGCAACCTTTCAATTTGCCGCGGCATTTGCCAATCCACAGGAACTGAAAGCCTTGGCTGATTATGTGATCGCTCGTCATTTCCCTGAAATATCCAACGAAGACCAAAATCCCTATCTGCAATTATTGGCAAAAGTGATTGACCGCCAAGCTCAACTGATCGCCCAATGGCAGTTGGTCGGTTTTATTCACGGGGTGATGAACACCGATAATATGACCATTTCAGGCGAGACCATTGACTACGGCCCTTGTGCGTTTATGGATCATTACGATCCGCAAACGGTGTTTAGCTCAATCGACCTTCGTGGACGTTATCGCTACGAAAACCAACCACCGATTGCCGAATGGAATTTAACCCGTTTTGCAGAAGCCTTACTGCCATTGTTTAGTGATGCACAATCGGAAGCGATCGAACTCGCAACACAACGATTAGCAGAATTTGAACCACGTTATCAACACTATTATGCGGAAGGTATGGCGAAAAAATTGGGACTGTTTGCCGTTGAAGAAGGTGATCAGGCACTATTTGACGAACTGCTCCGCCTAATGCGAATCAACCAAGCAGATTACACTAACACTTTCATCGGGTTAACCCTTGAAATGATGGGCGAAAAACGGGTACTGGACGGCACACAAGCGGTCTTTTCCAGTCCATTTTTTGCAAGTTGGCAAGCAAAATGGCAGGCTCGATTGGCAAAAAAATCGCAATCAAAAGCGGAAATAATGGCGTTGATGCAAACCACCAATCCCTTTGTGATCCCCCGTAATCATTCAGTGGAAGATGCCTTAGCACAAGCAACGCAGGGCAATCTACAACCGTTTCAGCAATTACTGATCGCTTTACAACAGCCATTTGATTACAATGCCGATGTCGCACATTATCAACACGTGCCAGAGCCAAATAGCCATTACCAAACATTCTGTGGCACTTAATTTGCAAAAAATTGGCAACATCTCACCGCTTGCCTATTCAAAAAGGACGAAAAATGCTCACAAATTTACAACTTGAACACATTCTTGATGAAAAACTCAACAGCAAAGCGATTGCCGACTATGCCCCAAATGGCTTACAAGTGGAAGGCAAACGGGAAATTCGCAAAATCATCACCGGTGTAACGGCGTCGCTACCGCTGATCGAACAGGCGATCGCTCACAACGCTGATGCCATTTTGGTGCATCACGGCTATTTTTGGAAAAGCGAAAACCCATGTATTCGCGGAATGAAAGGCAAGCGAATCAAACAATTATTGGTCAATGACATCAATTTATTTGGCTATCATTTGCCGTTGGATATTCATGCAGAACTTGGCAACAACGCCCAATTAGCCAACATGATTGGCGGGCAAAATTTACGTGGATTAGAAGAGAGCCCGAATTCGATTCCAATGATGTGCGAATTAGCCCAACCGATTTCTGCAACGGAATTAAAGCAAAAATTGGAAACGGCATTGCAACGTAACGTCACCCTGTGTGATGAATTTATTACGGACTTCCCGCACAAAATGATTAAAACCGTCGGCATTTGTAGCGGTGGCGGGCAAGGCTACATTGACTTAGCCGCCGCCAAAGGTTGCGATGCCTTTATCAGTGGAGAAATTTCCGAGCAAACAACCCACTCTGCCCGCGAACAAGGCATTTACTACTTCGCCTGCGGACACCATGCTACCGAGCGAGATGGCATTAAAGCCCTTGGCGAATGGTTGGCAGAACATTATGCTGTTGATGTCCACTTTATTGATATTGATAACCCTGCATAGTTGAGATGAAAATCGTCATTGCACCAGACGCTTTCAAAGAAAGCCTAACTGCAAAAGAAGTCGCTCAAGCCATTCAAACAGGATTTACGCGTGTTTTTCCTGAAGCTGAATTTGAGCTTATTCCGATGGCTGATGGCGGTGAGGGCACAGTTCAATCATTAATTGATGGCACAGGTGGGCATTTGCAAAAAGCAAGCGTGATCTCACCGCTTGCATTGCCAACCGAAGCCATTTGGGGGCTATCTGGCGATAAAAAACTCGCCATGATTGAAATGTCTGCGGCATCGGGCTTGCATTTAGTCCCTACAGATCGCAGAAATCCACTTTATACAACCAGTTTTGGAACGGGCGAATTGATAAAAGCCGCCTTAAATGCGGGTGTGGAGAGCATCTTGCTTGGCATTGGAGGAAGTGCAACTAACGATGCTGGCGTGGGAATGTTGCAGGCCTTAGGGGCAAAATTCATCAACAAATCAGGCAAAGAAATCGGCTTTGGTGGACTGGAATTACTGAATATAAATCATATTGATTTAAGCCAACTTGATCCCCGTTTACAACAAGTACAGATTGAAGTCGCTTGCGATGTGACTAATCCGCTCTGCGGTAAAAATGGAGCCTCTGCGGTATTTGGACCACAAAAAGGAGCTACGCCAAGTATGGTGAAGCAACTCGATCAAGCACTTTCGCATTTTGCGGGCATTGTACAAACGCAATATCACTTAAATATTGCCGATCGCTCAGGATCTGGAGCCGCTGGTGGTATGGGTGCAGGGTTGCAGTTACTTCCGAATGTACAACTGAAATCAGGTGTAGAAATTGTGATTGGTGCCACACAGTTGGCAAAGAAAGTCCAAACGGCTGATTTAGTTATCACTGGTGAAGGACGAATGGATGCACAATCTATCGCAGGAAAAACGCCCATTGGCGTGGCTAACGTCGCGAAACAATTTGGAAAACCCGTTATTGCCATTGTGGGTTGCTTAAGCGACGATTACTCACTTGTTTATCAACACGGAATTGATGCCGTTTTCCCGATTATCCGACAATTAGGATCTCTTGAACAAACGCTCTCACAAGGGCAAGAAAATCTCGTTTCATCTGCTGAAAATATCGCAAGACTCTGGAAAATCTGCTCTCAATTCCCAAAATAAATGGATAAGAATGCAACAATTTTGTGATCTAGATCGAAATTTTAACATCTGCTCGTTGAGAAAATCTTGATTTACATTAAGATTAGAAAAACTTACACAACAAGGGAGTTCTCTTATGGAAATCGGCATCGTAAAATGGTTTAACAATGCAAAAGGATTTGGTTTTATTACCTCTGAGGTCTTTGACGGCGATATTTTCGCACATTTTTCTGTGATTGAAGGAGATGGTTACCGTTCACTTAAAATGGGACAAAAAGTCCAATTTGAGTTTACTAACAGTGATAAAGGTGCATCCGCCTCTCGCATCGTACCTATCGTAGAATAATCCACCCTATACAAGCGGTCAGATTTGAAGAAAGTTTTGCAAATTTCTGAATAAATCTGACCGCTTGTTTCATTATAGCCACATTGCATAATTAACAACATTTTGAACCCGACTTAATAGGAGGAGTAAATAATGAAACTATTTCCTACCAATAATTTAGTTTCTGTCATCAATGTTAGCAATTACAACAGCTCACTCGCTTGGTATCAAAAATGGCTAGGTGAGCCCAATGAAATACCAATGGAGGGCGTGGCAGAATGGCGTATTGCTGATAATGCTTGGCTACAGCTTTCTGCAGGCGAACCAGTGGGAAACGCTACCGTAGTTATCGGTGTGGACGATGTATCCGACTGCCGAAACAAACTTATTGCTGTAGGTATTGAAGCAAGAGAAATCGTGGATTGGGACGTGGTGCTAGTGTGCGACTTAACTGACTTGGAAGGCAATACTATTTCTTTAGTACAGATGAAAGAATAGTAGAAAATTGCTCTTAATCGATTTCTTATGTCCACATAAGTGCAATCGTTCAAATTTTTTATGCTAGAATCCACACCTTTCTACCTATTTGAGAGATAAAATGAAAAAAATCGAACGTCTGTTTGCCAACAATCATGCATGGGCAACCCAAATGAAAGACGAGCAATCAGACTATTTCAAACAGTTAGCTGGTCATCAAAAACCGAGCTATCTCTGGATTGGTTGTTCAGATAGTCGAGTACCTGCAGAGAAATTGACCGGTTTAGAGCCAGGTGAGCTTTTTGTCCACCGCAATGTGGCGAATTTAGTGATTCACACCGATTTAAACTGCTTATCTGTTGTGCAATATGCAGTCGATGTGCTTGATATTGAACACATTATTATTTGCGGTCATACCAATTGTGGGGGGATTAAAGCCGCAATTGGTACAGAAGACTTTGGGCTCATCAATAACTGGCTACTACATATCAAAGATTTGTGGTTCAAACACAGCCACTTGCTTGGTAAACTGAATTCAGACCAACGTGCCGATATGTTAGCTCGCCTTAATGTTGCCGAGCAAGTGTATAACTTGGGACGTTCATCCATTGTGGATGCTGCTTGGAAACGGGGTAAAACGCTTTCTATTCACGGTTGGGTTTATGATGTAAATGACGGTTTTTTAATCGACCAAGGGGTAATTGCCACTAGCCGAGAGTCCCTTGAAATTACCTATCGCAATGCCATTGCAAAGCTGCTGACACAAGCAGACGAACTTTGTGCACAAAACGAACAAAATGCCGCATAAATGACAGAAGGGAACATCACTGTTCCCTTTCATTTGCAAAAAATTGATCAGATCTAACCGCTTGTTACAGCACTTCCCAACTCAAATTGGAGATCAAACGGCAACGATCACATTTAAAATAAAAAATATCGTGCAACGGCTCAGACAATTTCCAATCACCATGGCAGCTTGGACATTTGCGGTTTTGTTCCAACTCGGTATCTGTGCCTAAACGGTAGAGATAATAAAAAGTAGGGATTTTTGTGCTATTTTCGACAGTGCGTGCCAACGCTCTGCCCTGCTGGCTCAACGGGCTTTCAACATCAGAAATTTCTGCTAACGCTTGTTGTTCCAATGCTCCGCCGTTCATTTGCAACTGGTCGCAGGCTTGCCAATTCTCTTGCCAATGAATTAATGTTTCACTCAATTCAGGTTCCATGCCAAGTTGATATAGTGGCACTGGGCAAAAATCATTGCCGTTATACAGTGGCGAGCAGCTATCCAAATGGGTTGTGTATAACAAGTAAAAATCCGCAGACTGTGAACTCGTTTCTTCAGCGTTATAATCCCGTCCAAGCAAGGTAAAAAATTCAAAGGAAATACCCGCTTGCTCCGCTTGGCTCAAGGCTTCATTCACCCATTCATTATTCCATTTTGGCAGTAAGCTATCTTGTGCAGGCAATGCCACTCGCACCTGAAATTCACTGTGAATTTCTTGCTGATGGTGAGTAACACCCATTTCTCGCCCTATCACTTGTCCATTAATTCGCCACTGATTGAGCACTTGGTTTATCAAGGTCACAGGATCTTGCTCAAAATTTTGATAGCTAAAATGCGCGATCGCTTGATACATTACGCCTTACTCTCCATTCTTTCTGCTCTTGCTTCAGCACACTCTTTTTGCACAAAACTAGTTGGCTCTTGATGAATAATCACTTCTGATAATGGGAACGCATCAAGCAGTTTTTGCTCAAGGCTATCAGTAATATCGTGAGCAACGATCAGCGGAAGATGGTCATCCAACTCCAAATGCAGTTGAATGAATCGCACGGCACCCGCTCGGCGAGTTCGCACATCGTGAATGCTGATAATACGAGGATGTTCAAGTGCAATCGTCCAAATGCGATCAACTTCTTCCTGTGGCAAGGCTTGATCGAGCAATGATTGCATCGCATCCCAAAACATTCTACCTGCGTTATACAGAATATAGATCGCAATACCAATCGCAAAAATGGCATCGGCATAAATGAAGCCGTTTATATTTAATATCATTGCGATCAAAATTGCCGCATTCATATATAAATCCGTTTGGTAATGCAATGAATCCGCTTGAATAGCAGGACTACCCGTTAGCTTGACGACCTTGCGTTGATACCACACCAATACCGCTGTCATCATAATTGAGAGCACGCTAATCACAACCCCGATTTCACTACTCTGGACAAATTCAGGTTCAGTCAAACGCTGTACACCTTGTAATAAAAGAAAGGCTGCAGAGCCTGTGATAAACGCACTTTGTGCTAACGCTGCTAATGATTCTGCTTTACCGTGACCGAAAGCGTGATCGTCATCGGCTGGTCGAAGGGCAAAACGGAGCACTAAAATATTGGTGATCGAAGCAAATAAATCGACTAAGGAGTCTGTCATTGCGGCCAAGATCGCCATTGATCCCGTTTTCCACCAGGCAAATGCTTTGATCATAATTAAAGCACCCGCCACAACAATGGCTAACATCGCCGCACGATTTACTAACTTTTCGTAAGATTGTTCCATCATTTTTCCATTATTGGCAGCTAATTTGCCACGCTAATTTGGCAAATTGCTGGGCTAATTCACGAAGAGATCCTTGGTAGGCACTAAGGCTTTGCAAATTGTTTGCGGGAACTGACCGCTTGTCAGAGAACTGCATCTGCCCAAAGCCACAAGTTAAATTCCGACCGCGTGAAACCTCCAACAAGACGTCAGGAAAACGTGCCGTTGGTGGGTAAATCACTTGGCTACGCAACTCATTCTGTTCGATCACCAAATTTGCTTTTGTTCTCGATTGCTTCGCAAAGGCATTTTGACGTAATGTTAAACGCTCTTCTAATGACTTATTTGCAGCGTTTTTATCTAAAAATAGCAAAATACCCTGCTGCCAATTTTCAGGATTTTTCTCACTTTGGCTCGGTAAGTAGAGTAACTGCTGCATCTCATCAATTTGATTATGAGTCACTTTTTGATAACTTTTTCCTTGAAAATCAATCTGTTCCGGTAACTTAAACTGCGACTGTGTTATTGAACAAGCGGAAAGAAAAAGAGAAAGAAGCACAAACACGATAGAATTCTTCTGCCGCTTGCTGAGAAAACTAAGCTTGCGAGAGAATTGGCGGAAACAAGCGGTTACTTTTTCACAAAGTTTTACCCATTCATAAGTGCCCTCTACTCCGCCTACGGCGGTACTTTCTCTGCAAGTGGAGGCAGCATTTAATGTCATCACTGCTCTTCCCTTTTAAACACCAACTCTGTTGCCGTTGAAGCCTCTTCATCAAACCAATAACCGCCGTAATTAAAGTCTTTGAGTTGTTTAACTGAAGTCGGTTGAGTTTGGAGCATAAAACGCACCATCATTCCTCGGGCTTTTTTAGCATAGAAACTGATGACTTTAAATTTGCCATTTTTTTCATCTAAGAAAACGGGTTTGATGATTTGAGCGTTGAGCTGGCTTGGCTTCACCGCACTGAAATACTCATCAGATGCGAGATTAACCAAAATATTATCCCCTTGCTCATCAATCGCTTGCTGTAAATGTTCGATAATGACGTTGCCCCAAAACGCATAGAGATCTTTCCCCTGCGAGTTTGCCAATTTCGTGCCCATTTCCAAACGATACGGTTGCATTAAATCCAACGGTTTGAGCAAGCCGTATAGACCTGACAACATTCGCAAATGGCGTTGGGCATATGCAATTTCCGTTTTGTTCAACGTTTCTGCTTCTAGCCCAGTATAAACATCGCCTTTGAATGCAAAAATCGCCGCCTTGCTGTTTTTTTCCGTGTGTTCGACTTGCCACTCAGTAAAACGAGCCACATTCAATGCTGCCAGTTTATCGCTGATTGACATTAACGAGCCCACTTCAGTAGGCGATAGCTGTTTGCAAATCTCAATAAGTTGTTGGCTATATGTTGTTAATTCTGGCTGTGAAAAGGTAAAACCGTCAATTTTCGTTTCAAAATCAAGCGTTTTAGCAGGGGAAATGATGGCTAGCATTGAGAAATCCTGAATAGATATAAAGGTAGGCAATTATAGCAAAAAAGAAAAAGGCAGGAAAATTCCTGCCTTTCTTAAAAACGAAAATAAAATTAACGTTTTGAGTATTGTGGACGACGACGTGCTTTGTGTAAACCCACTTTTTTACGTTCAACACGACGAGCATCACGGGTAACAAAGCCCGCAGCACGTAACGCTGGACGTAAAGTTTCGTCGTATTCGATCAATGCACGAGTGATACCGTGACGGATTGCACCCGCTTGACCAGAAATACCACCACCTTTAACTGTGATGTAAAGGTCTAATTTATCAGTTAATTCAACTAACTCTAATGGTTGACGAACCACCATGCGAGCGGTTTCACGACCGAAGTAAACTTCTAAAGAGCGTTGGTTGATGGTAATGTTACCACTGCCCGGTTTGATAAATACACGAGCTGAAGAGCTTTTGCGGCGACCTGTGCCGTAGTTTTGATTTGCTGCTGTCATTTTAATGCTCCGTGATTAGATATCTAAAACTTGTGGTTGTTGTGCCGCATGGTTATGTTCAGAACCTGCATACACTTTTAACTTACGGAACATTGCACGACCTAATGGGCCTTTTGGCAACATACCTTTAACCGCAATTTCAATCACTGCTTCTGGACGACGAGCAATCATTTCTTTGAAGGTTGCATTTTTGATACCACCTACATAGCCAGTGTGCCAGTAGTAGATTTTATCAGATTCTTTTTTGCCTGTTACTGCTACTTTGTCCGCATTGATCACGATGATGTAATCGCCTGTATCAACGTGTGGAGTGTACTCAGCCTTGTGTTTACCACGAAGACGACGTGCTAATTCAGTAGCTAAACGACCCAAAGTTTTACCTGTCGCATCTACTACATACCAGTCACGTTTTACTGTTTCTGGTTTTGCTACAAAAGTTTTCATTAATTAAATACCAAATTAAATAGTTTTAAACCCAATATCCGAAGATATTACCTAACGGTAGAATCCGACCCCTTCGAGTCAATTCTGACCAACATTGTACAGCGGGAAAACCATACAAAAACAGGGTGGCAGAATTATACAGATTTTCTACACCAAAATCTAAGATTTTTTTCATCTTTTTTGGAATTTGCGGTAAAACTCAAATTTTTAAAAATTAATCTCAAAATAGACTTCTCAAGAAAAATAGAAAATGGTAGAAATGGCATAGTTTTATCGCAAAAAAGGAGTGTCATATGGAACATTGGTCAAATGAAATTTGGTTAGCAATTGTTTCTGCATTTTTAATCGGATTTATTTTAGGCTATGTTGTCTTGCGAGCAACAAATGCTAACGTGCAAAAGCAACATAAACTGGAACAAGATTTAAAATCCGCGGCAGAAAAAATTGATCAGCAAAAAGATCAATTAGAGCAACACTTTCAACAATCTGCAGCACTGCTTTCTACGTTAGCGGAAGATTATAAAAAACTTTACACTCATTTGGCGAAAAGCTCAGAAACATTGTTGCCTGATGATGCTCAACAGAAAATCGAATTTTTCAAACAACCACAAATTGAAAATAAACCTGCAAAAGATGATCAACCGAAAGATTACTCTGAAGGTTCGTCTGGTTTGTTGAAATCTTAATCATATCAAATAACAAAAAATGGCTATCGGTTGATAGCCATTTTTTATGACAAGCGGTGAGTTCCGCTCAACGTTTTGCAAATACTACTGAATAGCTCTACATTCAGGCTCATAAGGATCTTCAACCTTTTGTTTTTTTGCCCATACAACACTATCAGTACAAAGCTCTCCTGTATGCTTATTGATTTGATAATTCATCAACTTTGGTGCTGTTGCAGGATCGCCGCCACACTTTTCATTATGTTTTTCAAAAACACTCACACTGTAATAAGGCAGTGTTAAATCGCTCTCATCTTCAATAAAGAAAACACATTCCAAGGGAATTGGCAATAATTCATTTTTCTGTACCGATTTGACGACCATATCCACCGCTTGATCGACATTTTCAACTGCTTCAGCAGACACCGTTGAGCAACTCAATACACCAAATAACAAAGCCCATTTTTTCATCATTGTACTCCAAGCCAAAAAACATCATTGCTTACATTTTATCTCAAATTATTATCTAGGACTATCGCAAACATTGCCTTCATCTTTCAGAAAGTCATAAGAAAACGAAAGATAAGGCATAAAAAATGGGGCTTTCGCCCCATTTCTTGTCTCTTGATAATGTCGAAATTATAGGAATTTCGCTTTTAGTTCTTTCACGACTTTTTTCTGTGCATCAGTTAATGATTTGGTCATTGGCTCACGGCAATAGCCTGCTTGTACGCCTTCTTCCTCTAATAAACCTTTGATAGTTTGATATAAACCGTTGCCTAAGATGCCTTCGATTAAATCGTTGGTGACGTTTTGGATTTCGAATGCTTCTTTGATTTTGCCTTGTTGTGCTAATTCAAAAATTTGACGAGCACGCACACCGTTTACGTTGAAGGTTGAGCCGATTGCACCATCTACACCTAATACCGTTGCTGGTAACATCATTTCATCGAAACCTGCGTAGATTAAGTGGTTCGGGAAGGCTTTGCGTAAACGCTCTAATAGGTAGAAATCACCCGCAGTAAATTTCACACCAATGATTTTCGGGTTCTCAAATAATTCTGCGAATTGTGCCACACCGATGTTTACGCCCGTTAAGAATGGGATTGAGTAAACGATCATTGGGCTGCCGGTTTCACGAATGATGGTTTCGTAGAAGTTTTTGATTTCTGGGAAGCTGAATTTGTAGTAGAACGGGGTTACCGCTGAAAGGCTGTCGTAGCCTAATTCGGTTGCATATTTACCAAGCTCTACCGCTTCTTTTAAATTTACGCTACCAACTTGTGCGATTAATGCGATCGCATCACCTGCTTCGTCTTTTGCAATGCGGAAGATCTCTTTTTTCTCTTCCGTTGAAAGCATAAAGTTTTCGCCCGTTGAGCCGCCTACATATAAGCCATCGACTTTCATCTTATCGATGTTGTGGCGGATAATTTGGCGTAAGCCTTTTTCGTTGATAGTACCGTCTTCATTAAATGAAACGAGTAGTGCACTGAAAATACCTTTTAAGTTTTTCATTGGGATTTCCTTTGATTGTCAATGTTAAGTTGAAAAATACTATTCTGCTCGCGACTGCGAGGGAAAGTGCCCTGCGAAGTAAGGGGATTTGCAAAAAATCAGAAAAATCTAACCGCTTGTAAGCCCCTCCCCGCCGTTGGCGGTACTCCCCCCACTCAGTTGGGAAAGAATTTAACTATTTAATCCACTGCTCCAACACGCTCAGCGTTTTCTGTTTTTGTTGGATTGCTTTGGTTGGTTCCGCTTTAACAAGCAAGGCATAAATCAAATCCAATACAAAAAGTTGGGTCATTTTGGTTCCGATGGAGTCGCCTTGCATATGCCCTTGGCGGTTGCCGTTAATCAATACATAATCTGCCACTTCGGTGATCGGTGAGCGTAAATTATGGGTTATCGCAATACACGTTGCGTTGTTTTCTCGAGCAATACGTAATGCTTTGGTGGTTTCTTCTGAATGCCCCGAATGGCTAATTCCAATTACTACATCGCCTTTTTTCAGCAACGATGCCTGCATATACATAAAATGATTATTAGTCACAGCATCCGTTTGCATACCAATACGCATTAATTTATGTTTGGCATCTTCTGCCGTTAGCCCCGATGAGCCAACACCAAATAAGAAAACTCGCTTCGCTCTACGCAATTCATCAACCACTTTTTCTAGCTCGGTAAAATTAAGCAAATTGATGGTTTCTGAAATAACATTATTGAGTGTTGCCTGTAATTTTATGGCAATTTCACGGGCGGTATCCGTTTCTGATACATCCGTATCCAATAATGTATTGCTCTCTTTTTCTTGAGTCGCCAGTTCAATGGCTAAATCTAATTTAAAATCGGTATAGCCTTTAAATCCAAGTGTGCGACAAAACCGAATAAAAGTGGCTTCACCAACATCTAACTGTTTTGCCACATCCGAAAGAGAGCATTGGCTGAGCAAATCAGGCTGAGACAAAATGGCATTCGCGATTTTCTTCTCTGTTTTAGTTAAGCTATTTTGTAATGCCCCGATCGTATCTAAAATTTTTCCAGGAGCTGACATACTGCCTCCTTATAAAAGTTCAACAGGCACTTTCACAACTAGTTTTTTCAACACTTTATCGCCCGAAACAGAAACGCCTGGTTTATGTGGCTCATTTGGTAAGAAAATAGCGAACATTTTTGGACGAAGGACAACCACATTTTTATGTTCCACTTCTGGCGTAAGTTGGTAGTCATCTTGTTCATTATATTCAGTATATAGGGCTAAATTTGGCTCTGTCACACTGTATTCGATCGCTTCTTCTCCAGAAATAAGCACTTGAATATCAATAAATTTACGATGTAATTCCGCTTGTTTTGTTTCAGCCGCTGCCGTGGTGAATTCCATCACATTCATTTTGATACCGTCTTCAAGCTCTTGCTGCCCAAGTGGTAAATTGGCCAAATCTAGGCTGTTTACCTTGTGGCAAAAATGAGCCAATACTGGGGGTAATGAACGTGCAAAATCATCACGAGTTAAGTCGCCAAATAACATAATGACCTCCGTAGATCAGGCAATATGTCTTATTGACTATATTGCTCCATAAAGACAAACGTTAAAGAAGATATGCTCCATAGATTAAATATTTCTATGTAAAATAACAAGAGGAAAAAGAAAAAAATGAGAGATAGATCACGCTTTTAAAATAAAAATTTACTTTCAGAGAAAACTCTTTCATGAAGGGAAATAGAGCCTAGTTAAATTAAAAGACTGAACTCGTATAATTTGAGTTCAGCCTCCCAATAATATTGCTAAATCAGTATTAAATTCTCTTTTAGTACAATTCAACCTAAGACTTATTCGACTGTGCTTTTATGCGAGCCACTTCTTCGTCTCGCAGAACACGACGGAGAATTTTACCCACGTTACTTTTCGGTAGTTCATCACGGAACTCAATATCCCGCGGGATTTTGTAGCCTGTGAGATGTTGACGACAATGATTCCGCAGTTCTTCACGGGTTAGGCTTTCTTCTTTTTTGGTGACATAAACTTTAATGCTTTCGCCCGATACCTCACTTGGAATACCAACTGCCACCACCTCGTTCACTTTTGGATGAAGGGCAACAATATCTTCAATTTCATTTGGATAAACGTTAAAGCCAGACACAATAATCATATCTTTTTTACGATCAACGATGCGTAAATTAAGATCATTACCAAATTCTACGATGTCTCCCGTTGCCATCCAGCCATCTTTGATGACATCTGCTGTATCTTCAGGGCGTTGCCAGTAACCTTGCATCACTTGCGGGCCTTTCACCCATAATTCACCTCGCTCACCTTGCGGCACTTCGTGGCCAGCATCATCAACAACACGAATATCGGTATTTGGAACGGGCACACCGATAGAACCTGAGTATTCCACCGAATCGTTACGAGTGGCGGAAATCAGCGGCGAACATTCAGTCATTCCGTACCCTTCAATAATGTGACAGCCCGTTGTTTTATGCCAACGCTCTGCCACTGCACGTTGAATCGCTGCCCCACCGCCAACGCTTAAACGTAAACGTGAGAAATCGACTTCTTTAAATTGGGAATTATTCAGTAATGCATTAAATAGGGTATTTACGCCTGTAATTGCAATCACACGATATTTTTTCAGCTCTTTCACAAAACCAGGGATATCTCGCGGATTAGTAATCAACAACCCCGTAATACCCAGTTCCACGAAAAGTAGACAGTTCACCGTTAAAGCAAAAACGTGATACAACGGCAAGGCAATGACAGCAATTCGCTCGCCATTGCCTGTTACTAATGGATAAGCTACCCATTTTGCCTGCATCACATTCGCCACCACATTGCGATGAGAAAGCATCGCCCCTTTTGCTACCCCCGTGGTACCGCCCGTGTACTGTAAGAAAGCCAAATCGCTCGAACGCAAAATCGGCTTCACATATTGCCGCTGTTTACCGATACTCAACGCCTCACGGAAACTGACGGCATTTGGTAGCTTATATTTTGGTACGAGTTTTTTGACGTATTTCACCACGAAATTGACTAATGTCCGTTTACCAAAGGAAAGTTGGTCGCCCATTCGGGTTAAAATTACGTGTTTAACTTGCGTATCAAACACCACTTTTTCGAGAGTGGCTGCAAAATTTGACACCACCACAATCGCTTTTGCCCCGCTGTCGTTGAGCTGGTGTTCAAGTTCTCGTGGGGTATAAAGTGGATTCACATTCACCACCACTAAACCTGCACGCAGTGCACCGAATAACGCAATCGGGTATTGCAACAAATTCGGCATCATCAACGCAATTCGCTCGCCTTTTTCAAGCCGCAATTCATTTTGCAAATAGGCAGCGAACGCTCGGCTACGCTCTTCTAATTTACGATAGGTCAGCACCTTGCCCATATTAATATACGCTGGAATATCTGGATGACGCTGCACCGCCCGTTCAAACATTTCCACTAGGTTTTCATATTGATCAGGATTGATCTCACGAGCTGCCCCCTCAGGGTAATTATCAAACCAAATCTTTTCCATTGTTTACTCCTTAAATAGGGCAATTATGTTATTGCTCACTCTTAAATTAGATAACTGTCCCTCCCCCACTTGCGGAAAAAAGGTTAGGAAGAGGTAACATTTGTAAAAATTTATAAAAATGTTACCGCTTGTCTTATGCCCCTATCCCAACGTTAGCCCATAAGCGGCGGAGAGAGAAATATAAGCTATATTTTTCTCACAAACACGGGCACAAATTCACTTTGTGTGTGTTGTGCAAGGCGTTTTTTAATCACCCAAAAAGTCGTCGCAGTGCAAATCAGCATCAATAACGCCACGATCAATTCATTTTCAATCCATTGGGAAAACAACAAACTGCTGGCAATTACCACTAACAATGGCAATAAATAAAGCCAAAACACACTGACTAACAAGCTGCGTTCCGCTAAGCCTAATTCAATGCGATCACCTGCAGTCAAAGGCTGATCAACCTTTAATTCAAACTGTGGGGCAAATTTTTCGCCCGCTAAAGCGGAAAGCGATTTTGTGCCGCAACTTGCCTGCCCAGCACAACCGCCGCAGCCACTTTTGGCTTGGCATTGCACTGTTGCTACACCCTTGTGGTAGGTAATTACCGTAGCTTGTTCGATCATCATTGCTGCGATTTTCCTTCTTCAACAAGCGGTCGGTTTTGCGGATTATTTTGCAACTGCTTGATTTCTTGTACGATATGGCTTGCTGATACCAACGGGATTTCACCCACAATCACGACATCTTTATCGCCGATGGTTTGGCTGTAAATGCTGGTTTTACCTTGTCGCCAGAACTGTTCATTAAAAATCAAACCTTTATTCTGCACTAAGTAAACCGTAAAGGAAAACAAGCCATCGCTATACAATTGGCTCTCAATCTCTTCGTCTCCCATCAACAATTCAGATAACCGTTGTCGCCCGACGGCTAAGGGCTGAAAGCCTGTTGGCACCCAAGCGGGTTCCCAGCTTAGTTGAGATTGTTCAGCACGCTGTCTCGGTTGAATCAGCGTAGGGAGAATCAATGAACTAATCGGCTCAACAATATTGAGCAACTGTTCATCCACACTGTTCTGAACGACTCTAAATTGTTCTAAAGTATTGCGATCACGATCAAGCAAATCACTTCTAAGTAGCAAATGAGTCTCTTCGTCGATCCAAAGTTCATATTGATAGCGGAAATCGTCCCGCGGCATAATACGAATAATGCGAGCAATACGATCTGCTGTACGAGTTCGCCCCGCATCCATAAAGTGATAATTTTTGAGTTGGTTAAAATCGGTGTAAAGCACATTTGGCAGATCATCTAAAATGTGCGAACTAGGTAGGCTAAATGGCTGAAATTCGCCAAAGTAACTAACATTATTATCACGTAAAATTATTTCTTCACGAGCATTATCCAGTCGTAAAAGTTGGGCAAATTCCTTGCCTTGATAATATGCATGGCGATAGCGGAGCAGCTCAACATCCTCTCCTTGCTGAATAATATACAACTGCTCATAGTTGAGTTTTCGATGTGCTTCAGTCATGGCATTTAAATAAGCCAGCGGGCTATCCAATGAAACCGCCCAACTCGAAGGGAGAAAAAGCCATAAGACTAAAGTGAAATAAATAGATTTTTTCATGGTATTGACGTTTTTTAACAAGCGGGCGGATTGTAACAAATTTTTACAAAAATACCGAACAAACTGATGGCTTGTTTACACATTACCAGCAAGAAAAACAGCGTCCGTACCCCCAGAAGCCATAATCTCGTGCGACGTCATATTGCAATCGGCGGATTTCTTCTTGGTTTTTATAGTTTTGCCACGCTAATTTGTAGCAGGCTTGGAACATTGGATTGTTCACTTTTTCGGCATAACGATATTCAAAGTCTTTTTGTGCTTTATCATTTCTAACCGTTAAAGGTGGGTTAAATTGTTGGTACATTAAATCTGCCGTCTCTACATCGCATTGCTTGGCAAGTGCTATTTGCAGGGCTTGCTCCGCACGCACTCGTTTGGCTTCTCTAGCGGCATATTGTTCGGGTGTTAAGGCACAAGCGGTCAGATTAACGAGACAAATTGCAATTAGTAGTCGTTTCATTGGACTTCTCCTATTTTATCTAAAATTTGTTGAGCAAGATTGGCATCTAAGACATCAATTCGGCGATCTTGTTCGCCATTATTACCCATTGCTGCAGGGCTGTTGGTTTGCATTTCGCTAATACGGAAGCCTTTCGCTGAAAAGTGAATTTCAGGCACGCAGGTTTGGTGGAGAATCGCCTGTACATTGTGCGGATTCACCCCGCACCCCGCCATAATTTGAATGCGATTATCTGCTTGTTGCACTAAACTTTGCAACATTGCAATGCCATCAAACGCTGTTTTGGCTTGCCCTGAAGTCAAAATGCGATGGCAGCCAAGATCGATAAGCTGTTCCAAGGCAATATGTGGATTGCGGCACAAATCGAAAGCACGATGAAAAGTGACCTGCATTCCATCCGCTTGCTGAATAAAACGTGTCGTGGTAGGGAGATCAATATCTCCCGCTGGCGTTAAAGCCCCAATGACGATATGTTGCACGCCAAGGCTTTTCACTAATTCAATTTCCGCCAACATAGCTTGGACTTCACTTTCGCTGAATATAAAATCCCCAGCTCGCCCCCGTACCATCACCGCAAGGGGAACTGTTGAAATCCTCACCGCTTGTTTCAGTAGCCCATAATTCACGCTCAACCCACCCAACGCTAAGGCTGAACAAAGCTCAATGCGGTCAATTGGCAACTGGTTAGCGGTGATGACCGACTCTACATTATCGACACAAATTTCAATTTTTGGCATAGGATATTCCTGTTGCTACGTAATCATCACACTCTCCCGTAAGCAGGCGAGAGGTTCATATTACCTTCATTTGTTGATCAATGTCTTCCCCGTATTCGCAAACCACTGCCGCCATAGCTTTTGTACGATCTGCCGCTCGGCAACAAACTCGCTGGCACTCACAATCGGTTCTTGGTTGAGCAAATTCAAGTGATGAATTTGGTTACGCAACGTAATGTAAGCATTTTTCAGTGCTTCACCCTCCACCACAGGTAAAACACCACATGCCATTGCACTGTCGAAAATACGGACATTATCCGACCAAATCGCCATTTGCGGATAGGCGTTGGCATGGTTTAGCACCAAAAATTGAGCCATAAATTCGATATCGGTAATACCACCTTGGTCAGTTTTAAGATGAAATTGTTCGGGGTTGTGTTGGCTCAAATGAACGTACATTTTCTCCCGCATTTTGCAAATTTCTTCAGCTAACTGACCGCTTGTGCGGGGCATTTCAAGGGTGTCTCGGCGGATTTTTTCGAATTTTTCCCGCAATTCAGGGCTGCCATAAACTGCTCTAGCACGCACAAGGGCTTGAGATTCCCAGGTCCACGCCTCATTTTGTTGATACTGTTCGTAAGCGTTGAACGTGCTAACTAACAAGCCCGCTTCACCAGACGGTCTTAGCCGCATATCCACGTCATACAGCACACCTGCACTGGTATTCAGGTTGAAAATGCCGTTAATTTTTTGTGCTAATTTGAGATAAAATTGATGGCTAGAAATCGACTTTTTACCGCCAACCGTTTCGCTCTGTTCAGGGGCATTGTGCAGGAAAACCAAATCCAGATCGGAATTGTAGCCAAGTTCGATCCCACCCAATTTGCCATAACCGATTACCACAAAATCCGGCTTTCCGTCAGTCAAATGTTCGGGTTGGCCAAAACGGGCGACAACCTGTTTCCACGCCAAATTGACCACCGCACCGATAATCGCTTCTGCCAGGTAGGTGAGATGATCGCTGACTTTCATCACGGGTAACACGTCTAAAATATCGGCCGCGGCAATGTGCAACATTTGGCTCTGTTTGAACTGGCGAAGCCCGTCAATCAAAGCTTCTTCATCATCCTCTGGGATCCGCATTAAATATTCTTGCAACACATTGGGATATTGATCAAGAGGAACCACTTCACACACACGGCTGGTCATTAGCTCATCCAGCAACATCGGGTGACGGGCTATTTGCTCGGCAATCATCATCGACTTACCACACAAATTCAGCAACTGCGGCAAAATTTGCTCTTTTTCGAGCAGCAACTCCAAATAGGTAGTGCGAGTGGTAATTTTATCGACAATATTCAGCACCCTCGGCAGCAACAAGAGATAATTCGACTGACGGAAAACTTGATCAGCTATTTGTGGCAACAATTTTCGCAACACCTCTCGCCCACGCACACCAATTGGGCGTTTTAGCCACTCTTGGAAAGTATTGGAGAACAGGGTAAAAATCGCTGCTTCATCACCCGCTTGTACAGGGTAATTCTGCAAGCACACCGCCAGTTCTTCTGGTGTAATTTGGTAATTCAACACATCTCGCCACATGGCTAATTGTGGGCTCTCTGGTGTTTCACTTTCCTTAGCATCATCGCCAATCAACTCATTAAACACCGCTCGCACCTTGGCTTGATGTTCCGCCAGTTCCACTAAAAACGCTTGCCAGCTGTTACAATGATTGGCTGTAGCCAGTCGCAACCGATCCGTTTCATGGCTTGGCAATGTTTGAGTTTGTTGATCATCAATCGCTTGCAACACATTTTCGGTATGGCGTAAAAAAAGATAAGCCGCCCGTAGCTGTTCGACTTGCGTTTCGCTTAACAAATTCAGCGAAGCCAATTGTGGCAGCACCATTAACAAACTGCGTTGCTGCAGAATGTTATCCCGTCCGCCTCGCATCAGTTGGAAAGTTTGTACAATAAATTCAATTTCACGAATGCCGCCCGCTCCGAGTTTGATATTGTCAGTAAGCCCCCGTCGTAGCACTTCTCGGCTGATTTTCTGCTTCATTTCCCGCAAGGATTGAATGGCACTAAAATCGAGATAACGGCGATAAATGAAAGGTCGCAGTAACGATCGCAAATATTTATGGTGAGGGTTTTGCGGATCTTCACCGAGAATTTTAGCTTTGATCATCGCATAGCGTTCCCAATCACGCCCTTGCTCTTGGTAATAGGCTTCCATTGCATCAAAACTCAGTACTAACGCCCCACTGTCGCCAAAAGGGCGAAGTCGCATATCGGTACGATAAACAAAGCCATCGACGGTAATTTCGTCCAAAGCTCGAATCAGCCGCTGCCCTAAACGA
The DNA here is from genome assembly GCF_011455495.1 of Frederiksenia canicola. Classification (NCBI taxonomy): domain Bacteria; kingdom Pseudomonadati; phylum Pseudomonadota; class Gammaproteobacteria; order Pasteurellales; family Pasteurellaceae; genus Frederiksenia; species Frederiksenia canicola. Next base: position 1,728,808 of record NZ_CP015029.1, read on the forward strand.
GTAAAGAACTTACTGTTTTCTATCGGCTTTCTTGCCCCCACGGTTTCGCCCACATCGGCATAGGTGAAAATCAGATCGATGTCAGACGAAAAATTCAGCTCCCGCCCACCTAGTTTACCCATTCCTAAAATCAACAACGGTTGCGGCTCACCTTGTGCATTGACGGGTGTGCCATATTCCCCACAAAGTCGCTGATAAAGCCAATCCCGAGCCGATAAAATCACGCTTTCCGCCAAATCTGATAGCCGTTCAAAAATCTGTTGCGGCGTAGCGAGATCGTTAGATTGCAGAAAACTCAATATTGCCATTTCCCGATGCCGAAACTGACGTAACGCCCGCTGCAATTCCTCTTCACTTTCTACCGCCGCAAGCACTGCTTGTAAACGTGCTAAATAGTGATCGCAATCCACAATCGACGGCGTTTTTTCCAACCATTGTTGCAGTAAATCAGGTTGTTTTGCTAATTGTTTGGCAACGAAATCGGACATTGCTATTGCTTTCACAAGCGGTGGGATTTGGGGGGAATTTTGCAAATCGGCAGAAAGGGAATGCGTTTGCAGCAGATGCGAAAGTGTTTGCTGAGATTGAGTAAGCAGGGATTGCATAAGGGCTCCGATAGTAAAGGAAGGGGCATTTGCAAAATTTTTTTGGAAACTGACCGCTTGCAAGCCCCTTACCCTCTCGCAAGCTCAAAAATCCCCCGCGAATGCGGGGGGAGAATGTTAAAACACTTTCTTAAATGGTTTGACGATCACCTCACCATAAACGCCTGCCTCAACATACGGGTCTTGGCTTGCCCACTGTTTTGCCGCTTCAAGGCTGTCGAATGTTGCAATGACCGTTGAACCAGTAAAACCCGCTTCACCGGGGTTTTCATCGTCAATCGCTGGGTTTGGACCTGCGGTAAGAAGACGATCTTCTGCTTGTAACTGTTTTAAACGCTCAAGGTGTTTTTCACGCACAGCAAGACGTTTTTCAAGGGTGTTGGGAATATCTTGGGCAAAAATGACATAGTACATATGTGACTCCTTATACTTGAAGTTCCGCTAAAATAGCATCTAATTCGGGGTTGTTTTCACGAGGAATTGGGCGTGGGCGTCCGTTTTTGTCAATCGCCACAAAAGTGAATAACGCTTCGGTTACACAGAAACGCTCTTTGCCACCATCGGCAACTTTTTTAATCCAAACTTCGACTTTAACTTGTAAAGAAGTGCGTCCCACTTTGGTACATTTACCATAGCAGCAAACGACATCGCCCACTGAAACAGGGCGTAAAAATGCCATGCTATCTACCGAAACGGTAACAACACGTCCGTGGGCAAGTTCTTTGGCTAAAATTGCGCCGCCCATATCCATTTGCGACATAATCCAACCGCCGAAAATATCACCATTGGCATTCGTGTCGGATGGCATTGCTAAAGTGCGTAAAATCAATGAGCCTGACGGACTGCGTGGCTCTACTTTATTTTCCATTCGTTTCCTCTTGTTGTTTCAAGTGTGGGTAGAGATAAAATCCCGTGGCGATGACGGCAGCTAAGCTTAATCCGGTTAAACCGAAGACTTTGAAGTTTGTCCACGCATCATCAGAGAAGAATTGGCTGATGACGATGTTGATCGCCATACAAATCAAAAAGAAAATCGCCCAGCCGAGATTGAGCTTTGTCCAAACGTTTTCAGGTAATTTCAGCTCTTTGCCGAGCAACATTTGAATAAGTGGTTTGTGGAATACAAATTGGCTGACGAGCAACACCACAGCGAAAAACGCATTGATGATGGTGACTTTCCATTTGAGAAAGGCAAGATCGTTGAAATAAGCGGTTAATAATCCGAAGAAAACGACGGATACCCCCACAATCCATTGCGATTTTTCAATGCGTTTATAAAGCACTTGTAACGCGACGAACTGGACGATAGTTGCCACGACTAACACTAGCGCAGCCTCTTGCACCCCATAGGTTTTGTAAACAATAAAAAAAAGAATAAGTGGCATAAATTCAAGTAATTGCTTCATTACAAACTCCGAGGCAATGAACGGAAAACCTGATAAAAACGGAAGCCAAAAATGACTAAAAATAAAGTTAATGCTGCACCAAAAACTTGCGAAATGAACAAACCGATTTCGCCACCGACCAGATTAGCAATAACACTGCTCAATAGGCTTGGCACTAGGTAGCTTAACACACAAAACAGGAACAAAATTCGCATTTTATCTCGGCTGAGTTCCCACACAAATTTAATGCTTTCACCCATTTTTTTCTGTGGCTCTTCGACTAAATACACATAAATCACCAAACAAAGTTTAACAAAAATGAAAATTCCAACGATCATCAACGGAATCATCATAATGGATAAACTGCTCCCTTGAACTGCCACACCGCCTAACGCCACACTAAACGAGAGCGGCATGACCATTAATAAAGTCAGGACCAATACCGCAAAAAAGTATTTCCCCACCCCGCTAAGATGTTGGAAGAAATGGTGATAATTGCCGTTGTTGATCGATTTGATATTTAAAATAATCAAAATATTGATAAACACACTGATCAGCCCCTGTATCACGGCGGGCATCAGCTGGGCTTGTAATACTTTTTCAACCATATCGGGCGATTGCAATTCTGCTGAAGAAAGTTGTGTCTGAGGCAATAAATAAAGCGTGGCGAGTTGTAAAATTAACAATAATAGAATGGCAAATAGACTAAATTGATACTGGTTTCGCATAAAATTCCAGCTATCTTGCAATAACTGAACAAAATTAATCGGCATTGAATTATCCTTTCATAGAACAAAAAATCCGTAAAAGTATAGCAACTGTTACTTAATTTCGCTATTGTAGATTTTTGTCAGTTCGTTACAATGCAGAAAAATTTTGTATGGTAGGAAAAACGATGTACAACACGCTGCAAGCGGGACAACACTATCTCAATACCTTCCCTAATCAGAAAAAACTTAATCTGTTTTTGCCTGATTATCGCTTAATACGTTTAGTCAAGTTTTCCGCAAAAGTAATGCCTGCTTTTGCTTGTTTTGCTGTTATTTGGCAATACTTCTTTTCCGATCCAGAACAAGCGATCACGGCGAATTCGACACTCACCGCATTATTTGCACTTAGCATTCCATTTCAAGGACTTTATTGGCTAGGTAGACGGGCAAAATCACCGCTTCCGCTTTCATTATTAGAATGGTATGAAACTCTCCGCCAAAAATTGATTAGCGAACAGCATAATATCGCCGATCAAGCGGTGCCTTCCTATCAAGATTTTGCAAATTTATTGCAACTTGCCGAAAAAACGTGGGGCGATCAATATTTTGATGAGCTTTAACAAGTGGTCAGATTTTCAGAAAAATTTACGCAGCAATCACTAAAGACAAGCCAAGTGGTGACAGCAGTTTTTGTTCTTCTTTCAGATCGTCTAAGATCAGTGGATTTTCACTTAAGAACGTATCGTTAAAAGCCAATGTCCAATTTGTCGATTCGGTTGTGAGCGAAAGAGATGTTGGTAGTGCCGTTGCTTGACGAGATCGGTTTAACAGCACCGACAAACGAAATAGTCGTAGCAATGTGAGAATATCACGATGTTGGAAACGGGTTGTGCCTCGTAGTTCGCTCTTCTTAAATCCATTTAAATGGAATCTCATCAGCAAGGCGAGTAAATGCTGCTGTTCAGGGTCAAAACCCGGCAGATCGCTGTTGGCAATGATATACGCAGAATGGCGATGAACCCCTTTATGGTTAATACTGATGCCCACTTCATGTAATAATGCCGCCCACATTAACAATGAACGCAACTCTTTGATTTGACGTTTATTTTTCCACGTATGCACTTGTTCAAACAGACGTAATGCGGTTTGCTTCACTCGTTGTGCTTGCTGTTGATCAATATCATATTGTTCGGCAAGAGCTTCTGCCGTACGTTGGCGAATATCCCCCACTTGGAAACGCTGTTCCCAACCGTACATCACACCTTCACGCAATGCTCCGTCAGAATATCGCATAGATTGAATATGAAAAGTATGAAATAACGCTAATAGAATGGCGATTCCCGGCACCAACACATCTGCTCGTTCTTCTAGTAAACCTTTTAACTGAATATGCTTTAAATTGCTAAATTGTAAACAGTTTTCTAAGAGAGATTGTAAGCGTGCTTCGGTAATCACACCGTCATAACCGTTAGCCGTTAGCACCTTGCTGACGGTTTTAATCGTGCCTGATGAACCAAATACGTATTTCCACCCCAGTTTGCGATATTCCCAACCGAGATCTTCAATCTTTTCCATGGCGGTACGATAAGCGGAATCAAATCGTTCACGGGTGAGTTCACCATTCGGGAAAAAGCGTTTCGCAAAGCTAACACAGCCCATATGGCGGCTTTCTGCACGAATCGGGGTAAATCCTTCGCCAATCGACATTTCAGTGGAGCCGCCGCCAATATCCACTACAAATTTTTGCCCTTTTTGAGCCTGAGTATGACTCACTCCGGCGTAAATTAAACGAGCTTCTTCTTGCCCAGTAATAATTTGAATCGGAAATGGGAACACTTTTTCTGCTTGTGCGAGAAATTCACCATTATTGACCGCTCTACGTAAGGTGTAAGTGCCAACAACTTTGACATTTTCAGGTGAGAACCCTTTTAATCGCTTGGCAAATAAACCTAAACATGCAATACCACGATCAATTGCTTCTTGGCTTAACAGGTTATTTTCATCTAAACCTTCTGCTAGGCGAACTCGTCTTTTCAAGCGAGAAAGTACTTGAATGGAGCCATTCACAATACGAGCCACAATCATATGAAAGCTGTTCGATCCTAAATCGATCGCCGCAAATTCACGGGGGGTGTTAAATTCAGATGACATGGTGGCTCCTTCGGTTACAAGCGGTCAGTTTGTGAGAAAATATTGCAAATTATTGCACGCCTTGCAAAATGCGATCAGCAAATTTACCAATACTCACGGCAAAATTATTGGATTTATTCCAATCTAAAATCGTACGGAAATTATTCGACACTAAAAAGGCTCTACCTGCTTCTTTATCAGGGCGAACCAGCCAGAGTTTTGCATTGTGTAGTGCATGCCATTTCTCTGTTTCTCGACCATTCGGATAAGCAATATAAACACCTAAGGCTTGCCATTGTGCTAAATTTTTCGCTTTATTGGCGTCAATGCCTGAGAAAACTAAATCGATGGGTTGCGAAAGTTTGACTTCCACGCCCCAAGGCAGTTTATCATCCCATCCCACCGTAGAAAGATAAGACGCAATCGAGGCAAAAGCGTCATATTGATTTGTCCAAATATCTTTCTTACCGTCGTTATCACCATCTGCTGCATATTTTAGATAGGACGTTGGCATAAATTGCGTTTGCCCCATTGCCCCTGCCCAGGATCCTTTCATCTCACCGCGAGTTAAAGTACCGTTTTGCAGCATTTTCATTGCATTGACAAACTCTTGTGTGAACAATTTTTCCCGACGACCGTCGAAAGCGAGAGTCGCAAGAACTGACAGGACATCAAAATTACCTTGGTAACGTCCAAAACTACTTTCCATCCCCCATAACGCCATTATGTACTCTTTCTGTACACCATATTGCTGGCTGGCTTTAGTTAATTGCGGTTGATATTCCCACCAGCGTTCCACCGCAGCATTCACCTTGGCTTGCGTAAGCACTTTATTTAAATAGTTTGTAACACCATGTGGATTCGGTGGGGGTGGCGGTAAATTGGGATCACGTTTGCGAGCAGCTTGTTTCTGGTCCAGTTCAATCGCTCGTGCAACATATTGAATTCCCATATGTGCGTTCAACGTATTATCGGAAACACCTGCCCCAGCCGCTTTCTTTTTCAGGAAAACGACATAATCATTAAAATGGTGATATGAACGCTCTTTCTGATAAGTCGCATCCATTGGTACAGCCGTATAGTGAGTATTCTCTGCACAACTAGCCAACATCAGTACCACAAGCGGTAATATTTTTGCCATTTTTTTCATGCGTTCTACTCTTATTTATTATTCGAATAATTGACCATTCGATTCGGTCTAATCACATTATTGGGGTCAATTTCTGCTACCCCTAAAAAGCGTTTTTGATTAGAAAAAAGTCTGACTAGCCCGTGATATTTTTCAGGATTATCAAATTTTACCCGCTGCCCAAAACCAACCGCTTTAGTTTGTTGTTCATCAAGCGGTAAAGCAGGCAAATTTGCCACGGCCGTATCCATTGGTAGCAGCAACTCATCAAGTTCTGCAAGCGGTCGGTTTACGGCAAAATTTTGCAAATCGGCAAACGTCATCATTCTCTCAACAGGATATTGTGCCACCGCTAAGCGTCTAAGCATGGTAACATGAGCCCCACAGCCGAGCAGCTCGCCTAAATCATCCACCAAGGTGCGAATGTAAGTGCCTTTTGAGCAATGCACTTCAAGGGTTAAAAAGGGGGCTTGATAAGCGATGAATTTCAGTTCGAAAATGGTAATTGGGCGGGCTTCACGCTCAACGGTAATGCCTTGGCGAGCGTATTCATATAAGGGTTTACCGTTGTGTTTCAATGCGGAAAACATGGTAGGGACTTGCAAAATATCACCACGAAAATTGTCCAACGCCGTCAGAATCTCGGTAGTACCTACATTCACTTCACGCTCTTGCACCACTTGCCCGTCAGCATCAGAGGTATCTGTTCGCTCACCCAATTTTGCCGTAACTAAATAACGTTTGTCGGCATCTAGCAAAAACTGCGAAAACTTCGTCGCCTCACCAAGGCAAATTGGCAACATCCCCGTCGCCAGCGGATCTAACGCTCCCGTATGCCCCGCTTTGTTCGCATTAAACAGGCGTTTGACTTTTTGCATAATATCGTTAGAACTCATGCCTTGCGGCTTATCTAACAAAAAAATGCCATCAATATCTCGCCCTTTTTTGCGTGGTCTGCCCATTATTCGTTCTCGCTATCGGCAACGTGGCGGGCCTCATCATTGCGAATGGTTTGGGTCACTAAATTCGACATCCGCATCCCTTCCACTAACGACTGGTCATACATAAATTTCAACTCTGGCACAATGCGTAATCGCATCGCCTTACCAAGCAGTGAGCGAATGTATGGTGTGGCTTTTTCTAAGCCTTGCAACCCTGCTTTCACTGCGTCAGGATCGCTATCAAACAAAAAAGTGACAAACACTTTTGCATAAGCTAAATCACGGCTGATTTCCACATCAGATACCGTCACCATGCCAATACGAGGATCTTTGACTTCACGCTGTAAAATCACCGCAATTTCTTTTTGTAACTCTTGTGCCACACGGTCGGCACGGCTAAATTCTCTTGCCATTTTAGGTTCTCATTCTATACGCCAAATAAAGTGGTCAATTATAACAAAGATTTATGAGAAATTCTGCCTTATCACCAAGAAAGTAGGAAATAACAAGCGGTCAGATCCGTCAAAAGTTTTGCAAATTGCATTTGCAAAAAATCCTTAGAAACTGACCGCTTGTAAACAAATGGCGGAAACTTCCGCTATTTTGTTGAATGTTAGATAGTTCGTTTGACTTCAACCACTTCAAAGACTTCGATTTGGTCACCGACTTTTACATCGTTGTAGTTTTTCACACCGATACCACATTCCATACCGTTACGCACTTCGCTAACGTCATCTTTGAAACGGCGGAGAGATTCGAGTTCGCCTTCAAAAATAACCACGTTATCACGCAATACACGAATTGGATTGTTACGTTTAACAATACCTTCCGTTACCATACAACCTGCGATTGCACCAAATTTCGGGTGACGGAAGACATCACGCACTTCTGCCAAGCCGATGATTTCTTGCTTGAATTCAGGTTGTAACATACCGCTCATGGCCGCTTTGATTTCGTTAAGCAATTCATAAATGATTGAATAGTAACGTAAATCGATGTTTTCACTTTCGATTACACGGCGAGCAGTTGCATCGGCACGTACGTTAAAGCCAAGTACAATCGCATTTGAGGCTGCCGCTAAAGTCGCATCGGTTTCCGTGATACCGCCCACGCCAGAGCCGACGACTTTCACTTTCACTTCTGCGGTTGAAAGCTCAGCTAATGATTGGCAAATAGCCTCCACAGAACCTTGTACGTCTGCTTTCACGATCACATTTAATTCTGCTACATCGCCTTCTGCCATATTGGTAAACATGTTTTCCAATTTCGCTTTTTGCTGACGAGCCAATTTCACTTCGCGGAATTTGCCTTGACGATACAATGCCACTTCACGCGCTTTTTTCTCATCACGCACAACGGTTGCTTCATCACCTGCTGCTGGCACGCCTGAAAGACCAAGCACTTCCACTGGAATTGACGGGCCTGCCGAATTCACTTCTTTACCGTTTTCATCACGCATTGCACGCACACGGCCGTATTCAAAACCGCATAATACGATGTCACCTTTGTTGAGTGTGCCCGACTGAACAAGGATAGTTGCCACTGGGCCACGACCTTTATCCAAGTAAGACTCGATTACCACACCGCTTGCCATGCCTTCTTTCACTGCCGAAAGTTCAAGTACTTCCGATTGGAGCAAGATAGCTTCTAATAAATCGTCGATACCCATGCCTTTTTTCGCTGACACTGGCACAAATTGCACATCACCACCGAATTTTTCGGAAATCACTTCGTGTTGTAACAACTCTTGTTCTACACGATCTGGGTTCGCTTCTGGTTTATCAATTTTGTTCACGGCAACCACAATTGGAGCACCTGCTGCACGGGCGTGCTGGATTGCTTCGATAGTTTGTGGCATCACACCGTCATCAGCCGCAACAACAAGTACTACGATGTCAGTTGCTTTCGCACCACGGGCACGCATTGAGGTAAAGGCGGCGTGTCCCGGGGTATCTAAGAAAGTAATCATCTTACCGTCATCCGTTTCCACGTGGTATGCACCGATGTGCTGAGTAATACCGCCCGCTTCGCCGGCTGCCACTTTCGCTTTACGAATGTAGTCAAGTAAGGATGTTTTACCGTGGTCAACGTGACCCATAATAGTCACAACTGGTGCACGTTGTACTTTTTCCGCATTGACATCACGATCTTCCATTACCGATTCTTCTAACTCATTTTCTTTACGAAGAATCACCTTATGTCCCATTTCTTCTGCGACAAGTTGTGCGGTATCTTGGTCAATTACTTGGTTGATGGTAACCATTTCGCCCATTTTCATCATCGTTTTGATGATTTCGGTTGCTTTCACTGCCATTTTGTTAGCTAATTCTGCAACAGTAATGGTTTCGCCAATAACGACGTCCGCTTTGGCTACTTGAGCTGGTTTAGTAAAGGCTTGTTGTAACGCACTGCCTTTTTTACCATGTTTACCTTTGCCTTTTACATCTTTCTGGTTACGACGATCGGATTGACGTTCATTTTTGTCATCACGATCACCTTTTTTCGCTTTTGCTACACCTGTTGCCTTACCACGACCACGACTTTCACTGCGGCGATCATTATCACGATCCGCTTCGCGAGCATAGCTTGAAGTAAAACGATCATCATCAAAATCATCATTTGATTCACTCGCTTCTTCTTTCGCAATTTCCGCTAAACGGCGGGCATTCTCTGCCGCACGTTTTGCCTCCATTTCCGCTTTTTCACGAGCGAGTTCTTCTTGCTTGCGGCGTAATGCTTCTTCTTCTTTACGTTTTGCTTCTTTTTCGGCATCCACAACTTTTTCGACTTTAGCCGCTGGCTTCGTTTCTGCTTTTGGTTGCGTTTTTGGTTGTTTATTTGGCATGACCGGTGGTTGATGAACCGCCTTTTTCGCTTCCTCTGCTTTCGCTTCTTCTGCCGCTTTAGCTTTGGCTTCCGCTTCTGCTTTTTCTTTTGCCGCTTTCTCAGCCGCTTCTTTTTCTGCTTGGGCTTTTAATAGTGCCGCTTCTTTTGCTTTCTTCGCAGCTTCGGTATCCACCTTGCGAGTTTTACGAACTTCTACTTGGACTTCTTTCGCTTTGCCGCCAACAGTTGTGCTACTCACTGTCGTTTTGGTACGACGTTGTAAGCTCAATTTCTTAGGGGCATCTGTTTTAATTTCATTATCACTCATCTTTTTTCTCCCACGTCTTAACTAAACCAACAAATTTGACGTGCCGCCATAATCAACTCGCCTGCTTTTTCTGCCGAAAGCTCTTCAATATCCGCTAAATCATCCACACCTTGCTCTGCAAGGGCTTCTAATGTGGTGATCTGTTTTTCTGCCAACTTGAACGCGATATGACGATCCATACCTTCTAGGTTGAGTAATTTATCTTCAATATGTGCTTGTTTTAACGCTTCCTCTTCCGCAAGGGCTTGAGCCGTTAATACATTTTTTGCACGGGTTTGTAATTCTTCAACGAGATCTTCGTCTTCTAAGCCGTCAATTGCTGTCAATTCGCTTACTGGTACATACGCCAATTCTTCAAGGCTGGTAAAGCCTTCTTCAATTAAGATATGTGCAAATTCTTCGTCAATTTCGAGACTGGAAACGAACAAGTCAATTACTTTGTTATCTTCTGCTTGGTGTTTTTTGTCCAAGTCTTCGGTGGTCATTACGTTTAATGTCCAGCCAGTTAATTGAGTTGCTAAACGTACGTTTTGACCATTACGACCAATCGCTTGAGCTAATGCCGTTGATTCCACTGCAATATCCATTGAGTGATTGTCTTCATCAACTACGATTGAACTAACATCCGCTGGTGCCATGGCGTTAATCACAAACTGAGCTGGATTGTCGTCCCAAAGCACGATATCCACACGCTCACCGCCTAATTCATTGCTGATCGCTTGAACACGTGCTCCACGCATCCCTACGCAAGCACCAACTGGATCGATACGTTTATCATGCGTTTTCACGGCAATTTTCGCACGTGAACCAGGGTCACGGCTTGCCCCTTTGATTTCGATAATTTCTTCACCAATTTCAGGCACTTCTAATTTGAATAACTCTTGCAACATAATCGGTTTGGCACGAGTTACAAACAGTTGTGGACCTTTCGATTCTGGTTTAATTTGGTAAAGCACGCCACGCAAGCGGTCGCCTGGACGGAAATTTTCGCGAGGTAACATATCTTCACGCACAATCACCGCTTCGGCTTGGTTGCCTAAATCTAAAATGATTTGATCACGGCTGACTTTTTTCACCGTTGCGGTAATGATTGAACCGAGTTGTGAACGGAATTGGTCGATCACTTTATTACGTTCCGCTTCACGAATTTTGGTACTAATCACTTGGCGAGCGGTTTGCATCGTGATGCGATCAAAGGCGATCGATTCAATTTCATCTTCAATAAAGTCGCCTAATTGAATGTTTGGATCTTCAAATTGTGCTGCTTCCAAGCTGATTTCTTTGGTTTGACTACGTACCTCTTCCACCACTAACCAACGACGGAAAGTGGTAAATTCACCTGTTTTGCGATTGATTGATACACGCACGTCAATGTCGATTCCCGTTGAGCGAGCATCGTCACGATCAGCGGCGGCTTTTTTCTTGGTTGAAATCGCTAATGCGGTTTCTAACGCTTCAAAAATCGCATCTTTTGGTAATAATTTTTCATTTGAAACCGCTTCAGCGGCTAATAAAATCTCTTTACTCATTGGTATGTCCTAGAAATTAAATACGGGAACTAAATTCGCTTTTTGAATATTACCGAAGGCAAAAGTTTGTGGGCTGCCTTCCACATTTAAGGTGATTAAATCGCCTTCTACTGCCACTAATTTGCCTTGCCATTTACGGCGATCGAGCATCGGAATGCGTAAGTGAATCACCACATCATGCTCAACAAAACGTTGGAAATGTTCGAGTGTAAACAGTGGGCGATCTAAACCTGGTGATGACACTTCCAAGTTATATTTATCCGTAATCGGATCTTCCACATCAAAAATCGCACTCACCTGACGGCTCACATCACTGCAATCATCAATAGTTACACCGCCTTCTTTGTCAATATATAAACGCACCGTTAAAAAACGACCCGCACGCTGACATTCAATCCCGACTAACTCAAACCCCATTGCTTCAATGGAATCCAGCACAAGATCTTGTAATTTTTGTTCTAAGGTTGCCAAAAGTCACTCCTCAATCAATCCAATCCCACCACACTGACCATTTTGCATTTTCCCATAGGGGCAAAGCGATATGTCGGCTCAAAACAAGCGGTCACATTTAGCGAGAATTTTACAAATTTTCTGTGGGTGAACACACTGGTTCACCCCTACATATCCGCATTCAGCCTAACAAATTTTCGTAGGAAAAATTTTACAGATATAAAAAAGGAGCTTTTAAAAGCCCCTTCAAACTACAAAGCTGACTGTCTAGCCACAAAAAAGCCCCAAAACACTCAGTGTGGGGCTTTCAAGCGGTTTGTTTTATTGAAAATTTTGCAAATCACATCTCAAAATCTCAAATAAAACAAAACTCATTGTTAATCCTTAACAATGAGCCTTAAAAACTGGTTGCGGGGGCCGGATTTGAACCAACGACCTTCGGGTTATGAGCCCGACGAGCTACCAAGCTGCTCCACCCCGCGTCTGATATGGTGCATTATAGTGTGTAAAAAAAAGATTGCAAGTGTTTTTTTACTCAAATACTCCAAACGATCTTTTTTTAAACAGAAAAATAATTGCTACGCTTCAATCAAACGATGCAAATCAGTGTCTTTACGATCTAAATAATGTGATGATTGGATTTTCCGAATCGTTCGAGAACGGCCTCGAATCAATAAGGTTTCGGTTGTTGCTAAATTACCTTTACGTTGAATGCCGTTTAATAAATCGCCAGATGTAATTCCCGTTGCAGAGAAAACCAAGTTATCGTCTCTAACCAGATCGTCTAATTTCAACACATCATTAATCGGTACATTCAAGGCTTCACAACGGCTAATTTCTTTTTCTGCAAAAGCAAAATTCTCTAACGTGTTGCCTTTCACTTGATTGCGTGGCAAGAGCCGTGCTTGCATATCACCACCTAACGCTCGAACAGCGGCTGCAGTAATCACGCCTTCTGGAGCTCCGCCAATGCCATAGAGTAAATCTAGCTGACTTTCTGGCAAACAGCACTGTACTGCGGCAGCCACATCGCCATCAGGAATGGCCATCACCCTTACACCAAGTTGCTGCATTTCTGCAATGACGCTGCTATGGCGTGGTTTATCAAGAACGGCCACGGTCAGTTGAGAAAGCAGTTTTCCTTTTTTAGACGCAACCCGACGCAAGTTTTGTTCGAGAGGTAAATTGAGATCAATCATTCCTCTTACGTCCTGACCAACGACTAATTTTTCCATATACATGTCAGGGACTTGTAAGAAAGTCTCTCTGCCACCTGCGGCTAACACGGAAAGGGCATTCGCTTGCCCCATTGCTGTCATGCGAGTACCATCAATAGGATCAACGGCAACACTAACAATTTCATTATCTGCCTGCCACAAGCCCACTTTTTCCCCAATATAAAGCATTGGTGCTTGATCTATCTCACCTTCACCAATGACGACTTCTCCTTGAATTTCCATTTGATTCAAAATAATGCGCATCGCTTTTACTGCGGCTTCGTCTGCGGCATTTTTATTACCACGCCCCAACCACGCAAACGCTGCCAATGCGGCAGCTTCCGTAACACGAGAAAATTCAATAGAAAGTGATCGTTTCATCTTTAGCTCCTTAAGAGAAATGCTTTAAAAGAATGGATTAATTTTGCGGACATTAGGATACCATATTTCCATCTGTCAGAGATGACAAAATCACAGCAAGCGGTCAGATCACGGCAAAATTTTGCAAAATGTTCTGCGGAACTGACCGCTTGTTGTTGTTCTTTTGCCTTGCCAAGATGGCTCTTTAAGGCATATTCAATAGCGTGTATAATGCAACGCTATTCCCTAGCAAAAAGTGAGAGATGTAATGAGCAACGAAGAATTGATTAACAACGAACACGCTGATGTACGTGCTAATTTTATTACCCACATCATTGATGAAGATTTAGCCTCAGGCAAACATAGTAGCGTCCATACCCGTTTTCCTCCCGAGCCAAATGGTTATTTACATATCGGTCACGCCAAATCCATTTGTTTAAATTTTGGAATTGCTGAAGACTATAAAGGCTTATGTAACCTGCGTTTTGACGACACCAACCCAGTAAAAGAGGATGTGGAGTATGTCGAGTCGATCAAACAAGACGTGGAATGGTTAGGCTTTAAATGGAATGGCGAGGTGCGTTATGCCTCTGACTATTTCGATCAACTTCACGGCTATGCGATTGAGCTAATCAAAAAGGGGTTAGCTTATGTCTGTGAATTATCACCTGATGAAATGCGTGAATATCGTGGTACTTTAACTGAGCCAGGTAAGAATAGCCCTTATCGTGACCGCTCTATCGAAGAAAACCTAGCGTTATTTGAGAAAATGAAAAACGGGGAGTTTGCCGAAGGTAAAGCGAGTTTGCGTGCCAAAATCGATATGGCATCGCCATTTATGGTGATGCGTGACCCCGTGCTTTATCGGATTAAATTCGCGAGCCACCATCAAACAGGTGACAAATGGTGCATTTACCCAATGTATGATTTCACCCACTGTATTTCCGATGCGATCGAGCGGATCACTCACTCTCTCTGTACTTTAGAATTCCAAGACAACCGCCGTTTATACGACTGGGTGTTAGATAACATTTCGATTGAGCGTCCATTGCCACATCAATATGAATTTTCTCGTTTAAATCTGGAAGGCACATTAACCTCTAAACGTAAATTATTGAAATTAGTGGAAGATAACATCGTGGATGGCTGGAACGACCCTCGTATGCCAACCATTTCAGGCTTACGCCGTCGTGGGTATACTCCTGCTTCTCTACGTGAATTCGCTCGTCGTATCGGTGTAACCAAACAGGATAACGTAGTCGAATACAGTGCGTTAGAAGCCTGTATTCGAGATGATCTCAACACCAACGCCCCACGAGCGATGGCTGTGATCAACCCCGTGAAAGTGGTGATTGAAAACTTCGAAGGCGAAGAAATTTTGACTGCACCAAACCACCCAAATCGTGAAGAACTCGGCGTGCGTGAATTGCCATTTACCCGTGAGCTCTACATTGATGAAGCCGACTTCCGTGAAGAAGCGAATAAGCAATACAAACGCTTAGTGTTAGGCAAAGAAGTGCGTTTGCGTAACGCCTATGTGATTAAAGCGGAACGTGTCGAGAAAGATGCAAGCGGTAAGATCACCACGATTTTTTGCACTTACGATCCTGAAACATTAGGCAAAAATCCTGCCGATGGCCGTAAAGTAAAAGGCGTGATCCACTGGGTATCTGCAACCAATAACAAACCTGCAGAATTCCGTATTTACGACCGCCTGTTTACCGTGGCAAATCCAGGAACGGAAGACGACATCAACAGCGTGCTCAACCCGAATTCATTAGTGGTGAAACACGGCTTCGTTGAGCCGAGTCTCGCTAACGCTAAAGCAGAACAAGGCTACCAATTTGAACGTGAAGGCTACTACTGCCTAGACAGCAAAGACGGCTCCGCAGATAACTTAGTGTTTAACTTAACGGTAAGTTTAAAAGAAAGTGTTGCTTTTTAAGCTAATTTAGCTTACTCTAACTTATTTAACAAAGTTTTAACCAAACTTTAGCATAAGGAGCAAACAAACTATGGGATGGTTATCCGCTATTATCGTAGGTGCAATCATTGGTTGGATTGCCGAAAAAGTAATGAAAAGCGAAATGGGTTTATTGATGAATATCATCATTGGTATCATTGGCTCTTCATTAGGTCGCTGGGTATTTGGTGATATTTTAAATATCGGTTCAGCACATTCTGCTGGTAGTTTCACGATCGAAGGACTGCTATTTGGTGTACTTGGTGCAAGTTTACTGATTTTCTTACTCCGTTTCTTTAAACTAAGAAGTTAATGTTCATCAATAACAAAAAGCCACCTTTTCATTAGATTAGGTGGTTTTTTTATTAGTAACTCGCTATTTGAATACGGTCCAAACGGGGGCATGATCAGAGGGTTTTTCCATCGCTCGAATTTCAAGGTCGATGCCTGTTTCCACGCAGCGTTCCGCTAATGGATTCGAAGCAAGCACCAAGTCGATTCGAAGCCCTCGGTTATCGTCGAAGCCCTTTGAACGGTAGTCGAACCACGAGAACTTATCATCTGCGGCAGGGTTCATTGCTCGGAAGGTATCAACTAAACCGAAACGGTGCAATTTGCCAAGCCACTCACGCTCTTCAGGTAAGAACGAGCATTTACCGTCCCGCAACCAGCGTTTGCGGTTTGCTTCACCAATGCCAATGTCAAGATCGGTCGGACTGATATTCATATCCCCCATAATCACAATGGGATTTTCAGGGCTGAGTTCCGTTTCGAGATAACGTTGCAGATCAGCATAAAACTTCTGTTTGGCAGGGAATTTGGTTTCGTGGCTGCGGTTTTCGCCTTGCGGGAAATAGCCGTTGAGCACTGTTAATTTACCAAATGGTGTTTCTAAATCTGCCATGATCATTCGCTTCTGGGCGTTTGCATCATCCGTTGGAAAACCTTTGCGAACGGCAATCGGTTCCTTTTTGGTCAGTAACGCCACGCCATAATGCCCTTTTTGCCCATGATGAAAAACGTGATAACCCAAGTGATTAACTAAATCGTAAGGGAAATCTTCATCGGCTACTTTGATTTCCTGTAACCCAATCACATCGGGCTGATGCTTATCAATCAACGCTTCTAACTGGTGCGGTCTTGCACGCAACCCGTTGATATTAAAAGAGATGAATTTCATTTTTTGTCCTTATAGGTGGGGCTTGACCCACACCATTTTTTAGAATTTATGAAAAAACGGTTTCTTCATAACTATCAGTGGCTCAAGCCCCACCTTATTTTACTCGCGGTGTAAGCCTTAGACTCTACTCAACCGCTTTAATCTGAATCACACCGCTTTCCGTATAATCGCTTTGCTCATCGTCATCTTGCACCACAGGTACGCTTGGGATTTCGGCTTTGTCGAAGGCAATGTCGCCTTCAACACCGTCAATCATCATGCCACGTTGAATACCTTTAAAATCAAACAGACTTGGATCACATAAATGTGATGGTACGATATTTTGCAGAGCACTGAACATCGTTTCAATGCGTCCAGGGTATTGGCGATCCCAAGTTTGCAACATCTCTTTCACCACTTGGCGTTGTAAATTTGGCTGCGAGCCGCACAGATTGCACGGGATAATTGGGAAATTTTTCGCAATTGAATATTTTTCAATGTCCTTCTCTTTGCAGTACGCCAACGGACGAATCACGATCTGTTTACCGTCGTCACTAATCAATTTGGGTGGCATACTTTTCATTTTGCCACCGTAGAACATATTCAAGAATAGCGTTTCGAGCATATCATCACGGTGGTGTCCGAGAGCAATTTTGGTGGCACCAAGTTCCGTTGCGGTGCGGTATAAAATCCCACGACGCAGGCGGGAACAGAGCGAACACGTGGTTTTGCCTTCAGGGATTTTTTCTTTAACAATACCGTAGGTATTTTCTTCGACAATTTTATATTCCACGCCGATGCTGTCTAAATAAGCGGGCAAAACATGTTCAGGAAAACCTGGCTGTTTTTGGTCAAGATTGACCGCCACAATGTCGAAATGGATTGGGGCACTGAGTTTTAGATTGAGCAAAATATCAAGCAAAGTGTAGCTGTCTTTACCGCCCGATAAACAGACCATCACTTTATCGCCATCTTCAATCATATTGAAATCCGCAATCGCATTGCCAACGTTGCGGCGTAAGCGTTTTTGCAGTTTATTCAAATTATAGACAAGTTTTTTCTCTTTTTGCGTGTCTTGCAAAGCGTCTTGAGTCATAATGTCGAAATTTTCTGAGGTTCAAAAAGCTGAACATAGTAACGGTTTTGGTGTTTTTTTCAAGTAAAAACACCCTAACAAGCGGTCAGATCCTCATCATTTTTTGCAAATCAGGAACATTATGACAACCAAACGAATTATCATCGGCATTAGTGGAGCAAGTGGCTTTCAATATGGCTTTAAGGCATTGGAATTATTGAAACAACTGGATGTGGAAACGCATCTCGTGTTGTCAAAAGGAGCAGATCTGACCCGTCAATATGAAACGGATATTCCAGCCGAAGCCTTGCTCGATCTCGCCAATGTGATTCACCCCATTCACAATGTGGCCGCAAGTATCGCCAGCGGTTCGTTTAAAACGATGGGTATGCTGATTGCCCCTTGTTCGATGCGAACCTTGGCATCTGTCGCTCACGGCTTCAGCGATAATTTGCTCACTCGTGCGGCAGATGTGGTATTGAAAGAACGTAGAAAACTGGTGTTGATGGTGCGAGAAACGCCGTTACATTTGACCCATTTGGATAATATGCGAAAAGTCACCGAAATGGGCGGTATTATTTTCCCGCCCGTGCCTGCATTATATCATCAGCCGAAAACAGTCGATGAAATCGTGACCCACAGCGTCAGCCGAGCCTTAGATCAATTTGATTTAGCGATTGAAATGCCGCGTTGGCAAGGGAAGGGCGATGAATAACATCCCAAGTAAACTGATCGAGTTTATTCAACAAAATCATGTTGTCAGTCTCGCTTGCTCACACCAAGAGGAAATTTGGGCTGCGAGCTGTTTTTATGTTTTTGACTCCAAACACGACCGCTTGATCGTTCTCACCAAACAAAGCACCCAGCACGGCAAAATGATGCTGGCAAATCCACATATTGCAGGCACGATAGCCGCTCAGCCTGATAATATTCAGAACATCGAAGGCATTCAATTTACTGCCATCGCTCAACGTTTAACGGACAGCAAAGCGGAACAAGCCCGTCTGCTCTACACTGCTCGCCACCCGATTGCGAAGCTGATTCCAAGTGATGTGTGGGAAATCCGCTTCACCCGCATCAAACATACCGAAAACCGCTTGGCGTTCGCACAGAAAACCGAGTGGCAAGCCACGTAAAAAGACGCCAAATTTGGCGTCTTACTTGGTCTTACTTCATGATTCGACCGCCATCTATCCGATATACTTGATCAAACTTCTCTAAACCGCTCATACGGTGAGTGATCATCAATAGGGTGCGATTTTCACAGTGCTGGAAAATCAATTGTAGAATTTGTTGTTCTGTCTCACGGTCAAGCCCTTCTGTTGGCTCATCAAGCAATACAATTTCCGCTGGACTTAGTAACAAACGAGCCAAGCCTAAACGACGCTGTTCACCACCCGATAGTGGCCTTCCACCTTCGCCTAGCCATAAATTTAAGC
The DNA here is from genome assembly GCF_011455495.1 of Frederiksenia canicola. Classification (NCBI taxonomy): domain Bacteria; kingdom Pseudomonadati; phylum Pseudomonadota; class Gammaproteobacteria; order Pasteurellales; family Pasteurellaceae; genus Frederiksenia; species Frederiksenia canicola. The sequence continues at coordinate 1,748,054 of NZ_CP015029.1, forward strand.
CTTCTTGTTCAGTTAAATGGCTCAAGCCAACTTGGTTGAGTACTGAAAACAGCTCATCATCACTCGCCTGTGGGTTCCCCATTTTTAAGTTGTCTTTTAAAGTTGAGCTAAAAATATGCACTCGTTGGCTAAGCGTCACAATCCGCTCACGTAGCGTTGATTCGGGGTAATCGGCAATATTGCAAAAGTTTAGCGAAATCTGACCGCTTGTCGCATCGTAATTTCGCACAAGCAGTTGGAAAATGGTCGATTTACCGCTACCCGTTTTGCCTAAGATAGCCACTTTCTGCCCGGCCAAAATCTCAAAGGAGAGCTCATTCAATGTCTTTTCTAGGCGATTTGGATAGCGAAAACTCACTTGTTTAAAATGAACAATCGGTTGATTTTTTTCGATTTTTTGCCATTGTGCAGTGCCATTAAAAGCAACCAATGGCTGCTGTTCGGTGATTTCGTTCAAACGCTCCGCCGCCGCAATCACCTGCCCTAAATGCAAAAAGGCAATGCCGATGGGGCTGAGAATTTCCAGCGATGCCAATACGCAGAACACCACCAACGCAATCAACGCAGCGGGTTCATCGGCAGTTGGCACGTTAATTGCCGTTGCAGAAAGGTAAATAACCGCCGTAACTAAAATGCCATTAAAGGCGATCAGCAACGCATTTGACCAGCCCGCCAACTGACTTTCTCTGCTTTGGGCATGCAACCATTGTTTTTCGGTATGTTGCAATTTTTCCTTAGTTTGTTGCTGCACACCAAACAGTAAAAATTCGGCATTCAGTTGAACCCACTCAATAAACTGGCTGCGATAAGTGGCTCGTGAAACAATCGCCGTTTTGCCAAGTTTTTGCCCTAATTTGTAGAAAACAAACGGAAAAATCAGCAATAACGCCGTTAAACTGCCGCAGATCACTAACGCCAATAAAGGTGAGACAAATGACAAGCCAATCGCCATAAATACAATCACCATCACCGCACTGACAAAAGGGGAAATCAGATTGAGATAGAGCGTATCAAGAGTGTCGACATCCGCTACCAAGCGGTTTAGCAGCTCACTATTACGATAGCGACTTAACCCCGCTGGGCTGAGTGGAATGAGTTTACGGAAGACAGCAACTCGAAGAATTGCCAACACCTTAAAGGTGCCATCGTGAGTAACAAGACGTTCAAAATAGCGAGAGACTGTCCGCCCAATCGCCAACCCACGAACCCCAGAAGATGGGTAGAAAAAGTTAAACAGTAAACTTGAACCAACCAACGCCGAAGCGGCCAAAAACCAGCCCGATAAACTCAACAGCCCGATACTTGCCGCAAGGCTAGTGATCGCCAAAATAATGCCAAGCACCAGTTGCCATAAATGATGGCGATATAAAGAAAGAAAAGGGAAAAGTGAACGCATTACGAATTTCCTAATAATTCTGCAAAAAATCCTTGATTTTCAAGAGTTTCAAAGTTGCCCTGTTGGATAATTTGCCCTTGTTTCATCACCCAAATTTCATCACACTGTTTTAAGTCCTCAATACGGTGGGTGATCATCAAGGTAGCTTGCTCTCTGTTGAGATTATGCAAAGCTTGCAACACTTGCTGCTCCGACTGCAAATCTAAACTGGCGGTCGGTTCATCAAGCAGTAGCAATTGGTAAGGTCTCAACAACGCTCGTGTAATAGCAATGCGTTGAGCTTGCCCGCCTGAAATACCGAGATTACTGTCGTGTACTTCGCTATCTAACCCCAAACGATGTACAAATTCATCCGCTTTTGAGCGTTGCAACGCCATTTCGATTTCTGGCTCCGTTGCCTTAGCGTTGCCAAGTAATATATTTTCTCGCAATGTGCCTTTCATTAACTGTGGATTTTGCCCCACCCACGCCAACTTGCCACGCCAGTCCGCCATATTCATTTCTCGCAATTCTACGCCATTGATTTTGACCGAACCTTGATACGCCAGAAAACCGAGCAACATATTCATCAACGAGGTTTTTCCCGCCCCGCTCTGCCCGACCAATGCAATATGTTGGTGAGCGGAAATGTCAAAACTCAGCGGCTGGGTCAGCGGTTTGCCTTGTGGGGAAAGGATCACACATTCCTTTGCTTGAATAACAAGCGGTTGATTTGGCACATTTTTTTGCCCTTCGGTTTGAGTGAGAATATCTTCATTCAAAAAGGTTTCGATATTATCTGCTGCCCCAATCGCTGCGGCTTTGTCGTGATAATAAACGCCCAGCTCCCGCAGGGGCTGATAAAATTCAGGAGCAAGCATCAAGCAGAAAAAGCCGACAAACATCGTCACTGCCGTGTCGTAGCTACCGAAATTCAGTTCACCCAAATAACTAAAACCGAAATAGACCGCCATTACCGCAATTGAAATTGCAGTGAAAAACTCCAATACGGCTGAAGATAAAAAGGCCATTTTCAGCACGTCCATTGTGCTGATACGAAATTCTTCGGTGCGTTGATAAATCTGCTCTGTTTGGGTTTCCGCCTGGCCAAATAAACGGATAGTTTCCAAACCTTTTAAGCTATCCAAAAATTGTCCGCTCAAGCGAGACAGCACGCCAATATTGCGTTGGTTCGCATCCGCTGCTTTAAAACCCGCTAACGCCATAAAAATTGGCAACAGTGGCAAAGTTAAAAACAAAATCAGCCCTGCCGCCCAGTTCAATGGAAACACAAAACAGAGAATAACCAGTGGAACAATCAACGATAAAAATTGCTGCGGCAAATAACGGGCGTAGAAATTATGAATATTTTCAACTTGTTCCAACATCAACGTCGCCCAACTACCTGCAGGACGTTGTTGAATTGTCATTGGACCAACGGTGGCGAGTTTGTCCATAATTTGCTGGCGTAGATGCAGCCGCAAGGTTTTGCCCGCTTGAAAACCTGCCCGTTCACGCAACCATAAAATCACAGCCCGCCCCAAAAAACAGCCAAGCAACAACGCCAGTTGTGGTAAAAACGTGGTGGGAGATTGCTTTTCTGCAATCATCTTATGCAGCATCGATGCCAGCAATCCCATTTGTGCCACAATCAACAATGCCCCGGCAGAACCAAGTAACACATTGAGATAAAGCCATTTTTTAACGGTTTTCTGCTGTTGCCGAAGCCATTTTTGCAGGTGTTTTTGACGTTGTTTGTCCATAAGGTAGTTTTATATTCCTTAAAAAATTAATAAATTCGCTACACGATCCCCTTTTCTCCTTGTGGAACAGGGCGTAGGTAGGCGGAACAAGCGGTCAGTTCCGAGCTATTTTTTGCAAATCATCTCTCTCCTTCCCAAAAAGTGAAGAAGAGATATTTCGTTAATCAAATTCAAATCGGTAGAATAAATCAACCGCTTGATTGACGCTCGACATCCATTGTAAATACAAACTTGGGGCGAGACGATAGCGTAAGGTAAGTTCGGTTAAAGGGGCGAAAATTCCCACCGCATATTTCACTTTAAATTTAGGGGTGAGACTGCCACTGACTTCTACTTTGGTATTATCGCCGATCCCTGCGGTTGTTACATTCAGATCGGTAATACCAAAAGCACTTCCTACACCACCAACTAATTTACTGCTTTTTGATAAACTCAAACCAATTAAAGCTGCCGCAATGGAGTTACTTGAGCTGCCATCACCACTCGATTCTAAACTTCTTCCCGTTAAGACGTAAGAAAGGGCTTGGTCTTGTGCCATTGCAGGCGTTGAAAACACTTTTACATCTGGCGAATCTGCAATGCCCGTCACTTTTACCCCTGCGACAATGCTTGGGTCTTCCATCGCTTCTGGATTACGAATCGCTTCAATATCTAAAGTCGGTTGTGATGGTAGCCCAGAAAACGATATGAGCCCTTTTCGAATCACTAAGTCTTGTCCAAAAGAAGCAAAGGTTCCGTTTTTCAAATTAACTTGCCCATATAAACCAAGCCCTTTATCTCCCTGTCGCACTTTCAGTGTGCCGTAAATATCCGTTTTCAGCCCATAAGCGTCCAAACTCACTCGCTCCATACGATCGTTTCCGATATTGACTAAAATATCCGCTTTAATCGCCATTCCTTTGCTGTTTTGACTTGGTAACGTCGTTGGCAATGGGATTTTCTGCTTGTGTTTGGCTGAACCGTCCATGATCACTTCATCACCGCTGATGCTTACCGCACTTTCAGGTAATTCTTCTACTGAAATTCTTGCCCATGGAATATCTACATTTCCAGACAACAGTAACTCTTTTGGCGTTGCCTTTACTTCAATATTTGGACTGACATCGACTTTGGCTATTCCGGGAATATCAATACGAAAACGGTTTGCTTGAGCACTGATTCGAGTGTGCCATGCTTCCAATTTTTGCCAGTTGGCATCACCTTCCAGCATCAAATTACTCTCTTTGGTTTGAACATTGCCTTTTAGTGTTGAACTCGTGCCATTAAAATTCAGTGCAAGATTGCCGCCTGTTACATCAAATGGCATCATATAGGCTTTAGCTTTTAACCCTGTTAGATTCAAATTACCAAAAAGCTGTGGCGATAATGCGTTCCCCCCGAAAGTTAAACGGGCATTGAGTTCGCCATCAACACTTTCACCGCTACTGAGCAACGGTTTAATCACACTTAGATTGACTCGCTCAAGATTAAGAGTACCCGATAAGGCACGTGCTTTAGCCACGTCTTTCATCAATAAGTCACTCACTAATCGTCCGTTATTTTCAAGGCGAATATCCGTGTTAAGTTTTAAATTGTTCTCAGCCAAATTCGCTTTGATACTGAATGGTTTCAAGCTAATTGGCAGTGTGCGATAATTGATTTTTTGCACCAATTTGATGCCATTGGAATTGACTTCCACATTCACCACTGGGCTTTTGTTTGTAAACCACGCCGCATCACCTTTAGCAGATAAATTGCCAGATAATTGGCTCTCTTTCGGTAAAAATTCTTGGATAGCCGCTAAATCAAATGACTTGATTTCAAATGGGACTTTGCCTTCTTTTCCAGCGGAAAAAGCTTGTGGAAAGCATACATTGAGCTTTGGATTACGCCAGCAGTGTGCCGAAATATTGGCATTGATCGGCTTATTATCATAGGTAATTTGCACCACTTTATCATTTTTCCATTCACCGATAGGCGAGCTTATTGCAACATTGCTTAATTCCCCTTGCCAACGCTGTTGCAAGCGGTCAAATTTTCCAGAAACTTGCAAATTGCCTCCAACGGGATCCCCCTTGGAAGTCAGTTTCAAACTGTGATTAGCTTCGCTACCTGATGCCGTTAAATTCGCTTGTTCGATGTTGATCTCACCTTGACGGAACTGTTTAATCGCAATATTTAAATCGCCTTGAACCATTTTTTCGGCAGTGATTGTGCCTTTGGCGATAACTTGCTGTAATTGCGTTTCAGCATAGCTAATGTTATTGCCAGTTAGATCTAAGTCTAGCGAAGGCTCAGTAACTTTGCCTTGCAAGCGTACCTTTCCTTTCAAACTGGCTTTTAAATTCGGCACTAAACCTTGTAAATTCGGAGCATTGATGTCTGCGGCAAAATCTGACTGCTCTCCCAACACACCTTTTAAGATAATATTGTTTTCGCCATAAATTAAAGTTGCTTGTGGCACTTTTAGCAACGTTTGGTTATCCGCCGTTAGCTCGCCTTGGAGCTGTAATTTTTTGTTGGCGATAGTCCCGAACAAGTTCATTTCGGAAACGGCAACCGCCCACTGTTCTGCCTGCTCGCCTCTACCCGCAAAACCTGTGGATTGTAAATCCCCTGAAAGCAGTGCCGCCCAATCTGGCGTGAGTGATTTGGTATTGATGCCGTCAAGGTTCGCTTTGGCATTCCACCCCACACCATGTGACCAATCCACGTTGCCCATTAAATTCGCCTTGCCTTGTAAAGCGTTAATAGCAAGCCGCTCTAATTCAAACTGGGTTAATTCACCCTTACCTTTTACGGCTATATCCCCGGCAGGCAAGCCCATACCACTCATCGCTACGCTGCCGTTGAGTTGATAATTAAGCAGATCGCCCGCTAAAGCAAAATCAAGTTTTTTCAGTTTCAGCGGTTCAACGCCTTTTTCTGCGATGAACGGATAACGCACTTCATCACTTTTCACGGTCAAATTCAGTGGGGTTTTCGGTTCCGCAAGCTGTACGGTTCCTTGAATATCCGCGTTTACCGCCCCTTGTGTTTTGACTGCCAATGCTGTTGTACCAAATAGCTCGCCTGATAAATTGAGAGCGATTTGGCTAGCGGGCAGTTTAACGTCCGGCAGATCTGGCGTATCGGCGTTGAGTTGCCATGCAAGCGGGTAGTTACCATCTAATGTCAGTACGCCTTTCCCTGCAACATTACCTTTATCCGTTTGAATATTCAGCGTTCTGAGTTCAATGGATTGCTCATCCGATTTTCCCTCTAAGACCAGAGAGGAGACGTTCACCAACGATTTTGGATCGCCTTTTTCACCTTTCTCATTGCGAGTTTGCTGTTCGAGATGGATATTTTGAGCGTGAAAATCGTGCACCGTTAAATTTAACGGCAATTTGATCGGGTTTAATTTGGTTAATCGAGGCTGAGAAAGCTGCTGTTTTAATGCCATCCAATCGATGGGTGGATTTGCAACTTTTTGTTCGGAACTGACCGCTTGTTCGGCATTTTTCGGGGGTAAACGTAAGGTCAAGCCACGCAATTCCGTCTGTGAAAGATGAAGATTTTTACCTTCGCCTGCCAAGCCTGAATGGAAATGATCGAGTTGGATCGCCATTTCATCGACATCCACCTGTACATTGTCGAGAGCAAGCTGTTTCAATTCAACCGGCAACGGCAAGCTAAACTCGCCCGTCTTTTTTTCTTGTTTCGGTGCAGAAGGCGGTAATTTACTCGTATCAATCTGAATATGAGCATTTTTCACCGCTACATTTTCGACACAGGCTTTGCGTTGCAGCAAGCAACCGAAATCGAGATGTAAATCGGCTTGACCGACTTGAACATCCACGCCATTCATTTTAAATGCTGTATCTGACAGCGTTAAGCCGTCTTGCAGACTACCTTCCACGTTACCGAAACTCAAGCCATCAACCGCTTTGGCAACCCATTGCAATGCTAACTGCTGACCTTTGCCCGTGCTGAGAAAGGCGATTGGCATAACTATCACCAACAGCAATAATGCCAAGCCCCAACGCAGCCAACGACGCCTCTTCGGCGGGCGAGAAGTTTCTGTACTTTGAGTCTCTGTACTTTGTGTTTCGGTTATTTGTCTCGCTGTTTTTTGATGTTCCATTTGCAAAATATTCCCAAAATCTGACCGCTTGTTCGACTTATAATTCTGCACCTAAGCCGATATAAAACTGTATGCCTTTTTTCGCTTCTGGCGAGCGCAGTGGTGTGGCGAGATCGACTTTGATCGCCCCAATCGGCGAAGCCCAACGTACGCCAATGCCCGCACCTGAATGTAATTCTTGATTACTAAAGCGTTTCGCTGCATATCCCGTGTCATAAAAAGTGGCAGCCCACCAGTTTGGATAAACTTGATATTGATACTCTGCCGTTCCCGTTAATAAATGAGATCCCCCCGTTAATTTGCCATTTTTGTCTCTGGGTGAAATATCTTTATAACCAAATCCACGTACACTCATATCCCCCCCCGCAAAATAGCGGAGTGCAGGGGTAATTCGTCCAAACTGATTGGTTTTTAAATAACCAACCTCAGCACGCAAATAGAAGCGGTGGTTATCTGCAAACGTTCTCACCCACGCACTTGATGCTTTTACACTGTAGAAGTCCACATCTGATGCCCAAACCTTACTTCCCCAATTCAAGGTGAGCTTTTGGGAATCGCCCCATAATGGAAAACGATTACCATCACTTCGTTTACGATTAAGCGAGGCTGTTGGATAAATTAACAACGTTTTTAAGCGGGGATCGCTGCCTTGTTGAAATGAGTCATAACGGGTTTTCACGCCTAAAGAAAACGCCCAACCTGTTTCATGATTCCAAAATCGTTGCAGTGCTAATTGAGCAGCCGTAATTTTGGTGTCGTTATTATCTTCTCGCTCTACACCTGCAGAAATTTGATAAAAATAATGAATCGGGTGAGATTTCAAGGGAATGTTGTAACCAAATTCAACATTCTGTTCGGGCTGAGAAATATAAGTATTACTTTCAATGCTATGCCCACGATCATTCAACCATGGTTTTTTCCAGTTCAACTGCAAACGTGGACCAACATCGGTAGCAAAACCAATCCCGATTTCTACATCATTTTTCTTTTTCGGCTGTAATAACACTTTTAAATCCACGGTTTTATCCGCTTCTTTAACTTCTGGCTCGACAAGCACCGATGCAAACCAATTACTTGAAGTAAAATCACTCGACAGTTTGGATAAGTCGTTCAGGTGGTAATAATCACCCGATTTGATGCGTAAAATATTGCGTAAATAATCCTCTCGAATCTGACTATTCTCAAACGCAATTTGATCATAACGATAACGTTCTCCACTGTTATAAGCCAACCGCCAGTCTGCGGTGTGTTCCTTAGGGTACACTTCTAAACGATGAGCTATCCAAACGCCATCTAAATATCCTTTAGCCTGAGCCAATTTATCCACACTGCTTTTAAAATTCTCATACGTTTCATGATTCAAAATCGTACCGGATTTCGGTACTTCTTTTTCAATTAACTTCGCAAAATCGGGATCTTGTGCTGCCTGACCTGAAATTTGAATATCTCGTTCATCCAATTTTGTTGGTTTATCTAATGTTACTTGTAAGTTCAGCAGATCTTTTTGCGGACGGGGGCGAGGTGTTAAACTAAATTGGTATTTAGAATTATAATAACCCTTGGCTCTCAGTGCTTTATCAATCGTTTCCTGAACACGATATTGATAACGTTCTGAACCATCCGCTTCATCATTACTGACTTGGGAAAGATAAATTCGCACATTGGTATAGAGATCTTTGTCATCGATCCCTTTCACTTTTAACAAGACTGTCTGTTCAGCAGATGCCGACGCGACAACAAATAAAGCCAAATAGGCTAGTTTGGTTTTCATTTGAATAGTTCTCTTAAAAATATTTGCTACCTTTTATACCTATATTTTTTTGTTATTCTTTAGGTACTCCTCTCAATAACGGCACACTGTCAAAAGGTGGCTGAGAAGTCAAAGCTGGTTCTGTATCAAAAAGTATAATAAACGGTTTGGCTGGTTGCACCTCTTCTCCACGCCAAAGGGAACTTACACTCACAAGCTGAATATCAGCTGGTAAATTGTTCAACCCTTTTTCTAATACAGCAATACTATTAGCGCGTGGATGGCCAATCATTACAGAAGTGCCGTGTTTACGTGCATAAGCAATTGCTGCATTGAATTGCTTCTGCACATCCGCAAATTCATCACTGTCATCTAAAAAAATATGCCGTTCTAATGTGTTGATGCCAAATTCTCTCGCTGTTTTTGCCGCGACACTATTTCCCGCAGTTTTGCTGTCTAAAAAGAACAATTGTTGCTGTGATAGTGATTGCATTAAATGCTGCATCAAGAGTTTATCTGTCGTTGCCCGACTGCCCATATGATTATTCAAACCAATAGCATAAGGTACTTTATTGCGAGCTACTTGAATGAGTCGGCTGACTTTTTCGCCATCCATATCAATCGTTAATGCCCCCGCCTCAATCGGCTGCAGGTGATTTTGTGGCTGCATAGGCAGATGAATTAAAATGTCTCTCTTTTGTGCAAACGCCTGATTTGCCCTTGTCGTGGCAAAAGGTGCGGAAGGAATAATCGCAACCGCAACTTCTTGCGGTAAGGCATAAATAGCACTGTCTTCCTTATTGCGATAACCAATGTCATCAATCACAATGGCGAGCTTTGCTGCCATTGCAAGCGGTGAGATCAAAGTAAAAATTTGCAAAAAAATCAACAGAACTGACCGCTTGTAAAATCCCTTTATCATGCTAGTTCACCCATTTCAACGGATTGACCGCTTTACCATTTTGACGAATACCAAAGTAAAGTGCTGAACGTTTCTGACCACCTGAGTTGCCAACATACGCAATGGTTTGCCCTGCCTGTACTCGATTACCGACTCGAACAGAGACTGATTGGTTATAGCCATATAACGATACAAATCCTTTACCATGATCGATTAACACCATTTGCCCATAACCATCTAACCAATTGGCAATCACCACTTTTCCTGAGGCAATCGCCTTCACTGGCGTGCCCGCCCCAGCTTCAATGACCACCGCATCCCATTTTAGTTCGCCCATTTGAGTAGAGCCAAAACGGTTTAAAATACGCCCATTTACAGGCATCGGATATTTTCCTGAAAGTCCTGTGCCTGCTCTAACTTGTTGCTTTTCTTGCTCTGTTGCATGACGTTTTTCTTCAGTATTTTTCCGTTTTTCCAACTGTGCAATTTCTTTCTGCTCTTGCTGTTCCGATTTTTTAACCGCTTGTTCAATTTGCTTACGCAATGCGGCTTCGTTTTTTTTCAGTTCGTCTAAACGACTTTGATCGGCCTCTAATGTTTTATCAATCGATTTCAACGTTTTTTCACGCTCATTTTTAACTTTATTCAACTCTCTTTCTTGCTTTTTCTGCTCAGAAAGCTGCGTTTGCTGCCCCGATTGCTGACTCTTCAATTCATCACGACGAGCTTTCAACTCTTCTTGAGTGCGACGTAAATCATGAATCACATCAATACGCACTTGATTGATGTGCTCATAATAAGCCCCCATTCTGTCAGCATTTTTAGCTTCTTCAGAGAGCAAACGTTCTAATACAGAAGGATGAATACCAGAACGATAAGCCGAATCAAGCTGCTCTTTGAGCTTCTCTTTTTGCAAATTTTCTTGCTTTTCTAACCGCTTGATCTCTTGTTCCGTTTTTTTAATAGATTGACGAATTTCTGACAGGGAAAGTTCTATCTTCTTTAACGAATTATTCACTTGCCCAATTTGGATTTCTTGGTCTTTAAGAGTCGATTGAAGACCCGCTCGTTTTTTCTTCTGCTCTTCAATTTTGGCTTGTTGTTGGGTAATACTTTGTTGGATTTGTGACAAATTATTTGCCTGAACATTTCGTACTCCAACCAGTAGAACCACGAAAAGAAAAACAGAAATTTTCCTCATTGCCACCATATACCCTACTCAAATTATGACGATAAAATGTATCATTCTAATAAGTTGCACGGTAAATAGCTATAATTTTATATAAGTTCAACACGAAGAATGTGAAAAATTTGTTAATCCGCTTAGATATTGGATAAAGATCTGATATTTGCTACGTTTAGCTTTTTGATGAGTTTAGTTTGAGCTGGAAAAGCGTAAAAAACAAACAAGAAAATTGATTTTAAAAAAACTAGGTTACGAAAAATTGAAACGGAAGAGAAATATGGAGGCGTGTCCCGGAGTCGAACCGAGCTACATGGATTTGCAATCCAGTGCATAACCGCTTTGCTAACACGCCGATAAGAAAAAATGGAGCGGGAAACGAGGCTCGAACTCGCGACCCCGACCTTGGCAAGGTCGTGCTCTACCAACTGAGCTATTCCCGCATTTGAGAAGTGTTGTTTAAAACGCTTTGCATTTTACGAATTTTCGCTAGGCTGTCAAACGTTTCTTGGTAATATTTTTTTAAATGCCGAAAAAAAATGCGTTATGCTGATTTTTTACAAAATCTCATTGAAAAAATTGTAGAAAAGCGGATAATTTAATAAGAATTAGTCTTATTTAGATCAACATTAAGGAGTTCTCTATGCGTCTAAAATCTCTTGCAATGATCATTTCAAGCCTATTTTTAGCAACCTCTGCCCATGCTACTGATCTTTCCAAAGAAACTGCAGCATATAAGGCTTTTGTTGTTGAGCAAATAGATCAATTAGTAACGGATACCGAAAAATTTGTCGGCTATTTAAAAGCAGGCGATGTGCAAAAAGCGAAGCAACTCTACCCGCTTGCTCGTATGTATTTTGAACGCTCTGAGCCGATTGCAGAAAGTTTTGGCGATTTAGACCCGCGTATTGATGCTCGTCTTGCCGATTTAGCCGAAGAAGGTAAAACGGAAAAAGATTGGTCTGGCTTCCATAAAATTGAAAAAGTCTTGTGGGAAACTAACAGCACTAAAGGGACAGAAGAAACCGCAGATCAACTGCTTAAAGATGTGAAAGAACTGCGTGCGAAAATCCCAACTGCAGAGGTTACACCTGAATTAATGATTACGGGTGCGGTAGATTTGTTAAACGAAGTGTCTACCACGAAAGTGACTGGCGAAGAAGAAATTTTCTCCAAAACTGACCTATACGATTTCAAAGCGAATATTCAAGGTGCGGAAAAAATCTTTGAATTATTCGAACCTAAACTCTCTCAAAAAGATGCCAAACTTTCAAAAGAAATCGCCGCTCGTTTTGCAGAAGTAAATATGTTACTCGACAAACACAACCAAGCAAAAGGCAGTTTTGACTACGTAGGTTACGACAAACTTTCTGCTGCGGAGATCAAATCCCTTGCCGAAGCGGTAAACAAACTCGGTGAACCACTCGCACAAATGGGTATATTACTCGAAAAATAAGGAGAACTTATGAGCGATCAATATCAATCTGCTCGCCGAGATTTCCTAAAAAACGCAACCTTACTCGGTGCTGGCTTAATGGCTGGCACCAGTTATGCGTTAGAACCCCGAGCAGCCACGCAATCTTTACAAACCCATTCTTTCTACGGCAAACATCAACAAGGTATTGCCACACCTGCCCAGAAACAGATCTATTTTATGGTGCTTGATTTGCACACAACCGATTTGGCTAAAATCAAAGAGATGTTCCAAACCTGGACGGCATACAGTGCTAATCTCACCGCGGGCAAAAATGTCAAACCTTACGGCCCAAATCCTTATGTGCCACCTGACGATACAGGCGAAGCGGACGGGCTAAATCCACATAATTTAACCTTGACCTTCGGCGTGAGTCCTTCTTTTTTCGAGAAGCTTGGCATTGCTAAACTCAAACCTGAATTATTGAAAAATCTCCCACACTTCCCACGGGATCAACTGCGAGAAGAATACCGCCACGGCGATATTTGTATTCAAGCCTGTGCAGACGATCCGCAAGTCGCTTTCCACGCCGTGCGAAATTTAGTACGCATTGCCCGCTCAAACATCACAATGCGTTGGAGCCAGTCTGGTTTTAACTCATTTGAAGGTTCTGATACGCCCCGCAATCTATTTGGTTTCAAAGATGGCACTGGCAATCCGCAAGGTAAAGATCTGGACAAAACCGTTTGGTACGATGGCAATGACTGGCTGAAAGACGGTACATTTTTAGTCGCCCGCCGCATTCAAATGCACCTAGAAACATGGGATCGCACCAATCTCAACGGACAAGAAGAAACCTTTGGTCGCCATCGGGATAGCGGTGCCCCAATCGGAATGAAGCATGAATTTGATGAGGTTGATTTAAGCAAAACGGATGAAAAAGGCAATGCAGTAATCCCTGAAATTTCGCATTTGCACTTAGCGAAAAAAACGGGCTTGTCCATTCTTCGTCGCTCATTTTCTTACGCCAGCGGGGTTGATGCAAGAACAGGGCAATTTGATGCTGGGCTACTGTTTATCTCCTTCCAGAAAGATCCTGAACAATTTATCAAAATCCAAAACAGCTTGGGCAATATCGACAAAATGAACGAATACATCACCCATATCGGAAGTGGCTTATTTGCTTGTTTTGCAGGGGTAAAAGATGAACATGATTACTTGGGCAAAGCCTTATTTGACCAAATTTAATCGCATCATCGCACTATTTACGCTCAGCATCACGCTGAGCGTTTGTGCTTATGCGAAAGTCGAAATCAGCTCGCTTTTTGTGCACTTATCCGATGCAATGGCAGCAGTAAAACAAAATGAAATAGCAAAATCTGAACCGTTTTTGACGGCTTTACAGCAGGAGTTTGAAGCTATTCCAAGCCACCATTCCAAAGCAGGACAAGCGGTCAGTTCCGCCTTGAATTTTGCAAAAAGTTCGCCGACCTTGGAAAACTTCGAACAACTTTCTAAAGCATTGTACGCCTTTGAGAAAGAACAAAACCCCGTCGATTACGCCCAGCAACGCCAAAAATTCGCCAAGCGAGTATCGCCAGTTTATCAACAGTTACTCAAAGCGGTGCAAACCCATAATTTAGACGATGTCCAAACGGCTTTCAAACAGTTTAATAGAACTTGGACAGCGAATGAAAAAGTGGTTCGGGAAACCAGTCTTGGCCATTACGGACAGATTGAAACGGCAATGACGTTACTGCGAATTGCGATGCTCTCTGAGCCTGCCAATTTTGCCGAAATGGAAAAACAAGCGGCCGATTTAGGGCAATCTTTAGCGGATTTTAATGCCGGAAATGTGCTACAACCACAATCTGCCGCCAATGCACCAACCACCTTGCCTGACGGGATTAAATTGCTCGAGAAAAGTTATGCCGCATTTGAAAATAATCAACTAGAGCAAGCCAGAGCTGACATTACCCTATTCATTCAGCAATGGGCGATTTTTGAAGGTGAAGTGCGTACTCGTGATGGCTCACTTTACACCCGTGTGGAAAGCGATTTACCGGTGATCATGGTCAAGGGCAATGAACCGGCTAACTTGCAAAAATTCCAGTTTTTAATCAATGACTTAAATCGCTTAGACATCGCTGGCAGCTACGGCATTGTTGATGCGATGTTGGTGCTATTGCGAGAAGGCATAGAAGCGTTGCTCATCATTATGGCCTTACTCACTACGCTCAATGCTGCTAATCAACCGAAAGCAAAACGTTGGGTTTATACAGGGGCAGGGCTTGGCTTGTTGGCAAGTGTGATGGGTGCAGTCGCCTTGCAGCGTCTTTTTCCTGCCATATCCGCCGGCACAAACCGCGAAATTTTAGAGGGAACGGTGGGTATCGTCGCAGTAGCAATGATGCTGTTTGTCGGGGCATGGCTACACAGTAAATCATCCATTTCTGGCTGGAAAAATTTTGTTGATAAACAGGTCAGCCAAGCCTTGCTCACAGGCAGTCTCATTCCAATATTAAGTTTGAGTTTTCTGTCAGTGTTTCGTGAAGGAGCGGAAACTATCTTGTTTTACGCTGGCATGTTGCCATTGATTTCATCGGAAGATCTGCTGATCGGCTTAGGGCTGGCATTACTGTTGTTGGCGATAATCGCCGCTGTAATGACTTTCTCAAGCAAGCGGCTGCCAATGCATCAGTTATTCAAAGCGATGACACTCTTGATTTACGCTCTCGGTTTTAAAATTCTGGGAGTCAGCATTCACGCCTTGCAGCTCACTCAAGTGTTACCTCGTCATTTGCTTGATTTGCCAAATGTAGAATGGTTCGGTTTTTACGCCTCAATGGAAGGTATTACCGCACAAGTTATCTATCTTGCGTTAATTCCGATTGTTGCAAAATATTTTATGAAATAGACCGCTTGTAATCCAATCAAGGGATAGATTTTATCCCTTGATTTCATTACGTATTTACATTTCTTACGCATTTATTTCACCTTTTCGCAGTCTTTCTTTTTCAAAATATTGACAAACATCATCACAAAAACATAACTATCTGATTTTTATTGTTTTTTAATTTTTCCCAATTTGTGATCTAGTTCAAATTTCGCTCTTGTTTTGTAAATTCATTTTTGTTACATTTCCTATTATCATTCTTATCCATTCTTTTTTGGATTAAGGTCTCGCAAGGAGAGCAAAAATGACAGATTCCCCAAAATCCCTTCCGTTATCTGAACAAGATACACAATTCATTGAACAACTTTCTAGCGGCACATGTCGTGATCCTTTCGCTTATTTGGGCATTCACAAAATGCCAAAAGGTGTAATAATTCGAGCTTACTTGCCTGAAGCACTTAGAGTTACCGTTATCGACCAAAATGCGAAGCCTATTGCCCTAATGGACAAAATTGATGAACGTTCTCTCTTTGTCGCCGAACTGATTGGTAAAAAAATCGACTTATCCTACCGCTTGTTAGTTGAATATGCCCACACCACGATTGATGTGGAGGATCCTTACCGTTTCCAAAGCCACTTTACGGATGTTGATAATTGGTACCTCTCTGAAGGTTCACACTTACGTCCTTATGAAAAGTTAGGAGCACATTTGGTGACGCAAAATGAGGTTGGTGGCATTCATTTCAGCTTATGGGCACCAAATGCACAACGGGTTTCTGTCGTTGGTGATTTTAACTTCTGGGATGGTCGCCGCCACCCAATGCGTTATCACGCAACGGGCATTTGGGATATTTTCATTCCAAATGCGAAAAAAGACACGCTCTATAAATTTGAGATTTTAGACAAAAACGGGCAACTTCGTTTGAAATCGGACCCTTATGCGTTCTCTGCACAATTCCGTCCAGATACCGCCTCAGTGGCATCTGGCCTTCCTGCAATAGTTGAGCCAAGTGAAACTCGCCGCCGAGCGAACGATCCCGATCAGCCAATTTCGATTTATGAAGTGCATCTTGGTTCATGGCGACGTAATTTAGAGAATAATTACTGGCTCAATTACGATGAAATTGCCGATGAACTTATTCCTTATGTGAAAGAAATGGGCTTTACCCACATTGAATTATTACCTGTTTCTGAATTTCCTTTCGATGGTTCTTGGGGTTATCAACCAACGGGGATCTACGCCCCAACAAGCCGTTTCGGCTCGCCAGATGGATTGCGTTCATTAATTCGCAAAGCTCATGATGCGGGCATTAATGTGATTTTAGACTGGGTGGTAGGACATTTCCCAACAGATGAACACGGATTAGGCTATTTTGACGGCACACATCTTTACGAACACGCCGATCCCAAAGAAGGCTACCACCAAGACTGGAATACCCTGATTTTCAATTACGGTCGCAACGAAGTGCAAAACTATTTATGCGGCAATGCGTTATATTGGATTGAACGTTTCGGCATTGATGCGTTGCGGGTAGATGCGGTGGCATCGATGATTTATCGTGACTACTCGCGTAAAGATGGCGAATGGATTCCGAACAAATACGGCGGTCGTGAAAATTTAGAAGCGATTGATTTTTTACGTAACACCAACAAAATGTTGGGTGAGCAAGGTCATCGTGGAGCGACGATTGCGGAAGAATCTACGTCCTTTGCGGGCGTGACTCACGCTGTCGATAACAACGGCTTAGGCTTTGATTATAAATGGAATATGGGCTGGATGAACGATACCTTGCGTTATATGAGCACCGATCCTATCCATCGAAAATATCATCATAGCTTGATGACCTTCGGAATGATGTATCAATATAGCGAAAAATTTATGTTGCCGATTTCCCACGATGAAGTAGTACACGGCAAAGGCTCAATGCTCGGCAAAATGCCAGGAGATTGCTGGCAAAAATTTGCGAACTTACGAGCGTATTACGGCTATATGTGGGGCTACCCTGGTAAGAAATTATTGTTTATGGGTAACGAATTTGCTCAAGGACGTGAATGGAATTTTGAACAAAGTCTTGATTGGTTCTTGCTCAACGAAGAAGAAGGTGGCGGTTGGCATAAAGGTATGCTCAACTGGGTACGTGATCTCAACCATCTCTACACAAAAACTGCTGCACTCTATGAACTTGACTATTCACCTGAAGGTTTTGAATGGTTGGTGGTTGATGACTACGAAAATTCAGTTTTCGCCTTTGAACGTAAAGCGAAAAACGGCAGCAGTATTATTGTGGTAAGCAATTTCACCCCCGTTGTTCGCTACAATTATCGCATCGGCGTACACGACCAAGCGGACTACAAAGAAGTGCTCAACTCCGACTCCGTTTACTATATGGGTAGCAATGAGGGCAACTTCGGCGTAATCCATTGTGAAGAAATCGAATCACACAATAAACCGTACTCGATCAGCCTAACCTTACCACCACTTTCTACACTCTTTATCGTGAAAGAAAATGTGGTGAAAAAAGCGGAAAAAGCAGAGAAAGTCGAAAAAGTAGCGGCAAAACCGAAAACAGTCGCAAAGAAAGCCACAAAACCTAAAACAAAGAAAAAGTAAGAGTTAGGGCGGTTCTATGTGTCCACCCCCAAATTACACCATTTTTGTGGGCGGGTACATAGCCCCCTAAAATGCCCTACAAGCGGTCACTTTTTAAGAAAATTTTGCAAATGTTTTGGGGACTAAATTTGGTATCCCAAGAAACCTAGCAGTACCACAGGATTTTTATTTTTTATGCAGTATTTAACTGGCAGAGCCTATCCACTTGGCAGCCAATTGATAAATTTTAATGGAGAGCAAGGCGTTAATTTTGCCCTTTTCTCTCGCAAAGCCACCCAAGTTGAGCTTTGCATTTTTACCGAACAAGGCGAAACCCGCCTGCCGATGATCAAAAATGATGATGTTTGGCACTTATTTGTTATCGGATTGACCGCTGGCACCGAATATGGCTATCGAGTGTATGGCGAAGTGAATGAAGCATTAGGCGATCTGTTCAATCCACAAAAATTGTTGATCGATCCTTATGCCAAGAAAATTATCGGTACACCAGATTTAAGCAGCGATGAAAAACGGGCGTGGTTCTTTTGGGATGATGAGCGGGATAATGCTCATCTCTCCCCAAAATCTGTGGTGGTAGATACCACATTTGATTGGCAAGGCGTTGAACGACCGCATACGCCTTGGGATGAGACCGTCATTTATGAGATGCAAGTTAAAGGCTTTAGCAAATTAAACCCTAAGTTGCCGCCTGAAATGGCAGGTACGTTTGCAGGATTAGCACATCCTGAGTCCATTAACCATTTGAAAAAATTGGGGATTACGGCGGTTGAGTTGCTGCCAGTGAGTTATCACATTGATGAACCACATCTGCAAAAAATCGGTTTAGTGAACTACTGGGGCTACAATGTACTCGGGCATTTTGCCGTTGATCCTGTGCTAGCGGCGGACAAGCAAAACCCACTCAATGAATTTAAGCAAATGGTGAAAACCTTGCACCAAAACGGCATTGAAGTCATTTTAGATGTGGTGTTTAACCATACCGCTGAAGCAGGTAAAGATGGCCCGATGCTCTCGCAACGAGGTATTGATAACAGTGCATATTACTGGCTCAATGAACAAGGCGATTATCACAACTGGAGCGGTTGCGGTAATTCTCTGGATGTGAATAGTGAAAACTACGTACTGCGTTGGGTAATTGATTGCTTGAGTTACTGGGTAGAAGAATGCCAAGTTGATGGCTTCCGCTTCGATCTTGGCGCAACTTTAGGTCGAACACCGAGCTTTGAGCAAAAAGCCGCATTTTTCACCGCTATTGCCGCCCATTCAAGCTTAGCCAATGTAAAAATGATTGCTGAACCTTGGGATATTGGTTTATACGGTGGTTATCAAATGGGCGGTTTTCCAAAGCCATTTGCTGAATGGAATGACCGTTATCGTGACCAAATGAGAGAATTTTTCCTGACGGCAAGCGGTGAGTTAAGTGACTTTGTTTGCAAATTTGCGGGCAGCGATACCACGTTTGCCTACAACCGTTTACCCCATAATAGCATCAATTTCATTACCGCTCATGATGGGTTCACGTTACAGGATCTGGTCAGCTATAACGATAAACATAACCACGCAAATGGTGAAAATAACTACGATGGCCATGCTCATAATATTAGTAATAACCATGGTGTCGAAGGTGCAACGAACGATCTGAGCATACTTAAGAAACGTGATGCTGCTCGACGAGCCTTACTTGCGATATTATTTTTATCTGCGGGCACGCCTATGTTATTAGCGGGCGATGAGTTAGGTCACAGCCAACAAGGAAATAACAACGGCTATTGCCAAGACAATGAAATAACGTGGATTGACTGGCGTAATGCAGATCAAAAACTGATTGACTATACTGCCAAACTCATTGCATTACGGAAACAAATTCCACAGCTTGGTCGAGATCGCTGGTGGACAGAAAAAGATGTCAGATGGCGAAAAGTCGATGGTAACCTTATTTCAAATCAAGAATGGCATAATGAACAAATTAGAAGCCTGCAAATTCAACTGAATGATCACTGGTTGATCTTAATTAATAGTGCTCATTCTGAACAACAATTTTTACTCCCTGAAGGGCAATGGCACGCTCGTCTGGGCTTAGAAAACACAACGCTGACGACGCCTGCTGTTACTCTTAATTATGGAGTATGCGTCCTTCAACGGAATTCATAATTTATTCACTTGGAGATAACACCATGTTAAAACAGGAAGCCAACACAGACAGACGCAATCTTACTGCACAGACTTTAGTCTTGATTCTCGCCGGTGGTCGTGGTTCTCGCTTATATGAACTTACCGACAAACGTGCCAAACCTGCGGTGTACTTTGGTGGTAGCCGTCGTATTATCGATTTTGCCTTATCCAACTGTATCAACTCAAACTTGTTAAAAGTAGGCGTAGTAACGCAATATGCTGCACATTCACTACTTCGCCACTTGCAACGTGGTTGGTCGTTCTTACCTTACGAACGCAATCAATATATTGATATGTTGCCAGCTCGCCAACAACTTGACGAAAACACGTGGTATCGTGGCACTGCTGATGCCGTATTCCAAAATATGGAAATCATGAAATCACACTATCGTCCGAAATATGTGATTATTTTAGCCGGCGACCACATCTATAAAATGAACTACAACAAAATGTTGGAAGATCACGTCGATTCAGGAGCAAAATGTACCGTAGGTTGTATCGAAGTGCCGCGTGAACAAGCGACCGAATTTGGCGTGATGGCAGTAAATGAAAAACTCAAAGTGAAAGCCTTCGTGGAAAAACCCTCTGATCCACCCGCGATGCCAGACAAACCTGAGTCATCATTAGCCTCAATGGGTATTTACGTGTTCGATGCGGATTATCTCTATGAAATGCTCGAAAATGAAGTCTCAAACCCAGATACCTCACACGATTTCGGTAAAGACATCATTCCGAAAGCCGTTGAGCAAGGCGTGATTTACGCTCACCCATTTGAGCGTTCTTGTGAAGGTCGCAATACCACTGGTACCATCTACTGGCGTGATGTAGGTACTATCGACAGCTATTGGTCAGCTCATATGGATTTGGTCAGCGAAACCCCACAACTTGACCTTTACGATGAGTCTTGGCCAATTCACGGTCGTCCACAACAAACCGCACCCGCTCGTTTCTTCTATAAAAAAGCCCGAGCACATACCTTAGATAACTCTTTGATTGCGGGTGGCTGTATCATCACCGATGCGGAAATCAGTAACTCAGTCTTATTCAATCGTGTTACCGTTAATGAAGACAGCGTGATCGAACAAGCGGTGATCTTGCCACAGGTACATATCGGCAAAAACTGCGTAATCAAGAAAGCTGTTATCGACCGCCACTGTAATATTCCAGATGGCTTGAAGATCGGGGTTGATCCTGAGCAAGATGCGAAATACTTCCGTATCAGCAAAGGTGGCGTCGTACTCGTTTGCCAAAAAATGCTCAATAAATGGGTACAAGATCATCCTAAAGCGGAATAAAACCACTCTGCCCCAACAATCGGGGCAGAATCATTTACGACAAGCGGTGAGATCCGCTTCGTTTTTTGCAAATACCGGTAATTCAACATGAAAATTTTACATATTTGCTCGGAAATGTACCCGCTTGTTAAAACGGGCGGCTTGGCAGACGTATTAGGTGCGTTGCCTTATGCCCAACAAGCAGCAGGGAACGATGTTCGAGTTATTCTTCCATACTATCCGCAAGTGGCAGAGAAATTAGGCGAAATCGTCGAAGTTGCCACTATCGGCACTTTTGCAGGTGTCGTTACCCTGCGTTTTGCATATCTTAACGGCTTAGGCGTTTATGTGATCGATGCCCCGCATCTTTACGCCCGCCGTTTGCCGTATTATGACGACAACTACAACGACTATATGGATAACTACAAACGCTTTGCCTTGCTCAGTTATCTAGGTGCACAGTTATCTGAAGGGTTAGATCACTGGTGGGGGCGTGCTGACGTGTTGCACGCTCACGACTGGCAAGCAGGTTTGGCGTGTGCCTACCTGAAAAGCTGGAACAGCCCAGTGAAAAGCGTTTTCACGATTCACAACATCGCTTACCCAGGTCGTTTCCAAGCCTACCATTTAAGCGAACTCGGTTTGCCTTGGCACTTCTTCTCGCCAGATGGATTAGAGTTTTACGGCGAGATTTCTTATCTTAAAGCAGGGATTTTCTACGCTGATCGCGTTACCACTGTTAGCCCAACTTATGCGAAAGAAATTTGCGAACAGATCGCAGGCGGCGGAATGCACGGTTTATTACAAACTCGCCAAGCCCAAGGCAGATTGCGTGGCATTTTAAATGGTGTGGACGAAACCGTGTGGAACCCAGAAAGCGATCCAAATATCATCGCCAACTACCGCCCAAACTATATGCACGGCAAAGCGAAAAATAAAGCTGAATTACAACGTTATTTCAATTTACCTGAAGAAAAAGATGCGTTGTTATTTGTGATGGTGACTCGCTTAACCGAACAAAAAGGGGCGGACTTCTTATTAATGAAAATTGATGAGATGATGCAACACCACGTGCAATTAGTGGTACTCGGCAGCGGTTCGCCTGAATTAGAGTGGTATTTAAAAGAAGCCCAAGCTCGCTATCCACACAAAATTGGCGTGAAAATCGGCTATGATGAAGCCCTTTCTCACCAAATTATTGCGGGCGGCGATGTGATTTTAGTCCCAAGTCGCTTCGAGCCTTGTGGTTTAACTCAACTTTACGGCTTAAAATATGGCACCTTGCCACTCGTGCGTGAAACGGGTGGTTTAGCCGATACGGTAAACGACAGTTGTAAAGAGAGCATCGAAAACCGTACTGCAACAGGTTTTGTGTTCAAATACCCCGATGCTGACGGCTTCTACGATGCCGTTACTCGTGCGATCAATCTCTGGAAAAAACAAAAACTCTGGTCAAGTGTTCGCCAAAATGCTCTCGCCCAAGACTTTGGTTGGGCAAAAGTCGCTGCACAATACCAAGCACTCTATCAAGAGATGGTTTAAGGTAATACAAGCGGTCAGATTTGCAAAATTTTTTGCGGATCTGACCGCTTGTAAATTTACAACTTACGTAAACATCTGTATAATCCGCCCGCAATTTTTCCAACTTAATTTTGAAACAAAAAGGAACTATTGCGATGCTACGAGTTATTAAAGAGGCTCTCACTTTTGATGATGTCCTACTTGTCCCTGCACATTCTACTGTGCTTCCAAATACCGCCAACCTTTCCACTCAGCTTACCAAAGACATCCGCCTAAATATTCCAATGCTTTCTGCCGCAATGGATACCGTAACCGAAACCAAGCTAGCTATTTCCCTTGCACAAGAAGGTGGCATCGGTTTTATCCACAAAAATATGACCATTGAACGTCAAGCGGATCGTGTGCGTAAAGTGAAAAAATTTGAAAGTGGTGTCGTTTCTGAGCCTGTGACCGTTTCGCCATCACTCACCCTTGCCGAGCTTGCTGAAGTAGTGAAGAAAAATGGTTTTGCTGGTTTTCCCGTTGTTGATGCGGAAGATAATTTAGTCGGTATTATTACTGGTCGAGACACTCGCTTTGTAACCGATTTAAACAAAACGGTGGCAGATTTTATGACCCCGAAAGCTCGTCTTGTTACCGTCAAAGAAAACGCCAAACGTGAAGAAATTTTTAACTTAATGCACGAACATCGTGTCGAAAAAGTGTTAGTAGTCGATGACAACTTCAAACTCAAAGGAATGATTACCTTGAAAGACTACCAAAAAGCCGAAAGCAAACCAAATGCCTGTAAAGATGAGTTTGGCCGCTTGCGTGTTGGTGCGGCAGTAGGTGCCGGTCCAGGTAATGAAGAACGCATTGAAGCTTTAGTCAAAGCCGGCGTGGATGTGTTGTTAATAGACTCATCTCATGGTCATTCCGAAGGGGTTTTACAACGTGTGCGTGAAACGCGGGCTAAATATCCAAACTTGCCAATCGTAGCAGGTAACGTGGCAACAGCAGAAGGTGCCATTGCTTTAGCAGACGCAGGGGCAAGTGCCGTAAAAGTGGGTATTGGTCCAGGTTCAATCTGTACTACTCGTATCGTCACAGGTGTGGGCGTGCCACAAATTACGGCGATTGCGGATGCAGCAGAGGCTTTAAAAGATCGTGGTATTCCAGTGATTGCTGACGGCGGTATCCGCTATTCAGGCGATATCGCCAAAGCCATTGCTGCGGGGGCAAGCTGTGTGATGGTGGGTTCAATGTTTGCTGGAACAGAAGAAGCCCCAGGTGAAATTGAGCTTTATCAAGGTCGTGCGTTCAAATCTTATCGGGGTATGGGCTCACTAGGTGCAATGTCAAAAGGTTCAAGTGACCGCTATTTCCAATCAGACAACGCTGCCGACAAACTTGTGCCAGAAGGTATCGAAGGACGCATTCCATACAAAGGTTTCTTAAAAGAAATTATCCATCAACAAATGGGCGGATTACGTTCTTGTATGGGCTTAACGGGTTGCCCAACCATCGAAGATTTACGTACCAAAGCCCAATTTGTGCGAATTAGTGGGGCAGGTATCAAAGAAAGCCACGTTCACGATGTGACCATTACTAAAGAAGCACCAAACTATCGAATGAGCTAATTTCTCATTCTCACCGTCCCCGAAATATCGGGGACGTGATTTTACAAGCGGTTAGTTTTTCATAAAATTTTACAAAATGTCTCAATTAAAACGTATTACCGATAAAATTAATCTCTATTTGCGTGAATATTTTATCAATCGCCCAAATAGAAAAAGATTGACCAATACTGTTCCAACAATTATTGCCAGTAATTGTAATGGCGGATTTATTGCTCACGATTTAAACTTACGTTTTAATTCGCCTTTTGTGAATTTATATTTAATGCCCAAAGATTTTATTCGTTATTTAAAAAAGATTGAATTTTATCAGCAACAAAATTTAACCTTTGTTCAAACAGAAAAAGCCTATCCGGTGGCAAAATTAGGGGATATTACCCTGTATTTTATGCACTATCATTCCAAACAAGAAGCCGAACAAAAATGGAATGAACGTAGTAAACGAATGGATTTAGACAATCTATTTGTAATGATGACAGAGCGTGATGGCTGTGAACATCAAGATTTAATTGAATTTGATGCTTTACCGTTTAAAAATAAAGTGGTTTTCACCCATAAACATTACCCAGAAATAAAAAGTGCAGCTTATATTCAAGGCTTTGAGAATGCTGGAAAGGTTGGTAATTTATTTGAATATACTGGCTTAAATGGCAAGCGTTATTACGACCAATTTGATTATGTTTCTTGGCTTAACAAGCGGTCAGATTTTTAGAAAATCTTTCAAATAGCATTTTAAGGAACAACAATGAGCATTAAACTCTTTGAACAAAAAGAAGTGCGGTCTGTTTGGGACGAAGATCAGGAAAAGTGGTATTTTTCCATTATTGATGTAGTTGAAGTTTTAACTGAAAGTATTGATCCTCCAGCGTACTGGCGGAAGTTAAAACAACGTTTAAAAGCAGAAGGAAATGAAACCGTGACAAATTGTCACGGTTTGAAAATGCGTTCTCGTGACGGAAAAATGCGAATGACCGATGTTGCTGACGTGCAACAGCTATTACGTCTTATTCAATCAATTCCATCACCAAAAGCAGAGCCGTTTAAACAATGGTTAGCCCAAGTGGGGAGTGAGCGGATTGATGAATATCAAGATCCTGAATTAACTATTAACCGAGCGATGCAAGATTATTTGCGATTGGGTTATTCGGAAAATTGGATTAATCAACGCCTGAAAAGCATTGAAATTCGTAAAGAATTAACGGACGAATGGAAACGTACAGGTGTGCAAGAAGGGCAACAG
This sequence comes from Frederiksenia canicola, assembly GCF_011455495.1. Classification (NCBI taxonomy): domain Bacteria; kingdom Pseudomonadati; phylum Pseudomonadota; class Gammaproteobacteria; order Pasteurellales; family Pasteurellaceae; genus Frederiksenia; species Frederiksenia canicola. The sequence goes on from NZ_CP015029.1 coordinate 1,773,875, forward strand.
TTTGCAATTTTAACCGATATTATTACCAAGGCTTGGAGCGGTAAAACTACCAAAGAATATAAACAGCTCAAAGGTTTAAAAAAAGAAAATCTGCGAGATAACATGACCAACACAGAGCTTATTCTTAATATGTTAGCTGAAGCGTCCACCAAGGATATTTCGCAAGCAGTTGAACCACAAACTTTCGAAGAAAATCAACAAGTCGCTCAACAAGGCGGTAATGTTGCCAAAGTTGCGTTGCAAGAGTTGGAAAGCAAAACGGGGAAGAAAGTGGTAAGTGAGTTGTCGGCTAAGAAAATATTGACAAACAATAAAAAGTAGAAATGCGATAGAATAGACAATGAGGCTCAAGATTCTCACATAAGCTGACGGCTAGAAATGTGGTTAAAATTTCTTAATTTGAAGGGAACAACAAATGAAAAAATTTGCAGAATTAGAAGCAGTTCAAAATTTAACTTGGCGTCAAGTAATTACATATTCTACTCTAACTTTAACTACATTGATTGCAGCAACATGGACGATTGCTACTCGTATTGCAGATAGTAAAGCTGAGTATGTCAATATGCGTTATGCTGAAATTGAAACATTGCAGAATCAACTCGTAGAACTGCAAAAAGAAAATGTGCAATATCGAAAACTTCATTCAAAAAATAAAAATATCACTCAATTAGATTCTGAAAGTGAAATAAAAGAACTAATGGAATCGGAAAGCTACGTTGATCCTAAATCTGGATTATTTGTATCTATATCAGAACTAAGCAATAGCGGTTCTGTTTATTTTTCTTTGAATTTTCCTGATGGATCTAGAAAATATATTAATGGTGCTAAAGCTGGATATGGTACAACTTTTGAAAATAAAGGGAAGAAATATCAATTTGTTATAGCTGGAGTGAAAAATAAAAAAGCTAAGATTACTGTTAGAGAATTATAATCCATAAAATAAGGCAAAAAATGACAAACATTCATAATCATAAAATTTTAATTTTAGACTTCGGTTCACAATATACTCAACTTATCGCACGTCGTGTGCGTGAAATTGGGGTTTACTGTGAGCTTTGGGCGTGGGACGTAACGGAAGAGCAAATTCGTGAGTTTAATCCAACGGGGATTATTCTTTCGGGTGGGCCGGAAAGTACCACAGAAGAAAACAGCCCTCGTGCACCTGAATATGTGTTCAATGCAGGCGTGCCAGTGTTGGGTATTTGCTATGGTATGCAGACCATGGCGATGCAGTTAGGTGGTTTAACTGAAACTTCTGACCATCGTGAATTTGGCTATGCTTCCGTTGAGTTAAAGCAAGCTGACGCATTATTTGCAAAATTAAACGATGATCTGACCGCTTGCGAACCTAAATTAGACGTTTGGATGAGCCATGGCGACAAAGTTACTCGTTTGCCTGATAACTTCCAAATCACAGGTGTAACTCCAACTTGCCCGATTGCGGCAATGTCGGACGAAAGTCGCCATTTCTACGGCGTACAGTTCCACCCAGAAGTGACTCACACAAAGAGCGGCCTGGAACTACTGAAAAATTTCGTGGTGAGCATTTGTGGCTGCGAAACTAAATGGACTGCAGAAAACATTATCGAAGATGCAGTGGCTCGCTTAAAAGCACAAATTGGCGATGATGAAGTGATTTTAGGCTTATCAGGCGGCGTGGATTCGTCTGTCACTGCCTTATTATTACATCGTGCGATTGGCAAAAACTTGCATTGCGTATTCGTCGATAACGGCTTATTACGCTTAAACGAAGCGGATCAAGTGATGGAAATGTTCGGCGATAAATTCGGCTTAAACATTATTCGTGTAGATGCAGAAGATCGTTTCCTAGATGCCTTAAAAGGCATTGATGAGCCAGAAGCCAAACGTAAAACTATTGGGAAAGTGTTCGTTGATGTGTTCGATGATGAATCGAAAAAATTAACTAGCGTGAGATGGTTAGCACAAGGCACGATTTACCCTGATGTAATTGAGTCTGCAGCAAGCAAAACAGGCAAAGCCCACGTGATTAAATCGCACCACAATGTAGGCGGATTACCTGATTATATGAAACTGGGCTTAGTTGAGCCATTGCGTGAATTATTCAAAGACGAAGTGCGTAAAATTGGTTTAGCCCTTGGCTTACCTGCCGAAATGCTCAACCGCCACCCATTCCCAGGCCCAGGCTTAGGTGTGCGTGTGTTAGGCGAAGTGAAAAAAGAGTACTGCGATTTAGTCCGCAAAGCCGATGCGATCTTTATGGAAGAATTGCACGCTTCAGGTTGGTACTACAAAGTCAGCCAAGCCTTCACCGTTTTCCTACCAGTGAAATCCGTTGGCGTAATGGGTGATGGCCGTAAATATGACTGGGTTGTGAGTTTAAGAGCGGTAGAAACTATCGACTTTATGACCGCACATTGGGCACATTTACCATACGACTTACTCGGTAAAATCTCTAACCGCATCATCAATGAAGTGAACGGCATTTCCCGCGTGGTATATGATGTGAGCGGAAAACCACCCGCAACGATTGAGTGGGAGTAACGAATAACATCATGCGTAAAGCCTTTCTCTTTGGAGAAAGGCTTTTTCATTTCGTTAAGAAATGGAGAAATCCAAGTAGATTCTTTGAGTTAAACAAGCGGTCAGTTCCTTGCAATATTTTGCAAACAACTGACCGCTTGTAAATGCTCAATCCTTACTGTTGGGCTTTCACTGCAGCAAAGGCCACCATATTGATAATACGGCGAACCGATGCAACAGGGGTAAGAATATGAGCGGATTTCTTCATCCCCATAAGAATTGGGCCCACCGTAATTGCCGTGGTAGTAGCACGCAATAAGTTATAGCCGATACGTGCTGCTTCTACGTTTGGCATCACTAATAAATTCGCTGACCCCTTCAAAGTACTTTCTGGCATATAAGCATTGCGAAGTTTCTCAGATAGTGCTAAATCGCCGTGCATTTCACCGTCAATCATGAGTTCAGGATCGCGAGCTTTCACTAATGACAACACTTCTCGCATTTTAGGTGCCCCAAGTGTATTTGAAGAGCCAAAGTTTGAATGCGAAAGCAGTGCAACCGCAGGTTCAATACCAAAGCGTTTGATCTCCTCTGCCGCCATTAACGTAATTTCCGTTAGCTCTTCTGCTGTTGGCTCTGCATTCACATAGGTATCTGTCATAAACACGTTACCCGTTGGCAACACCAAGCTATTCAGTGCAGCGGGTACCTTCACCCCATCTTTCAAACCAATGATGTCTTTAATTGTTTCTAAATGGCGACTATAAGTCCCAAATAGACCACAGACCAAGCCATCTGCATAACCCATTTCCACTAAGAGAGAAGCAATCACAGTCGTATTAGAAGTGGTTACACGTTTTGCAATTTCTTCAGTTATTCCACGACGATTCATCAAGCGATAATAACGTTTCCAGAACTGTTCATGACGTTCATCATGTTCATTATTAACAATCTCAAAATCTTTTCCTTGTTCTAACCGTAATCCTAATTTTTTAATGCGAGATTCAATGACTGCAGGACGACCAATCAAAATCGGATACGCCAAGCCCATGGAGACGATCTCTTGAGTAGCGTGCAACACTTTTGGATCTTCCCCTTCCGCCAACACAATGCGTTTTCTGTCCGCTTTCGCTTGGCTGAAAATCGGTTTCATAAACAAGTTAGTTTTATACACGAACTGGGTCAATTTTTCGTGGTAAGCTTCCCAATCGGTGATTGGACGAGTTGCCACGCCTGAGTCCATTGCGGCTTTGGCAACCGCAGGGGCAATTCGCACGATCAAACGTGGATCAAACGGGCGTGGAATAATGTAATCTGGTCCAAACTCGGTGCCTTCACCACCGTAGGCTGAAGTCACCACATCGCTCTGCTCTGCCAAAGCCAGATCCGCAATCGCATACACCGCCGCCATTTTCATTTCTTCGTTAATGGTAGTCGCCCCAACGTCTAATGCACCACGGAAAATGAATGGGAAGCAAAGCACGTTGTTCACTTGGTTTGGATAGTCTGAACGTCCCGTACAAATAATCGCATCTGGGCGAGCCGCTTTCGCTTCAGGCGGAGTGATTTCTGGATTTGGGTTCGCCAAGGCTAAAATCAACGGATGTGCTGCCATTGTGCGAACCATTTCTTGCGTTAACGCCCCAGCCGCCGAGCACCCTAGGAAAATATCCGCATTCGGAATCGCATCCGACAAGGTACGCCAGCCGTTATCGTCAATGGCATAGGCTTTTTTGGTGTCGTCCATTCGATCATCACGATTTTTATAAATCACGCCTTTGGAATCGCATACCACGATGTTTTCTCGCTTCATCCCCAGAGAAATCAACAAGTTCAAGCAGGCAATAGACGCCGCTCCAGCTCCAGAGGCAACTAAACGTACCTCTTCAATTTTTTTGCCGATAATACGTAATGCATTGATCACCGCTGCGGCACTGATGATTGCCGTGCCGTGCTGATCGTCGTGGAATACAGGAATATTCATTCGCTCACGCAATTTTTGTTCAATGTAGAAACATTCAGGGGCCTTGATGTCTTCAAGGTTGATTCCACCAAAGGTAGGTTCAAGGGAGGCAATAATATCGATTAATTTTTCAGGATCTTTTTCGTTGATCTCAATATCAAATACGTCCACACCCGCAAATTTCTTAAACAGTACGCCTTTCCCTTCCATTACTGGCTTACCTGCCAAGGCACCAATATTGCCTAAGCCAAGCACCGCTGTTCCGTTGGAAATCACGGCAACTAAATTACCTTTTGCGGTGTATTTGTAAGCAGCAAGGGGATCTTTTTCGATTTCTAAACAAGGCTCGGCAACACCAGGGGAATAAGCAAGGGCAAGGTCACGTTGAGTGGCAAGGGATTTCGTTGGAGTCACTTCGATTTTGCCAGGGATTGGAAATTCGTGAAAATCGAGAGCCGCTTGGCGTAAGGTATCATCCATAGTAGGTTCCTTCTATTTGCAAAATGTAAGATAAATCTGACCGCTTGTAAGACAAAATCACACTTTTGCCCAATAAAAACAAGCATTCGTATGTCCATTTTACCCCAATCACTCATCAAATTTTGTGAACTAGCTCTAATTTTTAAATAAATTGTTAAAATTATTAAAATTTTAAAAGTTTATAAAATAAAGCATTTATATTTAAAAAACAATAAAAGACAAAAAATTAAAAAATTAAAAACCAGAAAACAACCATTATTTAGTATAAAACCCCAAAATCATTGTAAAAAAACAATACTCGTCCCACTAGACAGGTTTTATTTTTTTCTGCAAAATCCAACCATCTTTGCGAAAGCAAATCCCCCTTTTAATTTGAGTTGGAGAATATTATGAAAAAACTGTCGGGTGCAGAAATGGTTGTCCAATCCTTAAGGGACGAAGGCGTTGAGTACGTTTTCGGCTACCCAGGCGGATCGGTACTAGATATTTACGATGCCATTCACACTTTAGGTGGCATTAAGCACGTTTTAGTTCGTCACGAGCAAGGGGCGGTTCATATGGCGGATGGCTATGCTCGAGCCACGGGTAAAGTGGGGTGCGTGCTGGTCACTTCAGGCCCTGGGGCAACCAATGCGATTACGGGTATTGCCACCGCTTATACGGATTCTATTCCGTTAGTGGTATTTTCGGGGCAAGTGCCGTCTGGATTGATTGGTTCAGATGCCTTCCAAGAATGCGATATGGTCGGCATCTCTCGTCCTGTGGTCAAACATAGCTTTTTGGTGAAACGGGCAGAAGATATTCCTGAAATCATCAAAAAAGCGTTCTATATTGCCTCGACTGGTCGCCCAGGCCCTGTAGTCATTGATTTACCGAAAGATGTGGTCAATCCAGCCAATAAATATAGCTATGAATATCCGAAAGAGATCGCTATGCGGTCTTACAACCCAACTGTGCAAGGGCATAAAGGACAGATCAAAAAAGCCTTAAAAGCGATTTTGGTGGCAAAACAGCCTGTGCTTTATGTCGGCGGCGGCGTGGTGTTAGGCGAAGCAAGCGAACAAGTGACCGAATTTGCACACAAATTGAACTTGCCTGTTACTAGCTCGTTAATGGGGTTGGGAGCATTTCCAAGCACCGACAAGCAATTCTTGGGAATGCTGGGCATGCACGGCACTTACGAAGCCAATACGGCAATGCATGAAAGCGATTTAATCTTGGGCATCGGTGTGCGTTTTGATGATCGAACGACTAACAATTTAGCTAAATATTGCCCGAATGCCAAAGTGATCCACGTTGATATTGATCCCACGTCGATTTCCAAAACCGTCCCTGCATACATTCCAATCGTCGGTTCAGCGAGCAATGTGTTAGACGAATTTTTATCGCTACTGGAAGAAGAAAACCTTGCAAAAAATCAGTCGGATCTGACCGCTTGGTGGGCACAAATTGCCCAATGGAAAGCCCGCAACTGCTTGAGTTTTGAGAAAGGCGACATGCTCAAGCCGCAAGAAGTGATCCAAGCCGTTTACCGCATCACCAACGGCGAAGCCTATGTTGCCTCCGATGTTGGTCAGCACCAAATGTTTGCTGCATTGCACTACCCGTTTGACAAACCACGCCGTTGGATCAACTCTGGTGGACTCGGCACAATGGGGTTCGGTTTGCCTGCGGCGATCGGAGTAAAATTCGCTTACCCTGATGCCACGGTTGTTTGTGTGACGGGTGATGGCAGTATTCAGATGAATATCCAAGAGCTTTCTACTGCCAAACAGTACGACACGCCAGTGGTGATCATAAATCTGAACAACCGTTTCTTAGGCATGGTAAAGCAGTGGCAAGACATCATCTACCAAGGTCGCCACTCGCACTCTTATATGGACTCCTTGCCAGATTTCGTCAAACTGGCGGAAGCCTACGGGCATGTCGGCATTCGCATTACCGAACCTGCGGAATTGGAAGAAAAATTGCAACAAGCCTTTGCCATCAAAGACCGCTTAGTATTTGTGGAAGTGCTAGTTGATGAAACTGAACATGTTTACCCAATGCAAATTCGGGGTGAATCAATGAAAGATATGATGTTAAGCAAAACGGAGCGTACAGATGCGTAGAACTTTATCCGTCTTATTAGAAAATGAATCGGGAGCCTTATCCCGTGTGGTTGGGCTTTTCTCGCAACGTGGCTTCAACATCGAAAGCCTGACCGTTGCTCCAACGGAAGATCCAAGCCTTTCCCGAATGACGATTGTTGCTCAAGGTGATGAAAAAGTGCTAGAACAGATCGAAAAGCAGTTACACAAATTGATTGATGTGTTCAAAGTCACCAATCTCAGCCATTGTGAACATGTTGAGCGGGAAGTGTTACTGATCAAAGCTAAAGCCGTCGGGGCGGCACGTGATGAATTGAAACGAATGGCGGATATTTTCCGTGGGCAAATCGTGGACATCACCCCAAAACAGTACACCATTCAGCTTTCTGGCACGAGCGAAAAACTCAACGCCTTTATCGAAGCGGTGCAAGCAGAAACGACGATAATCGAAATTGTGCGATCAGGTGTGATCAGCCTTTCTCGTGGTGAAAAAAACTGCTTGTAATTCACCTAAAAATAAAGCTGAGTTTAACTCAGCTTTATTTTTTATTCGGCAAAAATCTAAAAAGCTTTCAAGTTTGAATTTGCCATCTGCTCTCAAAAGTGAGGCTCATTTATTCAAAGACGGAGTGCTATATTGAATCTTTCATTCCAGTTGCTCATCGGATTCCGTATCCGTATGGCATTTTTCGGCAATTTTCTGACCATTTGTTTCAGCGTAGTCGTTATGCTATTCAAAGTTTGTAAAATAAAGTAATAAATGGAAATTTATTTAAACTAGAAAATAATTAGCATTTCTAGGGAGTCGATAACTTATTGCAAAATTTGTCAAGAAAGTGACCGCTTGTTATCTATTTATTTGAGTTAGATCGCATTTTTTTCACGTTGGTTTTGTTAAAATATTGCCAGTTTAATTTCTTAGCGAGGCTATATGAGTGAAATTGCATTAACAGTTAGCCTATTATCCTTAGTTGCAGTATTAGGGCTTTGGATTGGGCATATTAAAGTTCGAGGCGTCAGTCTCGGTATTGGTGGGGTCTTATTTGGGGGAATCATTGTTTCTCATTTTATGACCGAATTCGGGGTAAAACTCGACCCCCACACACTCCATTTTATCCAAGAGTTTGGGCTTATTTTATTCGTTTATACCATCGGTATTCAGGTCGGTCCTGGTTTCTTCGCCTCTCTTCGTCAATCGGGCTTAAAACTGAATGCTTTTGCCCTGATGATTGTCGGTTTAAGTGGCATTTTAGTTCTCTTATTAAATAAACTTTTCAACGTCCCCCTTCCTGTCATTCTAGGCATTTTCTCTGGTGCAGTAACCAACACTCCTTCACTTGGTGCAGGGCAACAAATTCTGTCTGAACTTGGTAGCGATACGGCTGTAATGGGAATGGGATATGCCATTGCCTACCCATTCGGTATTGTGGGTATTCTGCTTACAATGTGGTTAATTCGAATCATCTTCAAAATTAATGTGGATCACGAAGCTGACCAATTTGACCGAACACAAAATAGTAAAAAAGAAGGACTCAGCACGTTAAATATACGTGTCACTAATCCTAATCTGAACGGATTACTGCTCAAAGAGCTACCTGATTTTGAGTTACACGATGTCGTTTACTCTCGTTTAAAACGTGGTGAAGAACTTTTTGTGCCTAAAGTCGATACCCAGATTCAACTGAATGATGTGCTACATCTCGTTGGAGATAAAGCCACTCTCACGAAAATGAAAATGATCATCGGTGAAGAAGTCAATGTTTCAATTAGTACAAAAGGAACCATTTATCGCAGTGAACGTGCTGTCGTGACCAATGAAAAAGTCTTTGGCAAAAAAATTCGTCAATTAATGCTAAAAGGCAAATATGATGTAGTGATTTCCCGTCTAAACCGTGCGGGCGTAGAGCTTGTTCCAACAGGAGAGATGTCGCTCCAATTCGGTGACGTATTGAACCTTGTTGGTCGCCAAGAAGACATCAAACAAGTTATGGACATAATCGGTAATGCCCAGCAAAAACTACAACAAGTTCAAATGTTGCCTATCTTTATCGGGATTGGATTAGGGGTATTACTTGGTTCAATTCCAATTTATATCCCAGGGTTCCCTGTGGCATTAAAATTGGGCTTAGCGGGCGGTCCACTTGTTGTGGCGTTGATTTTGGCAAGAATCGGTAGCTTTGGTAAACTCTATTGGTTTATGCCTCCAAGTGCGAACCTTGCACTAAGAGAAATCGGTATTGTACTTTTCCTTGCTGTGGTGGGTTGGAAAGCTGGTGGCAATTTCTTAAATACGCTACTGAGCAATGACGGTTTAGCGTGGATCTGTTACGGGGCATTAATTACTTTTGTTCCACTTATCGTCACAGGTCTTGTAGCTCGTATTTACGGTAAACTGAATTATTTAACACTTTGCGGTCTACTCGCCGGTTCAATGACGGATCCACCTGCTCTAGCATTTGCAAATGCAATCAAAGAAGGCAATGGTGCTTCTGCCCTCTCTTATGCAACGGTATATCCACTAGTGATGTTCTGTCGAATTATCCTACCGCAACTTCTCGCCATCTTACTGTGGACGGTAAGTTAGTATTTCTCTAAAACACAAGCGGTCAGATTTGCAAAATATTTTGCCGATCTGACCGCTTGTTGTTTCAATGCATTCTACTTTTTCTTCACTGGTCGCTGCCAGTTTTTGATATGACGTTGTGGCACACGGGTGATAACCAATTCATTTTCCGCAACATCTTTGGTCACCGTTGAGCCCGCCCCAATGGTTGAGCCGTCAGCTATGGTAACAGGAGCAACCAGCTGGCTGTCGGAGCCGACAAATACATCATTGCCGATCACGGTTTTGAACTTGTTTGCACCGTCGTAATTACAGGTAATCACCCCCGCCCCGATGTTGCATTTTTCGCCAACTTCCGCATCACCCACGTAAGAAAGGTGGTTTACTTTTGACCCCTTAGCAATTTGGGCATTTTTGATTTCCACAAAGTTACCGACATGGGTTTCCGCTGCCAATTCTGTACCTGGACGTAATCGAGAGAACGGCCCGATTTTTGCCGCCTCACCAATCACGGTATCTTCAATCACGGAATATGGTTTGATTTCAACATCATCCGCGATCACACAATTTTTCAGCACCGAACCTGCCCCGATTTTCACGCGATCACCTAACTTCACGTCGCCTTCTAGCACCACATTCACATCAATTTCAACATCTTTGCCGTGTGAAACGGTACCACGCAAGTCAAAACGGCTCGGATCGATGAGCGTTACGCCTGCCAACAGCAATTTTTCTGCCTGTTTACGTTGGAAATAACGCTCTAACGCCGCCAGTTGCAAGCGGTTGTTCGCCCCTTCCACTTCCATTAAATCTGTAGCTTGGATGGCTTGTACATTAAAACCATCACGATTTGCCATCGCAATCACATCGGTAATGTAGTATTCACCTTGGGCATTGTTGTTATCAAGCTGTGCCAGCCATTTTTTGAAACTTGCCCCGCTTGCCACCATGACGCCCGTGTTGATTTCTTGAATTTTGAGCTGCTCAGGGTTGGCATCTTTTTGTTCGACAATGCCGACGACCGAACCATTTTCACGAATGATGCGACCATAACCCGTTGGGTTGTCCAGTACCACCGTCAATAATCCAATACCGCCTTCGGTTTTTGCCTCAATCAATTTTTCCAAGGTTTCTTTGGTGATCAAAGGAGCATCGCCGTAAAGCATCACAATGTTTTCATCGTCCGCAAAAAATGGGGCGGCTTGTTGCATTGCGTGCCCTGTACCAAGTTGATCTGCTTGCAGTACCCAATTGACAGGCTCGTCTTTCAAACGGCTTTGCAGTAACTCACCACCGTGCCCGTAAATTAAATGGATATTTTCTGCCTTAAGTTGTTTTGCAGTGTCGATAACGTGTTTTACCATCGGCTTGCCTGCAATGTTATGCAACACTTTCGGCAAATCCGAATACATTCGAGTGCCTTTGCCTGCAGCTAAAATCACGACGCTAAGTTTGTTCATTGTAAGTCCTTCTAAATCGAAAAAATTGTGGCTATTCTACCGAAACATCGCTCTGTCGAAAACAAACAAGCGGTCAGATCCTAGAAAAGTTTTGCAATTTGCAAAAAATACTAAGGATCTGACCGCTTGTTATGGCTTATCCATTATTCCGCTTTAATGCGTGGCTGGTTTTCGTCAAATTCCATCAGTGGTTGATGTTCACTAGCAAGGAAAGTGTAGATCACTGGCAACACGAACAGAGTGAAGATGGTGCCGATTGCCAAGCCTGCCACAATCACTACACCAATACTAAACCGCATCACTGCCCCTGCCCCTGTGGCGTAAAGCAATGGAATTAAACCTGCGATCATTGCCGCTGTCGTCATTAAAATCGGACGTAAACGGATTTTCGCCGCATAGAAAATCGCTTCGGTGCGGTTTTTACCGTGGTGTAGTTGCTCTTCTTTTGCGACTTCACACATCAAAATACCGTGTTTGGTGATTAAACCGACCAAGGTAATTAACCCCACCTGCGAGTAAATGTTCAGTGTTGATCCTGAAATTTTGAAAATGCCAAGAATATTCAGCACCAACAATGCACCACTAATCGCAAGCGGTACAGAAACCAAAATCACCATTGGATCACGCCACGACTCGAACTGAATCGCAAGGACTAAGTAGATCATAATCACCGCCAACACGAAGGTGATTGCCAACGCATTCCCTTCTTGTTTGTACTGACGGGCTTCGCTCATAAAGTCATATTGGTAGCCTGACGGCAGTACTTCTTTGGCTTTGGCTTCTGCCCACGCAACGGTATCGCCCATTGAACCAGAAATAACGCCACTTAATGTTGCCGAATTAAGCTGATTCATTCGAGCGAGTTTGGCTGGTTGGGTTTGTAGTTCCATTTTCACGAAGGTGTTTAGTGGAATCGTCCGCCCATTACTTGTCGTCACAAAATAGTTGCCAAGATCTTGTGGATTTAAACGATTTTTACGCTCTACCTGTGAAATAATGTTGTATGGGCGGCTATCAATATCCACTCGAGCTAATGTCGCCGCTGATAAATAGCTCCCTAATGTACTACTGATTTCCCGTGCTGTTACACCATAAACCCCCATTTTGTCACGGTCTAACTGGATTCTCATTACTGCCGTATCGAATTTTAAATCGAGTTGCGTAAAGAAAAATAAACCTGATTTCTGTGCTTCAAGTAAGAACTGTTGGGCAACCTCGGCAAGCTCACGGTAATTTTCGGCAGTTGTGATCACAAAAGAGAAAGGTAAACCACTTTCACCCGTTGAAATTTCTGGGAAAGCAAAAGCCTGTACAGACATCTCTGCAACTTGGTTACCAATATTACTCACTTCTGCCATGACTTCTTTCTGTGAACGCGTTCTCTCGCTCCAATCAACTAATGGAATTAACGCAAAAGCACCACTGCTTGACGGAAGCCCTGGCATAATTTGAGTCGCACTGACCTCAGGTAATTTTTGAGTTTCTAATGCAAAAGGCGTCATTACTTCTTGCACATAGTCTAAATTGGTATTCGACGGAGCAGTTCCCATTGCTACAACAATACCGCGGTCTTCAGACGGAGCAAGTTCTGTTGGTAACGATTTAAATAAGAACGGGACGGACACGAAAATCGCCAGAGCGAATAGCAACATTGATTTTCGCATTGTGATCACGAACGCCAACATATTGGCATAGCAAGAAGTCATTTTGGCTAAGAAGCCTTCAACATAATGCTCCAAGCGGCTTGGCTTTTCCGATTTTTTCAAAATACGGCTCGACATCATCGGCGATAAGGTCAATGCGGCAATCCCTGAAATAAAGACCGCACCCGCAAGGGTAAGGGCGAACTCTTTAAATAGCGTGCCCGTAATCCCACTCATTAATGCCATTGGTGAATATACCGCGACTAAGGTAATTGTCATTGAAATAACCGGCACGGCAATTTCACGGGTGCCGATAATCGCTGCACGGAATGGCGTTTCACCTTCTTTAATATGACGATCAACGTTTTCAAGCACCACAATCGCATCATCCACCACCAAACCAATGGCTAAAATCAAGCCAAGTAGCGTCAGTAAGTTCAAACTAAAACCGAAACCTTGCAGTACCATAATCACACCGATCAAGGAAATCGGAATGGTGACCACAGGAATGATCATCGCACGGAATGAGCCAAGGAACATCGTGATGACCACCAAAACGATCACCGTTGCCTCAAAAATGGTTTTCACCACTTCATTGATCGAGCTGTTAATCGCAATAGTTTTGTCGTACATAATTTCCGACTCGATGGTGCTTGGGAGATCCGAGTTGATCTTCTCTAACGCAGGGTAAAGATTTTTGGCCACTGTCAATGAGTTTGCAGTACTTGCCGCTTCAATGGCTAATACTACCGCCTCCGAGCCGTTTACGATCGCACGGAAGTTGTCACTACTTTTATCCAGCTCCACTTTGGCGACGTCTTTTAATTTGATTTGCTGACCGCTTTGTGTGGTTAACACCACTAAATTTTCAAGCTGTTCGACACTCCTTGTGGTCGACTCCACTTTGTTGCCGTACACCGTGTAGTAGCCATTGGTGTTCCCCGCAGCAGTTTGCACGTTATTGGCGGAAAGTGAGCCGATCACTTGGGGAGCCGATAAGCCAAGCCCTGCCATTTTGTCGGGATCAAGCCAAATTCGTAAACCAAAGCTCGCACCACCGAATACGTTGATTTTCGACACGCCACTCACCGTGAATAACTGTGGTTTCACCACCCGTTCCACATAGTCAGTGATTTGTGGTGAAGAAAGCGCTTTCGAAGCAAAACGGACAAACAAGATCGCATCTAACGAGCCGGACGAAGCAGAAATACTTGGGTCTTCGATCTCTGAAGGAAGCTGTGAACGTACCGCATTGACTTTAGATGAGACATCAGCAACGGCAATGCCTGGGTTCGTATTTAGCCTCATTTTAACCGTGATCGTACTGCTATTCGGAGCACTAGAAGAGGTGATGTAGTCGATATTATCCGCTTGAGCAATGGACTCTTCCAATTTTGACGTGACGAATGCCTGAATGGTTTCCGCATCGGCTCCTGGGTACACCGTTGAAACCGTCACCACAGTATTGACCATTTCAGGATATTCACGCACCTGTAATTTGAAAATCGCTTGGAAGCCTAAAATCACAATCACGATACTCAGGCTGATTGCAAGCACGGGGCGTTTAATAAAAATATCAGTAAATTTCATAACTTTCCCCAATTACAAGCGGGTAGCTTTTGCAGGTTGTGTGGTGCCTGCACCCACTTTATCTGAAACTAATACCAAGGCATTGTTGCGTAAACGTTGGAAACCGCCAGTGACAATTGTATCGCCGACATTGATACCTGAACCGAGTTGAGCATAAATTCCACGGCGGTCAAGGGTTTTCACTTCCACCTGTTTCACACGGAAAAGTTTAGATACATCTTTACCTATACCCTCAAATTTGGCTTTTTCTTCATCTGATAACGGCACCAAAATATAAGCACTTTCGCCATACATCGTATAAGTCACTGCAATTTGTGGCACCACAATTTGGTTACGTTCCGTTGGCAATAAAATGCGTAGACGGGCAAACATGCCTGAATAGAGTTTATCTCTGCCTTCAACAGTCGCTTCTAAATCCACCAAGCCTGTCGTTTTATTCACGGCAGGATCGATTGCAGTGATTTTTGCCTCAAAGGTTTCGCCTAATACGGCATCTGCGGTTACCGTCACTTTTTGCCCAACGGCAATACGCTCTAAATCCGTTTGTGGCAAGGTGAAGCTCACTTTCATCTGGCTACGATCTTCCACACGCACCATTTCGGTTCCAATGTTGATGTACTGACCGACATTGATCTTCACGATACCCGCTTCACCATCAAAAGGAGCATAAATTTGGCGGCGTTTTAAGCCCGCTTTGGCTGATTCAATATTTGCTACCAACTGATTATAGGCAGACTGAGCATTATCAAATTCCGCTTTAGAAGCACTATTTGATTTCACTAACTGGCGGAAACGCTCGTAATTTGCTTGTACATTCGGTAGCTGAGCTTCCATAGCTCGCAATGATGCCATTTCCACACTACTATCTAATTCAACTAGCAGTTGGCCTTTTTTCACCATATCGCCCGATTTCACTAGAATGCGGCTGACCGTTCCACTCATTTGTGAGCTCAACATTGCTCCTTGGTTTGGACGGATATAGCCTACCGCTTCAATTGCTGGCGTCCACTCTTTTGCTTCCACTTTTGCCACCGTAACCAAGTTTTCTTTTTCAGGCATATTTTTGGCAAATTCCGCTTTTTTGTGCGACACAAACATATTGAAGCCCACTACGCCAGCAAACACTAAGGCGACCAAGATCAAAATGAGCCCAAAGCCAAATTTCTTAGCAGAAGAAGGCTTTTTCATTTCAGTTGTCATATTTTCTCCATTTAATACAAATTAAATCGTCATTGCTTTCCAAGTCCGCTGAATGATTTGATCAATCTCCTCATCGGAATAGGTTTTATCTAACATCGCTTGCAGCTGAATTACTTCCCACGCGACTTTTATCGTCATCACAAACATTAAATGTGCATCTAAATTTGCAATAATACCTTGAGTCTGACCTGCTTTTATAAAGCGGCTCCAGACCAGATCGTCACGAGCCATACAACTTTGCATCAGCTCTCGATAGCCTGGTAACGATTGATATTGATACCAATTCGACAGCACATTCGGGTTCTCTCGCATGAACTCAAAGGAAAACCGCCAAAATATCTGATACTGTTCGAACAAATCTCGTCTCGGATCATAGAGTTCTTGAATATATTGCTGATAACTTTCAAACAGATACACCACCAATTTATTCAACAAGTCATCTTTATCTTTAAAATACAAATAAATCGTTCCCACCGACACGCCTGCTTCTTTAGCAATTTTGTGGGTTGAAATGTTGTGCATTCCTACCTTTGCCATCAGCTCGTCTGCGGCTTTTAAAATACGCAACGCCACTTCATTTTGTGGCGTAGTCATTGCATTCATCATCAATTTCCTTTACTGAACGTTCGTTCATTGGAGCGACATTTTACCGATTTTTTCCATTTAAGCAAAAAGTAAAGGTTCAAATTTTGTAAATTTGCAACATTTTTCTCGGAAGTGACCGCTTGTAAAAAGAAATTCTGCCCGCTGATGGGGACAAAATAAGATTTGATAGAAACATTTTACCCTTTATTTTACGCAATCGTTTGCGTTATAATTTCGCCCCGTTTTTACAGTCTTAACAAGAAGGAAAAATCAATGGCTGATCGCCCAATTCAACAAGCGTTATTAAGTGTGTCGGACAAAACTGGCATTGTCGAGTTTGCCCAAGGTTTAGTGCAGCGTGGCGTGAAATTATTGTCCACTGGCGGCACCGCCAAATTACTGGCCGACCGTGGCTTGCCCGTTACGGAAGTATCGGACTATACCGGCTTCCCTGAAATGATGGACGGACGGGTCAAAACGTTGCACCCGAAAGTACACGGCGGGATCTTAGGGCGTCGTGGCACTGATGATGCAGTGATGAGCAAACACGGCATTGAACGCATTGATATGGTGGTGGTCAATCTCTATCCGTTTGCTGCAACAGTCGCCAAACCAGATTGCAGTCTTGAAGATGCCGTGGAAAATATCGACATCGGCGGGCCAACAATGGTGCGTTCTGCAGCAAAAAACCATAAAGATGTGGCGATTGTGGTCAATAATAACGATTTCAATGCAATTTTGGCCGAAATGGATCAGCATCAAAATTCCTTAACGTTGGCAACGCGTTTCGATCTCGCCATCAAAGCCTTTGAACATACCGCTCAATACGATTCAATGATTGCCAACTACTTCGGACAGCTTGTGCCTGCTTATCAAGGGGCTGATGAAGAAGATTTAACCCAACCTTGCGGGCAATTCCCTCGCACCTTAAATCTCAATTTCACCCGCAAACAGACGATGCGTTATGGTGAAAACAGCCACCAAAATGCGGCGTTCTATGTAGAAAATGAACTCAGCGAAGCAAGTGTCGCAACAGCAAAACAGTTACAAGGCAAAGCGTTATCCTACAATAATATTGCCGATACTGATGCTGCCCTTGAATGTGTGAAAGAGTTCCAAGAGCCTGCGTGTGTGATAGTAAAACACGCCAACCCTTGCGGTGTGGCGTTAGGTGAAAATATTTTGGAGGCCTACAACCGTGCTTACCAAACCGACCCCACTTCAGCTTTCGGTGGCATTATTGCATTTAACCGAGAGCTCGACGGCGAAACGGCTCAAACCATTGCCGAGCGTCAATTTGTGGAAGTCATCATCGCCCCGACCATTTCCGAAGCCGCAAAACAAGCCCTTGCTAAGAAGAAAAACGTGCGGGTGTTGGAATGTGGCGAATTTAGCTGGTTACCACCGCATCGTTTAGATTACAAACGAGTCAATGGCGGCTTACTCGTGCAAGATGCCGACCAAGAACCAATTGGGGTGGAAGATTTAGAATTTGTTAGCGAACGTAAGCCAACTAAAGAAGAAATGGAAGATTTGTTATTCTGCTGGAAAGTGGCGAAATACGTGAAATCGAATGCGATTGTCTATGCGAAAAACAAACAGACGATTGGCATCGGGGCGGGGCAAATGAGCCGTGTTTATTCCGCCAAAATCGCAGGTATCAAAGCCGAAGATGAAGGCTTGCAAGTCGCGGGTTGCGTGATGGCATCTGACGCGTTCTTCCCATTCCGTGATGGCATTGATGCCGCCGCGAAAGTAGGCATTACTTGTGTGATCCACCCAGGTGGCTCAATGCGTGACCAAGAAGTGATCGATGCCGCTAACGAACACGGCATGGCGATGGTATTGACGGGAATGCGTCACTTCCGTCATTAATTAATTTTCAGATATAAAAAAAATGGTAGGCTTTTGGCCTACCATTTTTTACTTACAAGCGGTCAGTTCATGCAAAAGTTTTGCAAATCGGAGGAAAAACTGACCCTATACTTGTAACTGGTCATGAAAGACTATTTTTTCATCATTTCGCCTTTCATTTCAGGTTTCGCCATCATGTCATCTGATTTCATCATCTCATGCGAGTGCATCATTTTATCGTCTGATTTCATCATATTGTCATTTTTCATCATCTCACCTTTTTTCATTGTGTGATCTGAATGCATTTTAGCGTCACCCATTTTTTTGTCGGCAGTCATCATCTTGTCTGATTTCATGTCCGACATTTTCATCTCCTCTTTGACACACTTACCGTCTTTCATTTCCATACACGGTTTCATACCATCCATTGCCATTTTATGGTCGTCTGCTTGTACTGATGCACTCATTGCAAATACACCAAGTAACGCAACAAACATTGATTTTTTCATTTTTAAGCTCCTTCGTTTTTATTTTTTCTTTTAGTCCAACTTATACTGTTGGTAATCTGAATTGCCTCATTGGCTTTGCATTTGTCTAGGCAACTTTTGCTTTCTTACAAAGAATTTGAAATTTTTTTAAAATTTTTCGATTTGTGAACTACTTCACAGTCTTGCTTGCAAAAATTCGTTATAGTAACTTCGTTTTTTCCATATAAAACAAGGAATTATTATGAAATTAAAAGCACTTTCTCTCACACTCTCTACACTTCTATTAGGTTCCGTGTTAGCTACTTCAGCAAATGCGGCTGGACGTTTAGTGGTTTATTGCAGTGCCACAAACCTTTTCTGTGAACAAGAAACAAAAGCCTTTAGCGAAAAATATGACGTTAAAGTGTCTTTTATTCGTAACGGTTCTGGCAGTACGCTGGCGAAAGTTGAAGCGGAAAAAAATAATCCGCAAGCGGATGTATGGTATGGCGGCACACTCGATCCGCAATCGCAAGCGGGTGAAATGGGCTTGCTTCAGCCTTATCAATCACCAAATTTGACACAAATTATCGAGAAATTCCGTGATCCTGCCAAAATAAAAGGCAATTACAGCTCTGTCGTTTATATGGGGATTTTAGGCTATGGTGTGAATCTTGATCGGTTGAAAAAACTTGGTATTGAAAAAGTGCCTTCCTCTTGGGAAGACTTACTTGACCCACGCCTTGCTGGCGAAATTCAAATTGCAGACCCACAAAGTTCTGGTACCGCTTATACGGCCATCGCCACCTTTGTACAACTTTGGGGTGAAGACAAAGCGTTTGAATACTTCAAAAAACTACACAAAAATGTGTCCCAATATACCAAATCGGGCATTACGCCTTCCCGTAATACCGCTCGTGGGGAAACGGCAATCGGTATCGGCTTCTTACACGATTATTCGGTTGAAAAGAAAAATGGGGCAAATATTGAGATGATCGTACCAAGCGAAGGCACAGGGTATGAACTGGGAGGTGTGAGTATTTTAAAAGGGGCGAGAAATTTGGATAACGCGAAATTATTCGTTGATTGGGCCTTATCAAAAGAAGCACAAGAACTCTCTTGGCAAAAAGCAGAATCTTTCCAAGTATTGACCAATACCACTGCACAGCCATCGCCTTATTCACAAGATCCAACCAAGTTGAACCTTATCAACTACGATTTTGAAAAATATGGCTCAAGTGATGAACGTAAACGTTTAATTGAAAAATGGGTCAGTGAAGTAAAATTAGCGAATTAATCGTGAATATTAGGGCAGTGTTAAACTGCCCTCATTTGCAAAATTTTTATATAATCTGACCGCTTGTATTCTGGTAAATATGTACTGTGTACCATCCACAAATGCAGTTCATTTTACTTTCCCACTAAATATGGATTTTTATGTCATGTCAGCATCTGTTTTCCAACGTCCACCATTTTGGGTTGCTATTGCGTTAATTGCCTTTGCACTCCTCCCAACAAAAGCATTAGATTATGGACTGTTTGAGTCAACCTCTGATGAACTTTTTTCAGCCATGGGGTGGGCTAGTTTCAATATCACTTGGGCATGGTTTTTGCCCTTACTTGCTTTCCTATTACCAAATCATCAAAACACCGCTCGTGCTAAATTAGAATTAGTCGGTGTTACATTACTTTTTGTATTTGTCTTTATTTCCGCCATCATTGGCAAAATTGCTCTGGGTTATTCAACGCTCTTTCTGATTGTGGCTCTGATTGGGATTGCAACAAATGCACTTGCAACGCTTAAAATCATGCAAGGCGATCGTTTTATCATCGCCTCTTTAATTAGCATTATCTTGTTAATTTTCTTTTTCATCGTCTATCCTACAGTGGCGATTTTTATTTCCATGTTCTTTGACGGCAGTGAGTTTGTTCCAAGCCAAGTCTTGAAAATTATTCAACAACCTTATGTCATCCGAGTCATTGGCAATTCATTAAGTGTTGCGGCAACCGTAGGTATTCTTTCTACCCTATTCGGCTTAATGTTCGCCCTATATACAACCCGCATTGCAAAACGTACCGCATTTATTGGCAAGATCTTCTCCATTTTACCGATTGTGACTCCCCCTTTCGTGGTTGGATTAGGCGTGACCTTAATGCTTGGACGCTCTGGTTATGTGACTGCGTTTTTAGTTGAATATTTAGGCTTTAGCAGTAACTGGCTCTATGGATTTACGGGAATTGTGATTGCCCACACGCTTGCTCTGACCCCGATGTCTTTTATGATTTTAGAAGGTGCATTAAAATCGATTCACCCTTCTGTAGAAGAAGCCGCTTATACCTTGCGGTCTAACCGCTACCAAGCCTTTGCTTATATTATCTTCCCTCTATTAAAGCCCGCATTAGCAAACTCTTTCTTAGTGGTTGTGATTCAATCCCTTGCAGATTTCAGTACCCCACTTGTACTTGGGGGCAGTTTCGATGTTATCGCGACTCAAATTTATTTCTACATCGCAGGCTCGCAATTAGACTATGCTTCCGCAAGTACGTTAGGAACCATCTTGTTGATTTTCTCACTAGCCATCTTTGTCGTGCAGTATCTCTGGATAGGTAACCGTTCCTATGTGACCGTCTCTGGCAAATCTTACCGTGGCGAAGTTCAAGAACTGCCAAACGGACTCAAATGGTTCATTATGTGTAGCTTGGGCAGCTGGGTGTTATTTAACCTTGTACTCTACGGCAGCATTTTCTATGGCAGTTTCACCGTCAACTGGGGGGTGGATTACACCTTAACGCTCAAAAACTACATTGCCTTATTTGGACAAGGGTTTAGCGACGGTGCGTGGCCTTCGCTTATTCAAACGGTCATTTTTGCAGCAAGTGCTGCACCTATTACTGCACTTTTTGGACTATTGATCGCTTACATTACCGTTCGCCGTCAATTCAAAGGCAAGAAAACACTCGAATTTCTCACACTACTTTGCTTCGCGGTCCCAGGAACGGTTGCTGGTGTGTCGTACATTATTGCTTTTAACAATGCACCGATTTATCTGACGGGTACAGGGATCATCATTATCCTTTCCATGGTAATGCGAAACATGCCTGTGGGTATGCGAGCAGCCATTGCTGGGCTTGGACAATTAGATAAATCTCTCGACGAAGCCTCACTCTCATTGAAAGCCGGCTCATTTAAAACAATGTGTTTCATTGTGTTACCTTTGCTGAAACCTGCCTTGCTCTCTGCCTTGGTGACCAGTTTCGTTCGTGCAATGACAACGGTAAGTGCCATCGTATTCTTAGTCACCGCCGATACACGCGTGGCAACCTCTTATATTTTAAATCGAGTAGAAGACGGTGAATATGGCATTGCGATTGCATACGGTTCAATTCTGATTGTGGTAATGATGTCAATTATTTTCTTGTTTGACTGGTTAGTTGGCGAAACTCGTATTGCGAAATCCAAAGCAAAACAATCGAGTTAGCAACCTCAATGTTGTTTGCCCATTTGGGTGAGGACAAGCGGTCAGTTCAGACAACAATTTTACAAATGGTGAACTCTTTCACCCTAGCAGTTAAAAGGATATTCAATGAACTCACAAAATGATTTTTTAGTGCTGAAAAATGTCACTAAATCCTTCGGGAAAGCGACTGTAATTGATAACTTAAGCCTTTCCATTAAAAAAGGTACGATGGTCACGCTACTTGGGCCTTCTGGTTGTGGTAAAACCACCGTGTTACGCCTAGTTGCTGGATTGGAAAATCCAACCAGCGGTCAAATTTTTATTGATGGTGAAGATGTTACTCATAACTCGATTCAACAACGGGACATTTGTATCGTCTTCCAGTCTTATGCTCTCTTTCCACATATGTCGATTGGCGATAATGTTGGCTATGGCTTAAAAATGCAAGGTGTACCAAAAGCAGAACGAGATCAACGTGTAAAAGAAGCACTTGAGCTAGTTGATTTAGCCGGTTTTGAAGATCGTTACGTTGATCAAATTTCAGGTGGGCAACAGCAGCGTGTTGCCTTAGCTCGAGCCCTGATTTTAAAACCAAAAGTATTACTTTTTGACGAGCCGCTGAGTAACCTTGATGCGAATTTGCGTCGTTCAATGCGTGAAAAAATTCGTGAATTACAACAGCAACTTAATATCACATCCCTATATGTAACTCACGACCAAAGTGAAGCATTTGCGGTTTCTGATGAAGTGATTGTGATGGATAAAGGGATTATTAAGCAAAAAGACAGTGCCAAAATGCTCTATTTGCAACCCAACTCACTCTTTTTAGCGAATTTTATGGGGGAATCGACCATTTTAGATGGTGTTCGTCACGGTGATGAAATCCAAATTGGTGATTTCTGCTTTACGCTGCCTAATGCAGAACGGTTCAATGTGCCAAATGGTAAGTGCTTAGTGGGAATTCGCCCTGAAGCGATACAACTTCTTCCTGAAGGAGAAGAGAGTCAGCGTTGTCACCTTAAACAGGCAGTTTATATGGGATCGTACTGGGAGATTGTCGTTGTATGGCAAGGAAAAGAAATGATGATTAATTTAAATCCGCAGCAATACCATGAACATCAACCTGCCTATTATTTAAATTTAGCCCATCAAGGAATTTTCTTATTGCATCCCGAAGCATAAAAAAAGAGCTTCTTCCCAAAAGGAAGAAGCCTTTTTCTTTTACATCGTATCTAACAATTTAACGGCATAAAGCAATAAACTGAAGGCAATTACATACATAATCAGCCCGGTTATTGAATCCAAAATCTGCCACGTTCGGCGTTTTTCAAAATAAGGTCTGAGTAGACCTGCCCCGAAAGCAAGCCCGAAAAACCAAAGAAATGAACAGCATAGCGCACCTATAAGAAAACGGATTTTTTCATCAACATTGAGAGTACCACCAATGCCGCCAACAATCGCCACTGTATCAATATAAACGTGTGGGTTGAGCAATGTAATCGCCAACGTGACTAAAATCACTTTTTTCAAACTCGCCCTTTCTGCTTGTTGTGCGACTAATTGGCTTGTTCCCCGATAAGCACTGACAAAAGAGCGACTGCCATAAGTAAACAGAAACGTCGCCCCAAGCAGTGCCAAAGCCATGCTTGCCCAAAGCGATTGGGAAATCAATGAACCCAGCCCAAGTACACCAATCCCCATTAATACGACATCACAGAAAAAGCAGATCAACGCCACCCAAAAAACGTGCTGTTTGAGAATACCTTGTTTAAGCAAAAAGGCATTTTGGGCACCGATAGAGACAATCAACCCAAAACAGACGATAAAGCCCTGTAAAAATGTTTCCATCATATTTCCTGAATTGTAGGATCGAACCGATGCGTTCGCCCGCTTTTCAATTTGCAAAAAATTCGCAATATCTCACCGCTTGTTAATGTGCTTCATCCCAATTTTCGCCAACGTCCACTTCCGCAATTAGCGGCACTCGCATCGCGATTGCGTTTTCCATTTCGGCTTTGATGATCGCAGTGTAATGCTCCACACGCTCAGCTTTAATTTCAAACACGAGTTCATCGTGCACTTGCATAATCATCTGAATATCATCACAGCCTTTAATAGCACGATCGATACCGATCATCGCCACTTTGATGATATCCGCTGCAGTACCTTGCATTGGTGCGTTGATTGCTACACGCTCAGCGGCTTTACGGCGAATCGC
This sequence comes from Frederiksenia canicola, assembly GCF_011455495.1. Taxonomy (NCBI): domain Bacteria; kingdom Pseudomonadati; phylum Pseudomonadota; class Gammaproteobacteria; order Pasteurellales; family Pasteurellaceae; genus Frederiksenia; species Frederiksenia canicola. Next base: position 1,797,948 of record NZ_CP015029.1, read on the forward strand.
GTTGCTTGACTGAATATCTGGCAGATATAAACGGCGACCAAATAGGGTTTCCACATAGCCTTTTGCTGCCGCTTGTTCACGAATATCTAACATAAATTGTTGCACCGCAGGATAACGTTGGAAATAAAGCTCCATATATTTTTTCGCATCGGCTCGGCTAATGCCTAATTGGTTTGATAAGCCAAAATCACTCATACCGTAAATTAAGCCGAAGTTAATCGCTTTTGCACTACGGCGTTGCTCGCTTGTCACTTCATCTAACGGCACGCCAAAAATCTCAGCCGCAGTGGAACGGTGAATATCTTTACCTTCAGCAAAGGCTTTGATCATATTCTGATCGTTGGCAAGGTGTGCCATTATTCGTAGCTCAATTTGCGAATAGTCTACCGCCACAATTTTATACCCTTCACGAGCAATAAAGGCTTGGCGAATACGTCTGCCCTGTTCGTTACGAATCGGAATATTTTGTAAATTTGGATCACTTGATGACAGTCGCCCTGTTGCCGTTACTGCTTGGTGATAAGAGGTATGCACTCTCCCCGTCTGTTTGTTAATCATCTGTGGCAATTTGTCTGTGTAAGTCGATTTCAACTTACTCAAGCCACGATGCTCCATCAATAATACTGGCACTTGATGCCCCATTTGAGCCAATTCCTCTAACACTTCTTCGTTAGTTGAAGGAGCACCCTTCGGGGTTTTCTTCAAAATCGGTAAGCCGAGTTTGTGAAATAAGATCTCTTGTAGCTGTTTAGTCGAGGCTAAATTGAACACTTCTCCCGCTTCTGTGTGCACCTGTTGCTCAAGCTCTGCTAAGCGTTGCTCAATTTCAATGGAGTGCTGGCGTAGTAATTGCGGATCAATTAACACACCGTTGCGTTCGACACGGGAAAGCACACTCACCAACGGCATTTCGATCTGCTCAAATAATTTTACCAATTCCGGTGCTTTCGCCAATTCTGCCGACAACACTTTATGTAGTTTCATTGTAATGTCTGCATCTTCCGCAGCATATTCCGTGGCCTGCTCAATAGTAATTTGGTCAAACGTTTTTTGGTTTTTACCTTTGCCTGCTACTTCTTCAAATGGAATGGTTTGATGTCCTAAATAACGATCGGCTAAATCGTCCATATTGTGCCGCCCCGTGCTGTTTAGGGTGTAGGACTCCAACATCGTATCAAACGCCACACCTTGAAGAGCAATACCATTGCGAGCAAAAATAGTTAAATCATATTTGATATTCTGCCCAACTTTTTGGATTGTGGCGTTTTCTAAAATTGGTTTTAATTCTTTGAGCACCGTCGCTTTGCTAAGCTGATCAGGCAACAAATCAATGGCTGGTTCACTTGCTTCCGTAAACAGATCGTTCTGCTGCGGTTCGCTCATTTCACCTTTGTGAGCCAGCGGAATGTAGCACGCTTCGCCATTCTCTAACCCGAAAGAAATCCCAACCAAATTCGCCACCATCGGATCGAGAGCATCCGTTTCAGTATCAACCGCAAACAATGTTGCTTGCTGTAATTTGCTAAGCCATTGGTCTAACAGGGCTTGATTGTTGATACATTGGTAAGCGGTGCGATCAATCTCAACTTTTGCTACATTTGCCCTATTTGCAAAATTTGGCTCGGAACTGACCGCTTGTGTGGCTTGATAGTTGTTCGGCACTTTCTCTGCTGCGGTTTGAGTCACGGGATTAGCATCGTTCATCACTTCATTCAACCAGCGTTTAAATTCATAACGCCCAAATAGCTGCACCAGTTGATCACGCTGCTGCGGTTGGGTCAGCAGTTGATCGTGGCGTAATTCCAGCGATACATCGGTTTTGATGGTAGCAAGCAGATAGGACAACTCTGCAGTTTCTTTTTCGGCCGCTAATTTCGGAGCGAAGGTTTTCGCCCCACGAAATGACAGGGTGGCAACCTGATCCAAATTAGCATAAATCTCTTTCATCGAACCGATACCTTGCAACAACGCAATTGCTGTTTTCTCGCCCACGCCTTTCACTCCTGGGATATTATCTGAGCTATCCCCCAATAAGGCTAAATAGTCGATGATCAACTCAGGCGGAATGCCATATTTTTCAATCACACCTTCACGGTCGAGCAACGTATTGTTCATTGTGTTAATCAACATAATATGCTCATTAACCAGTTGCGCCATATCTTTATCGCCCGTGCTGATCAGCACATGTTTACCGTCTTTGGCAGCTTGAACGGCGAGCGTGCCGATCACATCGTCTGCTTCCACGCCTTCAATCGACAGCAACGGAATGCCAAGGGCGTTGATCATTTGATGCAACGGCTGAATTTGTGAACGAAGTTCATCAGGCATTGGCGGACGGTGGGATTTGTACTGCTCAAACAGTTCATCACGAAAGGTTTTGCCTTTAGCATCAAACACTACCGCAATATGACTTGGCTCTACCTGTGCAATCAGGCTTTTAAGCATATTCAGTACGCCATACATTGCCCCTGTTGGTTCGCCTTGTTTATTGGTAAGCGGGGGAAATGCGTGGAATGCACGATAAAGATAGGAAGAACCGTCCACAAGAACGAGCGGATTAGGTGCGATAGTTGCCATGAGAAATCTCTTATTGAAAGTCAAAATCGTTACATTATACCGAAAATACACAAACAAGCGGTCGGTTTTCACAAAAGTTTTGCAAATGAGGAATGGCAAAAAATCAGTGAAATCAGACTGTTTGTAAAACAAAAAAGGAGCCAATTTGATTTGGCTCCCTGTAAGTTATGTATTGATGAGATTAGAGTTTCGGACCTGCCGCAACTAATGCTTTACCTTCATCGTTGGTGGTGTATTTCTCAAAGTTTTTCACGAAACGACCGGCTAAATCTTCCGCTTTCTCTTGCCATTGTGCTTTGTCAGCGTAAGTATCACGTGGGTCTAAAATTGCAGGGTTTACACCTGGTAAGGCTGTTGGTACCGCTAAATCAAAGATTGGTAATTGTTTCATTTCTGCATCTTCGATTGAACCATCTAAGATCGCATCAATGATACCGCGAGTGTCTTTGATTGAGATACGTTTACCTGTACCGTTCCAACCAGTGTTCACTAAGTAGGCTTCTGCACCTGCCGCCTCCATACGTTTCACTAACACTTCTGCGTATTTAGTTGGGTGAAGTGATAAGAATGCTGCCCCAAAACACGCAGAGAAAGTTGGTGTTGGTTCTGTGATACCACGCTCTGTCCCCGCTAATTTCGCAGTAAAGCCTGATAAAAAGTAGTATTTGGTTTGTTCTGGCGTTAATTTAGATACAGGTGGCAATACCCCAAACGCATCAGCAGTTAAGAAAATCACTTTCTTCGCATGACCTGCTTTTGAGACTGGCTCAACAATGTTGTCGATGTGGTAAATTGGGTAAGAAACACGGGTATTTTCCGTTTTTGAACCGTCTGCAAAATCAATTGTGCCGTCTTCACGCACAACGACGTTTTCTAATAACGCATCACGTTTGATTGCACGATAGATGTCTGGCTCGTTTTCTTCTGAAAGGTTGATCGTTTTCGCATAGCAACCACCTTCGTAGTTGAATACACCATCATCGTCCCAACCGTGCTCATCATCACCAATTAATTTACGTTTTGGATCTGTTGAAAGGGTTGTTTTACCTGTACCGGATAAACCGAAGAATACCGCTACATCACCTTTTTCACCTACGTTTGCAGAACAGTGCATTGATGCAATGCCTTTAAGTGGTAACCAGTAGTTCATCAGTGAGAATAGACCTTTCTTCATCTCACCACCATACCAAGTACCGCCGATTAATTGAATTTTCTCCGTAATATTGAACGCCACAAAGTTTTCAGAATTCAAACCTTGCTCTTTCCAGTTCGGGTTCGTGACTTTAGAACCGTTCATAACCACAAAATCTGGCGTGAAGTTTGCCAATTCAGCTTCTGTTGGGCGAATGAACATATTTTTAACAAAGTGGGCTTGCCACGCCACTTCTGTTACAATACGCACTGCAACACGGCTATCTGGGTTAGCACCACAGAATGCATCAATCACAAATAAACGTTTATTTGAAAGTTGGTTAGTCACTAACTCTTTTAAACTTTGCCAAGTGGCTTGGTTCATTGGTTTGTTGTCATTTTTTACAGCATCACTTGTCCACCAAACGGTATCTTTGGTATTTTCATCTAACACGATGAATTTATCTTTTGGCGAGCGACCCGTAAAAATCCCTGTGTCAACCGCAACAGCACCTGTTGTGGTTAAGCGACCTTTTTCAAAGCCCTCTAGCTCAGGTTTCATTTCTTCTTCAAAGAGTTGTTCATAGCTTGGGTTATAAACAACTTCTTTTACGTTTGTGATACCTAAAAGTTCTAGTTCTTGAATAACACGATTTGACATACTAACACCTCATAATGGTTAAAATTAAAAACTGGGGGTATTGTAAAGTAGTTCAAAAATAAAAAATGTTATCTACATCAAATTTTTGGAAAATAGTTTAAAAATTTACAAAAAAATCCGTTGATTTGATAGAATAATGCCCGTTTAAATATAAAATCAGGTTATTCAATAACATTATTGTTACATTTTAAAATGTATTTTTTACATATATAACAAACAGGAACATTATGCGACTTCTTATTGTATTTCTAACCTTCCTCTTAGGCTATTTACAATTTAGTTTTTGGTTTGGCAAAAATGGTTGGAGCGATTATAAAACAGCACAAACCACTGTTGAACAGTTAAAAAATGAAAATGCGGAATTGATGACACGAAACAATCTGCTTGCTGCAGAAATTCAAGATCTGAAAACTGGCGTCAACGCATTGGAAGAAAGAGCACGCTTTGAACGTGAAATGGTAAAAGAAGATGAAATGTTTTATCGCATTGTGCCACGACATTAATTCTCATAAATAAGGAAAAAAAGATGAGTCGCAATGTTGTCGCCATCATTCCTGCTTCGGGCGTAGGCAGCCGAATGGAAGCAGATAAACCCAAACAGTATTTGTCGTTATTAGGCAAAACGATTTTAGAACATACCTTATCCCCTTTTATTGCCCATCCACAGATTAGTAGAGTTGTGGTTGCCGTATCCGATACTGATCCCTACTATTCATCGTTAGCCATTTTACAGCACCCTAAAATTTCCGTCGTTTTTGGTGGTGAAACACGAGCACATTCCGTGCTTAATGCCTTGAATAGTTTAAGCAAAGATGATTGGGCGTTGGTGCATGATGCCGCCCGACCGTTGATCAAGCGGTCAGATCTAGACAAAATTTTGCAAATCCACTCGGTTCAAGGCGCGATTCTTGCCACCCCTTGTGTTGACACCATGAAACGTACTTCAGACGGCAAACAGATTTCACATACGGAAGATCGTAATACACTTTGGCACGCACTGACACCGCAATTTTTCCCTGCTGCATCTTTAAAAGAAGCGATTAAAACGGCTTTTGCACAAGGGTTAAACATCACCGATGAAGCATCGGCGATGGAACTTACTGGGGTACAACCATTATTAGTGGCTGGTCGTAGCGATAATTTAAAAATTACCCGCCCAGAAGATTTAGCCCTAGCAGAATTTTACTTATTAAAAGAGAAGGAATAACAGATGATTAGAATTGGACACGGTTTTGATGTACACGCCTTTAGTGAGCAAGGCCCGTTGATTATTGGCGGCGTGAGCATTCCCTATGAAAAAGGTTTTCTCGCCCATTCCGATGGTGATGTGGCATTACACGCTTTAACCGATGCGTTGCTCGGTGCCGTAGCCTTAGGCGATATTGGCAAACTCTTTCCTGATACGGATATGCAGTACAAAGGGGCAAACAGCCGTGGCTTGCTGATTGAAGCCTACCGCCAAGTGCAAGCAACTGGCTATAAAGTCGGTAATGTGGATGTCACTATCATCGCTCAAGCCCCAAAAATGCGACCATACATCGACCAAATGCGTCAAGCGATCGCCGAAGATCTACAATGTGACGTTAATCAAGTCAATGTGAAAGCCACCACTACTGAAAAACTCGGCTTTACGGGACGTGGCGAAGGAATTGCTTGCGAAGCGGTTGCCTTGTTAGTCAAAGCCTAATTTGCAAAAATTAAGCGGAACTACCCGCTTGTCATTGGGGTAAAATCAATTTACCCCTTTTTTCTGTTAAGAGACATTTCAATAAAATTTGATCTCAAACAAATTTTCACTTCATTTTTCTTCATTATTTGACAATTTTTTTACACAGAAATGAATTATTGCTCCATTTGCTGTTTACAATACCGAATGATTTTGCCAAAATTTAATTCTGCAAAACAGCACAATTCCTCCTGTGCTGTTTTCTTTTATACAATTCAAACAATATCAAGATAACCTTTTATATCCCAAATTAAGCACGTTCAAGGCAATAGTTTCATTACTATTGTTAAGATAACTTATTATAAATTTGACACCTTTACGTTAATTATTTGGAGTAACCATGGATAATAAACGTCTATTCGATCTATATTATAGTTATAATCTCACTAAAATTTATGAAACCTTTAATCTTCGAATTGCAAACTTCATCTTATTAATGCAGTTTATTTTAGGCTCATCTATTGTGGTAGATGTTGTACGTTTCTTACCGCCCCATATTCGCCCTATTTGGCATCTTATCAGTGGTTTATTGATTGTTTTCTTATCCGCCCTTTCATTTATTTATAAATATAGTGAAAATGCCATTCTAGCCGCACAATTAAAAAAACGTTATGGACACACGATCAATCAATATCAATTAAATAAAAAGTTAAATATTGATCGAGAGATGCTAAAAATAGAACCCGATGATATTAAAATTGTAGGGGCATTTGAGGATATTGCTTATAAAAGAAGCTTAATCCAACTTGGACTACCAGATAAGAAAAAGCTTACTCGATACCAAAAACTCGTCGCCTTTTTGTGTAGCGAAAGTTTTTAGGTAGATCAAAGAATATTCTCCACTCATTTAAACAATTCTATATAATGCCTTAATACGATGCTAATACATAAAAATTGCCAATGTTAATGACCGATCTCAAAGCTATGCTTTTACAGCTCACCGAACAGCAAAAGGCCGATTTTGCTCATTCTGATATTACAACACTCCTTCATCAACGCAGCGACTTTTATGATACGCTATTGGCAAATTTGTGGACTGAATTAGAATTGAGTGAACGATCCGATTTAGCATTACTTGCTGTAGGTGGCTACGGACGGCGAGAAATGTTTCCACTGTCGGATTTGGACATTCTGATTCTAACCGAACAGCCTTTAGACGATGTTACGCAACAAAAACTCAGCAAACTATTTAATTTGCTTTGGGACAGCAAATTACAGCTTGGGTCAGCAATTCGTACCTTGGACGAGTGTATTGAGATCGGTAAAACTGAAATTTCAGTAGCAACTAACTTGTTCGAAAGCCGCTTATTACAAGGCAATTCGCAGCTTTGGCAAGCATTAATCAAGCGGTTATATCAACCTGACTTTTGGTCAATTTCCAATTTTTTCCACGCCAAAGTGAGCGAGCGAAAAGATCAATATGCCCGTTTCAACAACACCAGCTATAACCTGGAACCTGATCTTAAACACAGTCCGGGGGGCTTGCGGGATCTGCATTTGATTTCATGGATTATGTTGCGTCAATATGGCGTCTATGCCCTTGAGCAGTTGTTGGAACGGGGCGTATTGTTCCCCGAAGAATTTGCCGAATTGCAGCAAGCACAAACCGTGCTTTTTCGGATGCGTTTTGCCCTGCATCTACAACTCAAACGCTACGACAATCGCCTGCGGTTTGACCGTCAACTGCAACTGAGCGAGCAACTTGGCTACACAGGCGAAGGCAATCAGCCCGTGGAAGCCATGATGAAAATTTTCTTCCAAGCCACGCAGTCCATTTCGCAACTCAGCCAACTATTACTTGCTAGTTTCGAACAAGAACATTTGATCAACTTGCAAAAAAATAGCGAAAAGTACCCGCTTGATGAACTATTTTTCCTGCGAGATCACACGATTTTCTGCCAAAATCCTCGCATTTTTACTCACCACCCCGAAAAAATTATCGATCTGTTTTGGCATTTGACCGAGCAAGCTGATACAAAGGTTTCTACTCAATTACTTCGCCAACTTCGACTTGCCCTAAAAAAACTTGATCGCCCGTTGAGCGACTCGCCCCAAGCAAGAAAGCGTTTTGTTGAGCTATTTTCTCAGCCGAATGTGGTAAAACGAGCGATTGTGCCAATGCACCAGCTCGGCGTGCTTTCCGCCTATTTACCCCAGTGGCGAGGAATTGAAGGCTTGATGCAGTTCGATTTATTTCATATTTATACCGTTGATGAACACACTATTCGGGTGATGCTACACCTTGAAGGCTTTTTAGAAGCGAAAAATCGTGAAAAGTATCCATTATGCTGCGAACTGCTACCAACCTTGCCGAATTTATCTCTGCTCTACTTTGCTGCCTTGTTTCACGACATCGCTAAAGGACGTGAAGGCGATCATGCTGAAAATGGGGCGATTGAGATGCGAAAGTTTGCAACATTACACCATTTTTCAGCGGAACAAACCGACTTTATGGCGTGGTTAGTTGCTGAGCATTTAACAATGTCGATCACTGCCCAACGCCGAGATATTCACGATCCTGACGTTGTCAAAACCTTTGCAAAAGTAGTGAAAAATCCGACCGCATTAGCAGCACTCACCTGTCTCACTATTGCCGATATTTGTGCCACTAACGAAACGTTGTGGAACGATTGGAAGCGGTCACTTTTCGGAAAACTTTTCCAATTCACCACCGAACAACTTGCACTCGGCGAAGAATCTATAGACTATCAACAGCTTGGCATTGAGAATCGCCAACTTGCCTTTGGTACTCTCGCCACGCAATTAACGGACGAACAGCTACAACAGCTTGAACAATTTTGGCAGCATTGCCCCGAAAGCTATTTTGTCCGCCATAACCCAACCCAACTGGTGTGGCACGCACGCCGTTATTTGCACAATCCAACTTTGCCAATGGTGTTAGTCAGCAATCAACACGCCCGTGGTGCGACGGAAATTTTTGTCTATGCCGATGATCAACCTCAGCTGTTCGCCCGCCTTGCCCAAACCTTGAGTGCGAAAAAAATCAGTATTCACGATGCCCAGGTGCTGACCAGTGAAAACGGCTTGGTGCTAGACAGCTTTATTGTCAGCGAATTTGACGGGCAGCCGCTCAACGAAAACCGCCAAATCCAAGTACAACACGCATTAATCAAAACCTTAAGTAACGCCCAAAAAGTTGCATTTCGTCTACATAAAAAACCATTGAAAAATCTCTCGTTTAAACGTAAAACTAAAGTGCGATTTTTGGAAAATTCTCAACCGAATCAAACTGCTTTTGAGCTATTTACCCTTGACCGAGAAGGCTTACTCGCCCAAATCGGCTATATTTTCAGCCAACAACATTTGATTTTACAAAATGCCAAAATTACCACCATCGGCGAAAAAGCCGAAGATTTTTTTGTGGTCTCCACCGCAGAACAAAAAGCATTAAATGACGCAGAAAAAACGGCATTGAAAGCTCGGATTTTGGCAGAACTGGAAGCTAACGGATAACAAGCGGTCAGTTTCCGATAAAGTTTTGCAAATTTTGCCAACAAACTCACCGCTTTCCTTTATACTTACGCCGAATTTTTACTGAGAAGATCACCATGAAAAAACTCACGACCCGCTTATCTCTCACAGCCCTTGCGTTTCTGGCGGGCTGTCAGTCGATTTATAATGAACCGACCCAAGCAGCAAAACCTACGGTCGAGATCCCGCATAATGATGTGAAATGGCAGCAACATCTTGCACAATTAGCTCAAATCAACGCATATTCTACCCAAGGTCAATTTGGCTATATCTCTCCTGAAGAACGTTTTTCGTCCCATTTTGAATGGCAATACAAAACACCAACTAATTTTGGATTGACGATGTCCTCTAACCTTTCAAGCAAGTCCTTGAAATTACAGCGAAATGCTTACGGCATTACCGTTTCTGACAGTGAGGGACGCTCCCGTACTGAAGCAGATGTTGATGTGTTGATGAAAGCAATTATTGGCGTGGCGTTTCCTATCGACCAATTTGCCTACTGGGTAAAGGGTCAGCCCGAAAAAAATGCCAATTACGTGGTTAATGAAAAACGCCAACTGGCACAGTTTGACTATACGGTGAATGGCACGATATGGAAGGTACATTTTGTGGAATACCACGAAGATCGCCAGCCAAATTTGCCGAAACTGATCGTCCTTGAAAACGGCACACAAACGTTGAAAGTTCGGATTAATCACTGGCAATATTAAAGCGTGGTTTATCTGTCCTGCAATCCATAACACTTTATTACGGAAAGGTTAAAATCTGCCCTAACAACCATAATACACCGATGAAAAAACACACATTCCCCAGTCCAGCAAAACTAAACCTGTTTTTGTATATCAACGGCAGGCGTACAGATGGCTATCACGAACTTCAAACCCTGTTTCAATTTTTAGACTTCGGCGACCGCTTGCAAATTTCGCTGCGTGATGATGCAAGAATCATCCTTGAAAATCAAATTGATGGCGTTGCCGTTGAACAGAATTTGATTTATCGAGCGGCAAAACTGCTGCAAAATCAGACCGCTTGTCAGCTCGGGGCGAACATTGCAGTTGAGAAAAAAATCCCTATGGGAGCGGGGCTGGGCGGTGGATCGTCGAATGCGGCGACAGTGCTAGTCGCTCTTAACCACCTTTGGCAAACGGGGCTTTCTCTTGTGCAACTTGCCGAGCTTGGCTTGCAACTTGGAGCGGATGTGCCGATTTTCGTGCAGGGCTTCGCCGCCTTTGCGGAAGGCGTGGGTGAAAAGCTAACACCTTGCAATCCGCCTGAAAAATGGTATCTGGTATTAAAGCCTGAAGCCTCGATTTCAACAGCGTTAGTTTTCCAACATCCTGATTTGCCACGCAATACACCGAAACTAAATCTTGATCAACTGCTTAACCGTGAATGGGCAAACGATTGCGAAAAAATTGTCCGAGATCATTATTCAGAGGTTGATGATCTACTGACTTGGTTGATACAATATGCACCCTGTCGACTTACTGGCACTGGTGCTTGTATTTTCGCCGAATTTGAAACCGAAGCGGAAGCCCAACGTGTGTTTGCCTTAAAACCCAAACAGGTACAAGGCTTTGTGGCACAAGGGCGAAACATCTCCCCGCTCCATCAACAACTGAATTTATTTCCCACTTTATAACCTAGAGGTTACCCGACAATGCCTGATATTAAACTCTTCGCAGGAAACGCTACCCCTGAATTAGCAAAACGAATTGCTGAACGTCTTTATATTTCCCTTGGCGATGCAACCGTTGGTCGTTTCAGTGACGGCGAGATCCAAGTACAGATCAACGAAAATGTACGTGGCGGAGATATTTTCATCGTGCAATCAACCTGTGCCCCAACTAACGACAACTTAATGGAATTAGTCGTCATGGTTGATGCGTTACGTCGTGCGTCTGCGGGGCGTATTACTGCGGTTATTCCTTACTTTGGCTACGCTCGCCAAGACCGCCGTGTGCGTTCTGCTCGTGTACCAATCACTGCAAAAGTGGTGGCAGACTTCCTTTCAAGCGTAGGAGTGGACCGAGTATTGACCTGCGATTTACACGCCGAGCAGATCCAAGGTTTCTTCGATGTGCCTGTAGATAACGTTTTTGGCTCACCAGTATTACTTGATGATATTTTGAAAAAAACCGACTTAGTTAATCCAATCGTAGTTTCTCCCGATATTGGCGGTGTGGTGCGTGCTCGTGCGGTGGCGAAGTTGTTAAATGATGCGGATATGGCGATCATCGACAAACGTCGTCCGAAAGCAAACGTCTCACAAGTCATGCACATCATCGGTGATGTCGCAGGTCGTGACTGCATTTTAGTGGACGATATGATCGATACTGGCGGCACCTTATGCAAAGCGGCAGAAGCGTTGAAAGAACGTGGTGCACGTCGAGTCTTTGCTTATGCAACACACGCAGTATTCTCTGGCACGGCAGCGAAAAATTTAGCTAATGATGCGTTAGATGAAGTCGTCGTGACTGATACTATCCCACTTTCTGCAGAGATTCGTGCATTAAACAAAGTGCGTGTGCTAACCCTTTCTGGAATGCTTGCAGAAGCAATTCGTCGTATTAGCAACGAAGAGTCCATCTCTGCCATGTTTAGCCACTAGTTACCAAAGCCCAATCAATGATTGGGCTTTTTTATTGATTGAACCATTCAGCCCCGCTTGTGGGGAAGTGGCGAGTGATTGATATCACAAGCGGTCACTTTCTAAGGAAATTTTGCAAATGCTCTACCCTTTTATTCGCAAGGCGTTGTTCGCGATGGATGCCGAACAAGCCCATCATTTTTCCATTCAAGCCCTGAAACTGCTGAGGCATTTCCCTGCTCTGCAGCCCGTTCCCAATAATCCTGTTGAGGTGATGGGACTACACTTTAAAAACCCAATCGGCTTAGCGGCAGGGGCGGATAAAAATGGCGAAGCGATTGACGGTTTTGCACAGCTTGGTTTTGGATTTATTGAAGTCGGCACCGTAACGCCAGTGGCTCAAGACGGCAATCTAAAACCTCGCCAATTCCGACTACCTGAAGCCGAGGGAATTATTAATCGCAATGGTTTCAATAATTTAGGTGTAGATGTCCTGATCGAAAATGTCAAAAAAGCCAAATATGATGGCGTACTTGGGATCAACATTGGCAAAAATGCGACCACGCCAATTGATCGAAGCCTTGAAGATTACCAAATCTGCTTGCGTAAAGTGTACTCTCACGCCAGTTATGTTACCGTCAATATCTCCTCACCGAACACCAAAAATTTGCGTTCTTTGCAATATGGTGAAGCTTTAGATGAGCTGCTGAAGTCGCTGAAAGCTGAACAAGCGGTGCTTTCGCAAAAATTCGGTAAATATAAACCGCTAGTCTTAAAAATCGCCCCCGATCTCTTGCCCGAAGAAATTGCGTCCGTTGCCGATAGTCTCGTGCGACATCAAATAGATGGGGTGATTGCAGGTAATACGACGCTCTCGCGTGAAACGGTCGCAGGTTTGCCGAATGCTGATCAGCAAGGCGGCTTAAGTGGTAAGCCGCTCAATACGTTAAGCACGAAAGTCATTCGCCAGTTAAGTGCTGAATTGAATGGCAAACTACCGATTATCGGCAGCGGCGGCATTCACTCCGTAGCATCCGCACAGGAAAAGATCAATGCAGGGGCACGTTTATTGCAACTCTATTCTGCTATGGTTTACCGAGGTCCAAATTTGATCAGAGAACTCGCAAAAAAGATTAAAACAAGATAAAAAAATAGACCGCTTGTACCACGACAAGCGGTCTGATTCTATCTAAATGTTGCAAATCTATAGATCATCAATCACCAAATAGATTTTTGATACTGGTCCGTGAACGCCGACTACTTTGATCAACTCAATATCCGCCGTAGCACTTGGACCAGAGATGATATTGACACAAGATGGCATACGTTCGCCTTGTTGTGCTTTATCGTGTAGGATTTTGGCAAGCTGCGCAACACGTGGAAGCACGGTGCTTTTACGTACCACAACCACCGATTTTTCAGGCAATAAACTCACGGAACGGCCAAAATCTTTATCTGAAAACAGCACGATACCGCCACTTTCTGCCAAACCATACTCGCCGTATACCACGCCAATGTTAGCTTTCTCGGCTTTAGCGATATTTTCATCACCTTTGCTGAAATCCCATACATAGCTGCTGTATTTGGCTTGTAACGAGGAAGTAATGCCTAAATCGACCAAACGTTGATCGTGGTTGATGATCACTTCACCGCCACCATATTTTTCGCAAATATCCACGATCGCTTGTGGCAATTCAGCTTCTTTAGCGACTACGACATCCGCCATCATCACACGGGCAAAGTCGATAAACTCATTGCAAAGTTGCTCTTGCGTACGGTCAGTCAAACGAGTGGTTGGGTGATTGTTCACTAGTTCGGGCATCGGTGCTGGCACAGTTTGACGTGGTCTGCCCATTCTTTCCGCCAATTTATTTAAGAAATTTTCACGATTTTGCATATCCATTTTCACTACCCTCTATTCTTAAACCATTCGCGGAAACTTTCTCCCTCAGCCGATGGTAAATCACGGGCTTTGGTCCATTCGCCTAAGGCACCAATTTCAAGCGGTGCTTTGCCGTTTTTGATCAATTTGCTTGCAACTTTCGCCCCAATGTTTACCCCCACTTTCCACAAGGTTGGGTGTGAGTTCGCAAAGGTAAAGCCGAAGATTGACAAGCGTTCAAGCGCGGGCGTCATTCCACTTTCTGCAATATGTTCGCGGTGTTTTAAAATCAGTTGAGCCAATGGAATTTTCACTGGGCAAACGGAATTACAAGCGGTACATAATGAGCAAGCGTATGGCAATTCTTTGAACTCTTCATAGCCACCCAATAAGGGTGAAATCACCGAACCGATCGGACCTGGGTAGATAGAGCCATAACCGTGGCCACCGATTTGGCGGTAGGCTGGGCAAGTATTCAAACAAGCCCCACAGCGGATACAACGTAAAACTTCTTGGAATTCACTTTCTAAAATTTTAGAACGTCCGTTATCCACAATCACTAGATGGAAATCTTCAGGGCCGTCTGTTTCGCCTTCAAGACGTGGGCCAGTGAGCCAAGTGTTATAAGCCGTTAATTTCGCCCCCACAGCACTGCGAGCAAGCATCGTAATCAATACATCAACTTCTTGGAATGTTGGAGCTAAACGCTCCATACCCATTACAGCGATATGCGTTTTTGGCACGGTGGTGGCTAAACGCAAGTTACCTTCGTTGGTGACTAAGCAGACCGAACCAGTTTCTGCCACTGCAAAGTTACAGCCACTGATGCCGATATCTGCTTCCAAGAAATCTTGACGTAATACTTTACGCACGAATGCATTCATCTCTTCAGGCTGTTCGCTGCCTTGGTAGCCCACGGCATCGTGCAACTCTTGGCGGATTTTGTAACGATCTTTATGGATCGCAGGTACAACGATATGCGATGGTTTATCGCCCACAATTTGCAATAAATATTCACCTAAATCTGTTTCAACAACTTTCATTCCTTCTTTCTCAAGGACTTCATTCAAACCGATTTCTTCGGTTACCATCGATTTAGACTTAACGATTTTCTTGGCATTTTTTTCTAATGCTACTTGGCGAATATAAGCTGTCGCTTCTTCAGCCGTTTCTGCAAAAAAGACTTTACCGCCATTTTGTTGAACTTTTTCGCTTAATTGATACAAATACGCATCAAGATTGGCAAGCACGTGATTACGAATTTGCTTGGCGAGATCACGCCACTCTTCCCAGTTTCCAAGTTCATCAACCATTTTTTGACGGTTTGCACCGATAGTTTCCTGGGCTTTAATTAATGCTTTACGCATCATTTCGTTTTGGATCTGGTTATCGACCCGTTTTTTAAATGCAAGGTTGCTGGTTTTTAATGACATGCTATTTCTCCCCCTGCATCAACACTTCGGCAATGTGCATCACTTTCACCTTTTTGCCTTCACGACTTAAACGACCGCCGATATTTAATAAGCAACTCACATCCGCACCGATCAGATATTCTGGCTCAACTTCGCTGATGTTTTTCACTTTTTCAGTCACCATTTCACCCGAAATCTCTGCCATTTTGACCGAGAAAGTCCCCCCAAAACCGCAGCAAGTTTGCTGGTTATGAATTGGCATTACTTCTAATCCTTTTACGTTTTGTAAGAGCTTTAATGGCTCATCAACAATGCCGAGTTTGCGAAATAAGCTGCAAGAGGGGTGGTAGACTGCTTTGCCCGTTAAGGTGGCACCAACATTGGTCACACCAAGCACGTTGACGATAAAATCGGTTAAATCATAAAAACGATCAGCGATTTTTTTCGCACGTGCGGCCCATTGGCTTTCACCAAAACGCTCAAAATATTCAGGGTAATTTTTGATCGCATATACGCAAGATCCTGCGGGAGCAACGATGGGATAATCGTTCACTTCAAAAGTTTCCACTAAATTTTTCATACCACTCAGGGCTTGTTTAGTGTAACCACTGTTTATCGCAGGCTGTCCACAACAGCCTTGTTTTTCAAGAAAGGTGATTTGGCAACCGAGCTTTTCTAACAACAGCACGGTATGCTTTGCCACCCCTGCCTTCACCACATCGGCAATACAGGTGACGTAAAGATTGACGTTCATAAAAAACTCCAACGATGAAAACAAAAAATGAAAATAGGTAAATAAAAATACTGAAATAAGCGGTCAGATTTTGCAAAACTTTTGCAAGATCTGACCGCTTGTTGAGCTTTAAAATAATGGCTCGAAAACGTTAAACATTAAAGAAAATTGGAATAATTGTCAGTGCAACTACCGCTGCGATAATGCCGTAAACAATCATTGGCACAACCGTTTTCTTAATGATTGTACCTTCTTGGTTTTGCATATTTAATACTGAGCTTACTGCAACGATGTTGTTGATACACACCATGTTACCCATTGCTCCACCAACAGATTGCAATGCCAATACTAAACTGGCTGATAAGCCGGTTAATTCAGCAGTTGATAACTGCACGCTACCAAAGGTTAAGTTAGATACCGTATTTGAGCCAGAGAAGAATGCCCCTACCGCACCTAAGTAAGACGCAAATAGTGTCCAGTATTGACCAGTGGCTTCTGCAAAGCTCTTGCCGATAATTTTCACCATCGAGCCATCGCCACCCACTAACATTAATTTCACCATAATCAATGCACCGACAAGGGCAAAGAATGGATTACGAGTTTGTTTAAAGCTGCCCGCAAAGACATCTTTCGCTTTGCTTGCTGATACCGCAAAAACTGGAATTGCGATTAAAACCGTCACCACGAATGGAATTAACGCAGGCACATAAAGTAATTTATAGCTTGCATTAATGGTTGTTCCGAAAATGTTTTTCAGGCTGAAAATTAAACCGTTACTGATATCAAAGGTACCCAATGAACCGATTTGTGCACTTACCCAAGATGTCGCATCGTTCATCATCGCTTTGAATGGTAACTGTTTGATACGGGTAATGATCAAGATCGCAATCAATAGTCCTGTTGGAAATAATGCTTTGATCACTTCACCTTTGCTCACTTGAGAACCCTCTAAAGTATTCTCAACTTTCGCTAAACCAATGCCTTTGTTAGCAACAAAAATAGAGAGCAATAAACCGATCGCCCCACCCACTAATGATGGAAACTCATAGTTGACTTGAGCTAAGAAGAAATATGGCACAACGCAAGCGAAAATACTGATATAGATGAAAGGTAAGTTTTTACGAATATCATCCCAAGACACAATTAAACGTAACGCCATCACTGGAATCACTAATGCAGCGAACGCATGAATGGTCGCCGTCATTGAACCGATTTCTAAAATTTGGCTTTCCGTTAATTTTAATGCACCAAATCCAAACCACGTAGGTGTACCTACCGCACCGAATGATACGGGCACAGAGTTCATCACTAACGCTAACATGGCCACTTTTAATGGGTGGAAACCTAATCCCACTAAAATTGGTGCCGCAATTGCAGCAGGTGTACCAAAACCACTCGCCCCTTCAATCATAAATGCAAACGCCCAACCAATAATCATAATTTGAGCCACTGGATTTGGATTGATGGTACCTAACCATTTACGCAATGTGTTGGTTACCCCTGAAACTTCTGAAAAGCGGTTGAAAAGAATTGCACCAAAAATAACGGTGATTGGTGTTTGAACATCGATCAACGCCGCCATAATATTCGCACTTACGGTTTGAATATCAGTGCCGAAGAAGGCTAATTGAATAATTAACACCACCGCAGCAATCCACGGCAATGCAACATAAGAAGGCAGTGCATTACGTTTTACCATAAGGTAAATCAATAATACGATGGGAAAAATACTGAGAAACAGAGCCATTTTGGCACTCCATAAATTTTAAATACTAAAGATAACGATCCCACATAACTTGTAGGGGGTGCCATTCTATTAAGAAAATGTAAATAAGAAAGTAAAATGTTAGCTTTTTGTGAATTTCATCACAGTTTTTTGAGCTATTCGCTCAAAAAGAAGTCAATTCGAAACGTTTTACTCCATATTTTTGACGCTTGTTTACGATTTTTCTAACACCATAAAACGACAAGGATACACATTTTGCTCATCGACATCTGAAAATTGCTCTTGAATCAGTTTCCAATTATTTTCATCAAACTCGAAAAAAGTATCACCATCAATATTGGCTTGAATTTCCGTAAGGTATAACTTTTCTGCGATTGGCATGGCTTGCTTAAAGAGTTCTCCCCCGCCAATAATCATGATTTCGCCCACATTTGTAAAACTTTTCGCCAAACTGACCGCTTGTTCGAGGCTCTCTGCCGAATAAGCCCCTTCAACGGCAAAGCCAGAGCGAGATAAAATAATATTTGGACGCTTAGGTAGCAATCTCCCAATAGATTCGTAAGTTTTCCGCCCCATAATCACAGGTTTTCCGACCGTATTTGCTCTAAACCACGCCAAATCCACCGGCAAATGCCACGGCATCGCATTATCTTTACCAATTACGTGATTTAAAGTTCGTGCGACAATGATACTAATCATGAGATTCTCCTTTGAAATGAAGGGATTCTAGCAGATAATAGCCACTAATTTCTTCTCAATTTTACCCATTTATGTCTAAAACGATTGTCATTAAACTCGGCACTAGCACGCTCACCCACGGTTCAAAAAGTTTGAGCCGCCCACATATGTTAGAAATCGTCAAACAAATTGCGACGTTACACCAACAAGGTAGGCGAATCGTGGTTGTTTCATCGGGGGCCGTTGCGGCAGGGCGGGATTATCTCAATCACCGCGAACTGCCAAAAACGCTCGCCAGCAAGCAACTTCTCGCAGCAGTCGGACAAAGCCAGCTGATTCAAGTGTGGGAAAGCCTGTTTTCAATTTACAACATCAAAATTGGGCAAATGCTATTAACCCGTGCTGATATTGAAAATAAAGAACATTTTTTGAACGCACGCGATACCCTCACCGCACTACTCGACCAACAAATTATCCCAATCATCAATGAAAATGATGCGGTAGCAACAGCCGAATTTCGCATTGGCGATAATGACAACTTGTCGGCATTAGTGGCGATTCTAGCTGAAGCGGAACAACTTTATTTGCTCACGGACCAAACGGCGATGTTTGATAGCGACCCGCGTAAAAATCCGAATGCAAAACGCTTGGCGATAGTCGAAAAAATCACACCTGAAATTCATCAAATGGCAGGTGGAAGTGGTACAGCTCAAGGCACGGGCGGTATGGCGACCAAAGTATTAGCTGCTGAAATCGCTACACGTTCAGGGGTGGAGACGCTGATTGCTTCGGGCGATCATCCCAATGTGATCGTAGCACTCGCCCAAGGGGCAGAAATCGGCACTCGTTTTCTCGCTCAAAGCGACAAAATTGAAGGTCGCAAACAGTGGTTGTTCGGGGCTGCACCAGTAGGGGACATTGTGATTGATCGCGGAGCTGAAACAGCGTTAGTTAGTCAGTACAAATCACTCCTACCTGCAGGCATAACACAAGTCAAAGGGCAGTTTGCCCGTGGCGAAGTAGTCAAAATTCTCAACGAAAATGCAAAATTGTTAGCATTAGGCATTACACGTTATAACAGTGAAGCCTTAAATCTGATTAAAGGTAAAAAATCCAGTGAAATTGAACGCTTACTCGGCTATGAATTTGGTTCGGTAGCTCTTCATCGTGATGAGATGATTATTCATCATCAATAGGAAATAAATTCATGAGCTTTAGTATTGAAATTCTCTTGCTACTCTTTTTCATCGCCATGTTTGCAGGAACCCTTGATGCCATTGCAGGTGGCGGCGGTTTAATTACTATTCCAGCCCTACTTGCTGTCGGCGTTCCGCCGACAATGGCATTAGGAACCAATAAACTGCAAGCCTGCGGTGGCTCATTCTCTGCGTCTCTCTATTTTATCCGCAAAAAAGCGGTTTCACTCAAGCAAATTTGGCTATTAATTTTGCTGACTTTTATAGGGGCAGCCGGTGGGACGATCTTCGTTCAATTACTTGATGTTAGCCAACTTAACGCCTTATTACCTTTTCTGATCTTAGTCATCGCAGGCTATTTCCTATTTAGTAAAACCCTTAACGATCAAGATCGCCAACAGCGAATCAGCTATACTCTGTTTGCCTTTACTGCAGCAGTAGGCATTGGCTTTTATGACGGCATGTTCGGTCCTGCGACAGGCTCATTTTTTACGCTCGCTTTTGTATTATTACTTGGCTTTAATCTGACCAAGAGTGTGGCACACGCCAAAGTCCTTAACTTTACCTCAAATATTGCTTCACTCATTTTCTTTATGTTAGGTGGTGCAATCTTGTGGAAAGTTGGCTTAGTGATGATGGCTGGGCAATTTATCGGGGGCAATATTGGCGCAAGGTTGGTTGTCACTAAAGGTAAACAGCTTATTCGCCCTTTAATTGTTACTATCTCTTTAATTATGGTCGCAAAAATGTTGTGGGATCAGGGCTATTTTTCATTTTAATCTCCATACAAGCGGCCACTTTTCCTTACTTTTTTACCATTTTAAACATTTATGAATAAACAGAAACGAGTTGAAATTCTCACTCGCTTACGCAATGAGAACCCGCATCCAACGACTGAATTAAACTATAACTCTCCTTTTGAACTGTTAATTGCCGTGATCTTATCCGCACAAGCTACCGATGTGGGGGTAAATAAAGCGACCGCCAAACTTTACCCTGTTGCCAATACACCGCAGGCAATTTTAGACTTGGGAGTTGATGGGTTGAAAGAATATATCAAAACCATCGGACTCTTTAACAGCAAGGCAGAAAACATCATCAAAACCTGTCGGGATTTAATCGAAAAACATAACGGTGAAGTACCACAAACTCGAGAAGAACTAGAAGCCTTAGCTGGCGTGGGACGAAAAACGGCCAATGTGGTGCTGAATACCGCGTTTGGACAGCCGACTATTGCGGTGGATACCCATATTTTCCGTGTTTCCAACCGTACCAACTTCGCTCCGGGTAAAGATGTGGTGAAAGTCGAAGAAAAATTGCTGAAAGTGGTGCCCGATGAATTTAAGGTAGATGTACACCACTGGCTGATTTTACACGGCCGCTACACTTGCATTGCCCGCAAACCACGCTGTGGCTCCTGCATTATTGAAGATTTGTGCGAATATAAAGAGAAAACCGATTTGTAAAATGTTGCTTGAAACTGACCGCTTGCAAGCGGTCAGTTCCGTCTCATTTTTTGCAAAAATAAACGGCACGTTTCTCGTGCCGTTTGTTATTACTTCTTGCGTTCTACCCAGTTACCGTCTAAGTAATCGACAATCCATTTGGTCGCTTTGCCATCTTTTTCCGAAGTCACATACTGGCGTTTTTCCTTACGGCTGAAGCGGATAATCGCTTCATTACCTTCAGGATCAAACTGTGGTGCATCGGCTAGATATTGCAATTTCTCTGGTAAACGCTCACGGTATTTTGTGAGTTCTGTCACTTTTGGAGCACGGCTTTCTCGCGATTTCGGGAAATTATGGGCAGACATAAATACGCCGCTCGCACCATCACGCAACACGAAATAAGCATCAGACTTTTCACATTTCAGCTCAGGAAAATGGATCGGCTCTTCCCGTGGCGGGGCAACCTCGCCGTTTTTAAGAATTTTGCGGGTATTGTCACAGTTAGTGCAACCCATATATTTGCCGAAACGACCCAGTTTCAGGTGCATATCCGCTCCGCATTTATCGCATTCAACAATCGGACCATCATATCCTTTGATCTTGAATGAACCTTGTTCGATCAGATAACCATCACAATTTGGGTTGTTCCCACAAATATGAATTTTACGTTGTGGATCAATTACATAACTATCCATCGCCGTATCGCATTTCGGACAGCGTTTACGCATCATTAACGCATTCGTTTCTGAATCTTCATCTAATACATTGAGTAATTCCGCTTCTGGAATCAAGTTTATCGTGGTTTTGCAACGCTCTTTCGGTGGCAACGCATAGCCTGTACAACCTAAAAATACGCCTGTGCTAGCGGTACGAATTGCCATTTTTCGACCACAAGTTGGACAATCAATATCCGTTTCTACCAAATTATTCGGACGCATTCCTCCTTCTAATTCATCCAGCTCAGCGGTGGTCAGCTTCTCCGAGAAATCGGCAAAGAAGCGATTGAGTTCGTCTTTCCAATTCACATTGCCTGATGCGATTTGATCAAGTACATCTTCCATATTGGCGGTAAAATCGTAGTTCATTAAATCTTTGAAGGATTCATCTAAACGATCGGTAACGATCTCGCCCATTTTTTCCGCATAGAAACGGCGATTTTCTACTCGCACATAGCCACGTTCTTGAATAGTCGAAATAATCGCCGCATAGGTCGAAGGACGACCAATGCCTCGTTTTTCTAACTCTTTTACCAATGCCGCTTCAGAATAACGAGCTGGTGGTTTGGTGAAATGTTGGCTTGGCACAATTTCGTTGAGCGTCAAGGTTTCATGAAGTGAGACTTCAGGTAACTCTTGATCTTCCGCTGTTTTGCTTTGAATTGGTAACACTTTTGTCCAACCGTCAAAACGTAATACTCGCCCTTTGGTTTTCAGTTCATAATCGCCTGCGGTGATAGTCAAACTGGTGGAGTCATATTCTGCCGCAGTCATTTGGCAGGCAAGAAACTGCCGCCAAATCAAGTCATATAATCGCTCAGCATCCTTTTCCATGCCTTTGAGATCTTGCATTGTCACTCGCACATCAGACGGACGAATCGCTTCGTGTGCTTCCTGTGCTTTCTCTTTGCTGGCGTAGAAATTCGGCTTACTCGGCAGATATTTTTCACCGAAGACATTCTCAATATAACCACGAGCCATGGATAACGCATCTTGGCTTAAATTGGTGGAGTCGGTACGCATATAAGTGATGTAGCCTGCTTCATACAAGCGTTGAGCCAACATCATCGTTTTCTTCACACTAAAGCCTAAACGGGTACTGGCGGTTTGCTGTAAAGTCGAGGTAATAAATGGGGCTTTTGCTTTAGATGAAGTCGGTTTTTTGTCGATTTCGCTGACCACAAATGCAGAATGTTGCAAAAACTCGACGGCTTTCATCGCCTGTTTTTGATTCTGGGCTGACCATTTTTTGCCTTTGTAGTGGGTTAAATCCAGATTTAAACCGCCATTTTTTGCCGTGGTTTTCGCTAAGATTTGCCAAAATTCCTCAGGTTGGAAAGCTTTGATTTCACGCTCACGCTCCACCAACAACTTCACAGCTACCGATTGCACTCGACCGGCTGATAAGCCTCGAGCCACTTTTTTCCATAGCAATGGTGACACCATAAAGCCCACTACCCGATCTAAAAAGCGGCGAGTTTGTTGGGCATTTACGCGGTCCATATTGAGCTGTTCAGGTTTCTCAAAAGCTTGTTTGATCGCATTTTTGGTGATTTCATTAAACACCACACGGCTGAAACGCTCATCGTCGCCGCCGATCACTTCCCGCAAATGCCAAGCAATCGCTTCCCCTTCTCTATCCAAGTCGGTCGCGAGATAGATGTGGTCCGCTTTTTTCGCCAGCGATTTCAGTTCAGACACCACCTTTTCTTTACCAGGTAAAATTTCGTAGTGTGCTTTCCACTGATGATAAGGATCGATCCCCATCCGTTTTACCAATGCCTGTCGATCTTTTTCCGCTTTGACTTTGGCTTTTTCTTCCGCACTCAGCCCACGGGTGGAAACGGGCTTCGCTTTTTCGCTTTTCTCTTTTTCACCACCGCTGGTTGGCAAATCACGAATATGTCCCACGCTCGACTTCACCACAAAATCACCGCCGAGATATTTATTGATTGTTTTAGCTTTAGCTGGCGACTCGACGATAACTAACGATTTTCCCATTGAAACACCTAAAAAAGTAGAAATAATAAAAGAAATAAACCAAAAATTATTTCATATTGGTTTATATTTGGTTTGAATTAAAATAAAATGCGTTCAACAATAGCAAGGCTTGGCGGAAAAGACAATAGCAAAATTTGAATTGTCTCCTCCTTACCAATTCGGCTCTTGTTCGTAAGGACAAAAACTTGCGTTTGAGCTTGGCTTTTGTCCCCGTCGGTTTCGCTACGCTCAACACCTTCCCCCGCCAGTGGCGGCAGAATTTATTTCATAAAACGGAAAACTCATGGACAAACTTCACGCAATCAATCTCTTTTGCAAAGTGGTGGAAACCCAAAGTTTCACCCAAGCAGCACAGCAAAGCCAAATTTCATTGGCGATGGCGAGCAAATTAGTGGCACAGTTAGAAGATCATCTCAATGTTCGTTTGCTGCAACGTACCACTCGAAAAATCACTCCGACAGAAGCAGGCTTGCTGTTTTATCAACGCTGTTTGCCGATTTTAAATGAACTCAAAGAAGCAGAGGCCTGCGTAACGAACATCACGTCCAGTTTGCAAGGTAAGCTCACGATGTCAGTGCCGATGGATTTTGGCTCCCGCTTTATCGCTCCGTTTTTGAGCCAGTTCACCCAGCAATATCCACATTTACAGCTTAATTTAGATTTTACCGATCGTCGTGTAGATGTGGTGGCGGAAGGTTATGATTTAGTGCTGCGAATTGGCAAATTGGAAGACAGTTCCATCGTGGCAAAACGTATCGCCCAAGCAAGGTATCTGGTTGTGGCATCGCCTGATTATTTAGCCAAATATGGCGAACCTATCACGGCTTTAGAACTTGAGCAGCATCAATGTCTAGTCTATGAAAGCCAACCCGTTTGGCAGTTTAACGAGAACGGTCATCAGATTAAATTTAAGCCACAAAGCCAAGTGCTGAGCAATAACGGTTATGCGTTGGTACAAATGGCCAAAGCTGGATTGGGCGTGATCAATATCCCCAAATTTTTACTTAAAGATGAATTAGCAAGTGGTGAGCTAGTCCCGATTTTGCACCATGTTGATCAAGCACAGCTCGACATCAGCCTGCTCTATCCGCACCGCCGTTTTCTCTCACCGAAGGTGCGAGTGGCAATTGAATTTTTTGAGCAACTGCTGCAAGAGCAGAAATCCTTTTTGTAACCACAAGCGGTCACTTTCGCACAAAATTTTGCAAGTGTATGGCTGTCATTGGATGTGCAAAACATGTCTTGGAAATGACCGCTTGTCTTTTCAGCGTCTAACTATATTGAGCTCAGTTTTACAATTTTCGCTGGAATGCCTTGCCGAACCGCGGAACCACAGACCCAATCCACCCAAGGGGACGTGATTTCTTTAGTATCATCTAGCAGACCAAGATCATTGATATTCACGCCACGTTGGATTTGGGAATGCCCTTGAATTTCAACGCCATCAATGTGGTAGCTTTCGGCACCGAGCTGCTTGTGACCGTAGCCATGTTCAATTGCAATGGTGCCTTTCACCACTCCATCAATCACCATCACTTGCACATTATCCGCCTGTCCACCTGGGGTAGAAAGCAGGATCAAATCACCATGCTGAATATGATGCTCTTTGGCATCTTGTTGGTTCATGGCAATCATCCCGTTTGGTTTAATACTATGTAATCGCAATAAAGGTGCGGTGATACTGCTCATTAAATTGGACTTAAAAGAGACTAATTTAAACGGCCATTCGCTTGTCGGATAACGGCTTTCCACTCTGCTATTGTCGGCAAATTGTGGTTCAAAATAACGTGGACAACCATGATAGGCTTTACCTGTTTGGGCATGTTTTGCTTTGGCAACCGCTTCATTCCAAATTTGCAGGCAATTTTTCCAGTGCACCGCCATGTTGTCTTCTTTCCAAGCGGTTTTATAGGGGGCAAAACGACCACCTTTGCAGTACACATTGGCAACTTTTAACACTTCTTCAGGTTTTAAACAACGTTCAAAACTCGGCATTAAACGCTGCACACCGGTCAATAGCAGATCTTCTTTTAATGCATCTGGTACAGGCTCTTTGCCATCATAGGCAATATTTGCTGCAGCACGTAGGAAAAAGTCCTCGGCACGATCTAACGCATAGCTATTTTTTTGTTTATCTGCAATCGCATTTTCGCCAAAACCGGGGAGCGACATCGCTTTCGCAAGTGAAATGATAAAATTTTCCATGCAGATCGTTTCTCCTTGTGCGGTTTTCGCATTTGGTGATTGCACTATAGGCCAACGTGCTGTCGACGTTTTGGTCGGCACGCCCGCCCAAGGGGTACTAAACCCCCAACTTTCAAAGTTGTGCGTGTCGGGAACGATATAATCCGCTAAAGCGGTTGTTTCATTCATAAACGCATCAATGGAAATAAACAGCGGGAGAATCTTAGGATCTCGCAATTTGCTGTCGGTAATATGGTGAATCCCTGTCATACCGTATAACGGATTTCCCATATGGTTGATCCACGCTTTCAAAGAATAAGGGTAGCCTTGCAATGCCGATGTGATCATCTCTGACATTTGCCCACCAACAAACGGATACCACGCGGCTTTAGCTGGATAAGGAGAAACGCCCTGTTCAACTTTTTGCTTAAACTCGCTCGATTTTTCATACGCTTTTTTACTACGGGCAAGGTTGGTACCTTTTGGGCTCACCATATTCGGAAAATTCGCGAGATCATAGCGAGGTCCGCCGCCAAAGTCTTTGAATTTTCCACCGCTCATACTCATTCCGCCTTTTTTATTCATATTTCCAACCATGGCGTTGAGAAGTAAAATCGCCCAAGCGGTATAAAATCCATTACTGTGCATCGTACCGCCGTGAGTCACTACGGAAGCTCGATGTCCGTGGGACGTAAATTCTTTGGCCAGTTGGATAATAGTTTCCACAGGCACACCACATTGTTCAGCGTAAGTTTCAAGGCTATGCTCAAAACAAGACTCTTTAAACAGTTGCAAAGCAGATTTGACTAAAACCTGTTCACCATTTAACAAGGTGATGGGTTCTTGCACAAATAGCTCTGCTGCAAGGCTCTCTTTAGCTGCAACAAATTTACCTGTTGCCATATCTTTCACCACAATCTCGCCATCAGCGGGTTTTTCAGGCACATCCATTGCAAAAATATCGTGGGATCTGACCGCTTGTCCATAGCGTTTATGGGTTGGTTCCGCAATAAATAAGTGAGTGGCATTACAAAAACTCACGCCGTTACTTTGCTGCATCGCTTGTTCGCTTGGTATCCGTAAATAATCGGCATTGAAGCGTTCGTTTTCAATAATCCAGCGTAACATTGCTAAAGCTAAGGATAAGTCTGTTCCAGGAATAATGGGAACCCAGCGGTTATTTTTTAACGAGGCACTTGAAGTCAGTTCTAAACGTGGTGCCACGACAACATAATCAAAGTTATCCTCACTACGCTGTTTAGCTAATTGACGGGCTTGGCGTTTAAATGGGTTGCCCGCTTGTGCTGGCGATGTGCCCATAAACAGAATAAATTCGGCATGATCCCAGTCTGGTTTGGCGTGTGAGTTATTCACAAAATCGTTCATAAAGGCACCAGAACCGGCACGATATGAAAGCCCACAGAATGAGCCGTGTGAAGCAAAGTTGATTGTGCCAAAGCTATTATTAGCAAAGCGTTTTAGTAATGGCTGACGACCTTCTGGTCCTGCAAAAGTCACCATCAATTGATTCGCTTTCGAGCCAAAATCAGGGTGAGCACTATCGACTGGTGTTTGTAAGTCTCGAATGGCTTTCAAGCCATCGACATGCCCTTCACCAAATAGATCACCACCGTTTACTACCTCATCAATCAGCTGTTCAAAACTAATGGTTTGCCATTTCCCTTCGCCCCGTTTTCCAACTCGTTTTAATGGTTGGGTGATGCGATAAGGGCTGTTAATGCCATCTAAAAAGGCAGCCCCCCTTGCACAAGCCGTGGAACGATTTTCTAAGCCGCTCTCACCTGCCACGCTCAATTCTGCTTGATGAATCGGTTGGTTAAAATCAAGGTAGTGATCCGATGATAGGGGGTGATAAGGATTGCCGTTAATCCGTAAAACCTTATTCTGTTCCAAATCGACCCTCACGCGTAGTCCACATAATGTCCAGCACCCCATACATTGGGTATTGCATACCACTTGTTGGCTGTTGCTAAGTAGTTGTCCATTTTTCACTTGATACTCTGGGGTAAGTGAATTTCCGTTAATATTATCTTTGGTTTTTTCGCCCGACGTGCCGTTAATAAGCCCTGTGGCAATTTCTTTTACTTTTGGTGAATAGCCCGCAACAAATGCCGCAGCGGAGCCTAAAGCTAAACTACCTTTTAATAAATTTCGACGTTGGTTATTCATGATTTCCCCCTACACGGTGTTGCGATACCAGCCCTTGAGAAAAGAGATGCCAAAAGATAACGCTAATAAAAATCCATAAACTAAATACCGATAAAATGCCAATAGCACCATCAATCTGCCAAGTAAGGTGATAAGGATTCATCAACGCATTATATTTGGCGACACTTTGCACTTGAATTAATAACACCCAACGGAATAGCCAAGTAAAAAGAAGGGCAATAATGACGGTCAACATTGCTGATGAGCGATTGATCGGCAGCATCATTAACAAGATCAAACTGGCTAAACAGAAACAGAGTAAAAGTGGTAAATCACTGAAATACCAAAGTTGGTGTAACTGTTTAGCGGCCTGTGGGCTGGACAGATATAATCCGATTAAACAACCGATAAACACCACTAAACTAACAAGGCTTAAACGTTGATACCAGTCGCCAACTTGTCCTGTTCCAAACCAGTGAACACATACTCGACAAACATATAATGCAGTCGGTAACACACTGAATAATATTAATGGCATTAACCAATAGTGATGCCACAACGGTCTTGCTTCTACTGCAAAAACTTCCATGGTGGTATAAAGCAAGATCAGCCCAGAAAAGAGTAAGGACAATAGTCTGAATACATTTGTCCATCTATCCATATTCAATTTGCCCCAATAGCAAATTTGCAGCCATTTCGGTAAACGTTGTGGCTCAATGGTTTGACGTAACACACAGAGAAAATAGCCACCAACCGCCATAGTAAATAGCGGTAAAAACAGTGCACCCCATGCCATCCAAGACCAAGCGGTCGGATTCAGGTAAAAATTTGCAATTCGGCTAGGTTGATGCAAGTCAGCCGTCAAGGCGACAGGTGCTACAATGGCACAAATGAATCCCAAGCTAATGGCAATAAACTCGTGCCGTAAATTCTTTTCAATACGTGAAATCAATAGCCCAACAAAGACAAACGAAAAGGCTAAACCAATAAAGAAAAAATAACTAACCGCCCAAGGAAGCCAAGCGATTGCTTGTGGCTCAACTAAAATTTCTCGAATAGTCATCATCTTGCCTCCATACCTTGCCAAAGCATTGGTTGCCCATCCACTTGATCAACAAACGCTTGATCAAGACCTAAATAGAACACGTGTGGAATCGTACCTGCATCTGGTTTTAATACCTTTAACTCAGATTTGAACGCCTTAACCATTTTGCTGATCGTGCTGTTTGGATCCGCAAGATCACCAATAATTCTCGCCCCACCCACACAGCTTTCAACACAAGCAGGAAGCAGTCCTACTTCTAAACGATGTGTACAGAATGTGCATTTGTCTGCGGTTTTCGTTTCTTCATTGATAAAACGGGCGTCGTAAGGACAGGCTTGGACACAATAAGCACAGCCAATACAACGCTCATTATTGACGACAACAATGCCATCTTTACGTTGATATGTCGCTTGAACGGGGCAGACTGGCACACAAGGTGGATTATCACAATGGTTACACAAACGCGGCAATAACACATTATTGACCACTTGGTTACCATCTGTGACTTCATATTGACGCACTGTAGTGCGGAATTCACCCAACGGCGAATGGTTTTCTACCGAACAACTTACAGTGCAAGATTGGCAGCCGATACAACGCCGTAAATCGACTAACATCGCATAACGGTGCTTTTCATCGCCATCTCGTCTGGCTGGTTGAAACTGCGTTTCAGCTTGGCTAAACGGAATAACGGCTTGTCCCACCGTTAATGCAGATAAATTTTTCAAAAAAACTCGCTTACTGATTTGCATTACAATGCTCCTTTTCATTCACGAACATCAATTTATTGTGTCATCACACTTTTTCACGTATTGTTAAGCAAGCTACATTAGAAAACCATTGTGGTTTTCCACATACACAACAAGGTAAATTGATTTCTATCAAAAAAAGGAAATAAATGTGAAACTGTGTCGCCAGTTAGCTAACCTATTGATATTGTTATTCAGTGTGATTCCGACACTGCTATTCGCTCAGCAGTGGCAAATCGGTGTGCTTGCTCAACGTGGTATCGCACAAACTCACGCAACTTGGCAGCCTTGGATTGACTGGCTAAATCAACAGTTCGCCCCACATCACCAATTTTCGTTAATCACGCTCAACTTAAATGATTTAGCCGAAGAGCGAGCTAATCCGATCGACTTCATCTTATCGAACCAAGCTCAATTTTTTTATTTAAATAGTAATGAAGTACGTTGGCTTGTTACTTTAAAATCGCCCCGTCAAATAACTCGAGACAGCACTGAGCGAATTGGCAGTGCCATTTTTGTTCGGCAAGACAGCCCGTTTTATACGCTCCGAGATCTCAAACATCAGCGAATCAGTGCTGTGGGTCAGCATGCTTTTGGTGGATTTCTACTCGGCTATAACGAGCTCTATCAGCAAGGCTTAATTGAGCATCAAGATTTTAACTTAGTGTTTACTGGCTTTCCTGTCGATAACACGTTGCTCTTATTACAAGAAAAGAAAGTCGATGCAGCGATTGTTCCCGTCTGTATCTTCGAAGAACTGGTTCAAGAAGGGGCAATTAAAGCCGAAAATTTCCGTTTGCTAGGCGGTAAGGAAAACGATCTTGGTTGTCTCGCCAGCACAGAACTTCTCCCCAATTGGTCATTAGCCGCAATGCCACAAGTCCCCACTGAATTAGCATCAAAAATAGTCACAAAGTTATTAAGTGAAATTCCTGATCATTTACCGCAATGGACGCCTCCGCACTCAACTAGCCAAGCCGATGAACTCTTACGCCAACTTTATAAGCACCCAAAACAACGCGTATGGGACAACGTAAAATACTGGTTAGAACAGCATAAAATTGCCATTCTGAGTATTATTCTCTTATTATTTCTCAACTATTTATGGATTAGTTTGCAAATTCATCGCAAAAGCCAAGCCTTGAAGCGAGCTTATCAAGAGATGCAACAGTATGAACAGCAGTTGATCCAAGCGGATCGACTCGCTATTTTAGGTGAAATGAGTGCAGGGATTGCTCACGAAATCAACCAACCGCTGGCAGCGATTAGAATGTATTTAGAAGGCATGCAACAGCAATTAGTAAATCAATCGACGTCAGCGAAAACCCTTGAAATAGTAGATAAAACCTTAGTACAAGTTGATCGCAGTGCCGATATTATTCGAAATTTGCTTAATTGGACGAAAGGCAAAAGTGAAGAAAATACCGAATCTGTTGAACTGAAATCCTTATTACACAGGGTGATTCAATTTATTTCACATAAACCGAAAAACCAATGTCGGATTCACCTCACTTGTACTGATAACATCTTTGTTGCCATAAAACCGACATTACTGGAGCAAATTCTGTGTAATTGCATCTTAAATGCCATCCAAGCAGGGGCGACAGAAATTCAAATTATCGCCATGCCACAAGGTAGCCGAGTACACATTCAGCTGATCGATAATGGCACAGGATTTAGCCCCGAAGAATTGCAATTTCCTTTTGTACCTTTTCGTACCCGTAAGCCAAATGGGCTCGGTTTAGGATTAGTTCTCTGCCAGCGGCTGATTCAACGTGTAGGGGGAGATATTCGTTTAAATAATCGTTCCGATCAATCTGGGGCAGAAATTTCATTAACGTTACCTATTACCAAGGAGGAAATATGCTAATTCATCTTGTCGATGACGATATGACAATCTTAGATTCTGCGTCTTTTCTCTTGGAACAGACGGGACACAAAGTCAAAACATGGTCAAGCAGCCAACAATTTGTGGAACAAGTGGCACTCTATGAGCAAGGCATTGTTCTACTGGATATGAAAATGCCACAACTAGATGGAAAACAAGTGCATCAATATCTCCGCCAACAACATAGCACCCTTGCAGTGATTATTATGACAGCCCACGCGGATGTGCCCATGGCGGTGCAAGAACTAAAACAAGGTGCCGTTGATTTTCTGCAAAAACCAGTCAAATTTTCACAGCTTCAAGCCGCCTTAAATGCCGCCAGTGAGATCACCCAAACAAACTATGAGCGTTACCAAATTGAGCAGTGTTATATCCAATTAAGTGCCAAAGAGTTGGATATTCTGACGCTATTACTCAAAGGCTATATTAATCGCCAAATTGCGGAGCAGCTAAATATATCAGTACGAACGGTGGAAGTGCACCGAGCGAATTTAATGCAGAAAATGCAGGCACAGACCATCACTGAATTAATCTACAAAACCACTCTGCTTCACTCCAATCGGACAAGAGCATAAAGATTTGCAAAACTTTCGGCGAATCTAACCGCTTGTTTCGTTCATTTCAGCCACCACCACGGGGGTAAACTCTTCTTTTTTCAGCAAATTTTGTTCACGGAAGTTAATTGGGAAATGGCAGGCAAACTCGTGTTGACGGAACTTGCGTAACGGTGGCTTGACCACACATTTTTTCTGTGCAAAAGGGCAACGAGGACCAAGCCGACAACCAATCGGCATCTGCTGCAACATCGGCACAGAACCTTTTAGCGTATTTAATTTACTTTTAAACGGCAACGGTTGAGAGAAGTCTGGTACGCTATGCAACAGCACCGAAGTGTAAGGGTGATATGGTGTTTCCATAATGGTTTCTTTACTGGCGATTTCAACGGTTTGCCCGCAGTACAACACATTATAAGAATCCACCCATTTCTGAATACTCAACATATCGTTGCTGACTAAAATAATCGACGTACCAAGGTTTTTATTCATACTCGATAATAGACGATACACTTGCAACTGTGTTGTCGCTTCCATCGTATTGGTCGGTTCATCAGCAACAAGTAAACGGGGCTGATTCGCCACTGCCATCGCGATCATGACTTTTTGAGC